>NZ_JBXUGP010000030.1:0-67266 GCF_057180605.1 Serratia sp. HNCC26DJ206
AAGTGGCTGGATATCGTCTTGTGAGTGCCCACACAGATTGTCTGATAAATTGTTAAAGAGCGTTGGTTACCGGCATGTTTCTCGGTAACGCGGGAGGTGCATATTACGCTTTCCCGCTGAAGAGTCAACCTTTTTTCTCTGCTGAGATGCGGTGTTTTCACCGGGTTGCTTCTTCCTGACTGGGCGACATTCTTTGCTATAAAGAGTTCGTTGTTCCCGGTCAGTGGAGGCGCATTATAGGGAGTTCTCAGAGCGCCGCAACCCCTAAATTCACTTTTTCTGCCGACCGTTGAATGTTTAATCAAAATGTATTTAAAGTGGCAATTTTTTCAACGATTTAAAGCCGTAGCCCTGTAAAACGGGCAACAATGCGTCAGTATCTTCATTCAGTGCCATGCAATAGGCCAGATTCTCTTCCTGGGTTGAGACCAAACCTTCTTGCGCCGAGATAAGCCAGGCAGCACGACGGGCAATGGCCGCACCGGAATCCACCAGCCGCGTTCCCTCTGGCAGGACCTGCATCAGTTCTTCAGATAAAAGAGGAAAATGGGTACATCCCAACACCACCGTATCCGGTGGCTCACGCATATTCAGCCACGGCTGCAGGATTTTCTTCAGCGCAGCCAGTGGCACTTCTTCGCCATGCAGCTTGGCTTCTGCCAGTTCCACCAGTTCCGAAGAACCCAGCAATTCGATTTTGCAATCGGTCGCGAAACGGGAAATCAGCTCATGAGTATAAGAGCGCTGAACAGTGCCACGTGTCGCCAGCAAACCAACGATGCCATTTGCCGTCAGTTTAGCCGCAGGCTTGATCGCAGGCACCACACCAACCACCGGGAAAGTAAAGCGTTCACGTAGCGCAGGCAGGCAGGCAATACTGGCGGTATTGCAGGCGATGATGACAATCGCCAGAGGATGGCGCTGCTGAACGGCACTGACGATCTCCAGCACACGTTCCACGATGAACTCTTCGGATTTCTCACCATAGGGAAATGCCACGTTATCGAAGGCATAAATATAGTGGAGATCCGGCAGCAGTTGCCGAACCTCCTGATACACCGATAACCCACCAACGCCGGAATCAAATATCAGCACCGTCGGGCGCGGTGTCACGGCGCTTTTAGAAGATATAGCTTCCAGTGAGGTAATATTCTCTTCCTGGAGTAACGTAGCCATAAGCCGTCTCGTAATCTTTATCAAACAGGTTGGCAATTCTACCACGAACTGTCAGATGAGATGTGACCGGATACGAAACTGCGAGATCCCACAGGCTGACACCGCCCAGTCTGACACGCTGCTCTGGGTAGGTGCTGTAATCAGTGTCATAGCGTTCCCCCAGATATTGATAAGTGACTGCCCAGTCGAAATCCTTGATCTGCCAATCCAGTTCGTACTTGACCTGCTGCTTAGAACGACGAACCAACACCTCATTGGTTTTGGCATTGCGCGGATCAACATAGTCATAGCTGATCTGATGGGTAAATAGCCCGGTATCAAAGGAGGCAGTGGCTTCGATACCTTTAATCGTAGCCTGATCCACATTGTAATAAGCAGGAATGGAACTGCTGGAAGTATAACCAATCAGGTTATCGATATCGTTACGATACCCCGTCACACGCCAGTTTACCGGGCCAGTCAGCCCTTCAAAGCCCCCTTCCCACTGCTGGCTCTCTTCCGGTTTCAAATTCGGATTACCAGCAAAGTCGCCATATTGCTGCCCAAGAGTCGGCGCTTTAAACGCAGTACCGTAAGAAGCAATCGCACGATAGCCTTCAACAAACTCCCAAGCGGCGCTGGTTTGCCAGGTATTGTGCCAACCAAATTGTGAGTTATCGTCACCACGCACCGCCCCTTCCAGAGTAATAGCGTCAAACTGTTGTTGTGCAGTCAGATACAGGCCGGTATTGCGCTGGCTTTTGCTGTCGGTGATATAAGCGGTGCCCGGTTCGAGCTTCTGCTCCTGCCAGTCAACGCCGGTGCTGACACTGCCTTGAGCCACCTGGAAGTGATTTCCCCACTGCACATTATATTGTGTGGCGTCATCCAGGGTTGCGGAGGGGGAATAGCGACCATATTTCGGGTCATAATTATAGTCTTTGCTGTGGCTGTAGCTGGCCGTTAACTGCGTGGCATAAATCCCCTCGCGATAACGCAGGCCGCTGTCCCACGACTGGCTATAGAGCTGGCGGGTATCGGGCAAAGCATCAGGATGCAGGGGATCTTGATAGTTATAGCTACCATCATAGGCCGTGCGGTTGTCATAGCCATAGCCACGCACAAACCCACCCAACTGCTCGGTAAACTGGTGTTGCAGTTCGCCATACAGCGATTTGCTCATGAAACCATCACGATCGGGCTGCGCCGGATTGCCAAAGCTGTCCGGCAAGTTGGCCACCACGTCAAACCCTCTGGTATAGGTATAATTGCCCGCCAAGGTAGCGACGGTATTTTGCCCCAGTTGCTGTTGCGTAGCACCGTCGTAGCCCTGATAGCCATTGGAACCGACACCGGCAGAAAGTGAGGAACCCGCCTTCTCACGGGTAGTAATGATGTTGATCACCCCACCAATGGCGTCAGAACCGTAGACGGCAGAGCGAGGCCCGCGGATAAACTCGACTTTTTGCACCAGCGAAATCGGGATTTGGCTCAGATCAGAAGAGCCACTGATACCGGCCTGATTAAGGCGGATACCGTCAATCAACAGCAGCACATGTCGGGAATCGGTACCGCGTATAAAGACAGCGGAACTCTGCCCCAGGCCGCCACTTTGTGCGATATCCACCCCCGGCAATCGGCGCATTACGTCGACTACGCTCTTGGCCTGCCAGCGATCGATATCATTGCGGGTGACAACAGAGGTCGGGGCCAGCACGGAAGAAACCGGCTGCGGGAAGCGATTGGCGCTCACCACCAGGGTATCGCTGTTGTTGGTTGTGGTGTTGTCTTGCGCCCATCCAGAAACTGCCGTCACGGAAGAGACCACCGCCAGCAGTGTATTTTTTATCATTGTCATAAAGAAAAGCATCCAAACTTAATTGGCGGATGCCGCAGGATCACAGCCGATAATTCGCGACGGCCATGGATTTTGCGACGTACACCGGCAGGTTTTCGGGCTTGGGATTTGCAGATTGCCGTGGGCAACCCAGCACCGGGCGATGACTTCCCATCCAGCAGTGGACAGTGTCTGCGTAAAAACGCTATCGCCGTGACTTCCCCATACCGCTGCGCGTCAGCTCCAGATTCACACTGGATTCCCTTTTCACTCGCTGCTTGAGGCCGGACGGCCATGCTACGATCAATAAAAATAGATGTCTAGACAGCTAATAAGGTCGCGAACCTAACAAAACTGGACTTCACGGCTTGATTCCCTACAATCCACGCTGATCCAATTTGCCTGACGAGAAGAGCCATGACGCCCGAGATTTTGCCCATTGAACGCTATGACGACCAACTGGCGGAGAAAACTGCCCGTCTGAGAACGATGATGTCACCGTTCACGGCACCTGAGCCGGAAGTGTTCCGCTCGCCCGTCAGCCACTACCGTATGCGTGCGGAATTCCGTATCTGGCATGATGAAGACGAGATGTATCACATCATGTTCGATCAGCAGACCAAACAGCGCATCCGCGTCGACAGCTTCCCAGCCGCCAGCGAACTGATTAACCAGCTGATGCACGCGTTGATCGTCGCCATCAAACCCAACCCGGTGCTGCGCCATAAACTGTTCCAGATTGATTACCTGTCCACGCAAAGCGGTAAAATCATTGCCTCGCTGCTGTATCACCGCAAGCTGGATGAACAATGGCAGCAGGATGCGGCGGCACTGCGCGATGCGCTACGCGCACAGGGCTTTGATGTGCAATTGATTGGCCGCGCGTCGAAGATGAAAATCATGCTGGATCAGGATTATGTCGATGAAGTATTGCCGGTCGCCGGTCGCGACATGATTTATCGCCAGGTAGAAAACAGTTTTACCCAACCCAACGCCGCAATGAACGTGCAGATGCTGGAATGGGCGCTGGATGTCACGCAGGATTCGCAAGGCGATCTGCTGGAACTGTATTGCGGTAACGGCAATTTCTCACTGGCGCTGGCGCGCAACTTCGAACGCGTACTGGCCACTGAAATCGCCAAGCCTTCCGTTGCCGCAGCTCAGTACAACATTGCGGCCAATCAGATCGACAACGTGCAGATCATCCGCATGGCGGCGGAGGATTTCACTCAGGCAATGAACGGCGTGCGTGAATTCAACCGGCTGAAAGGGATTGATTTAGCGAGTTATAATTGCGAGACGATTTTTGTCGATCCACCACGCAGCGGGCTGGATGACGATACTCTGAAGATGGTGCAGGCTTACCCACGCATTCTGTACATTTCCTGCAACCCGGAAACGCTGTGCGCCAACCTGGAAACACTGCAGACAACCCACAAGGTCAGCCGCCTGGCGCTGTTCGATCAGTTCCCTTACACCCACCACATGGAATGCGGTGTGTTGCTGGAACGCCGCTGATAGATTATCAGGCGGGCTCGATGCCCGCCATTTCATTGGAAATAAAGCTTATTGCGCGGCAGAATCACGTCTCTTCAATTGGAATCCAATCCAGAATACCAGTGCAACACAGACAATGGATGGCAGGAAGTTAGAGCCAATCTGCGGGTATTCCACTCGGACGATCGCACTGTACCCCAGGATACCCAGCAGGAAACAGGCGGCGGCCAGCTTCGGCATCCCCTCCGGCATGGGTCGGCTCAGGTAACGTTGATGCAGGCAATACACCGCCAGCACCAAAGCAATCAACGGGAAGATCGAGAACGGCACCACCGAGCTGAACAGCGCGGCAAAAGAGCCGTTAATCGACAGACCGGCAATTAACGCCAGCAGTAAAGTACCATTCTCACGACAGGATTTTTCCATTATTTTCACCTTGTTATACGCGGGATACAGATGCTTTTTCTTGCTCGCGACGATACCAGTAATAAGCCCCTTTGGAAATCATCCGCAATTGCAACACTAACCGTTCCTCGAGCTTCCGCCGCTGTTCGATATCCACATCCAGCGCTTCCGCACCGGCACTGAACACAATGGTCACCATCGCTTCCGCCTGCGCTTCGGTAAAGCTGCGCGGCATATGGTTTTCCAGCTCGAGATAATCTGCCAGTTCGGCAATAAAATGTTGGATTTCACGCGCTACCGCCGCGCGAAATGCCGCAGAAGTCCCGGAACGCTCACGCAGCAACAGCCGGAATGCATTGGGATTGTTACCGATAAATTCCATAAACGTGGATACCGACGTGCGGATCACGCTACCGCCTTTGGCAATGCGTTGGCGTGCCTGGCGCATCAGTTGGCGCAGCATCAGGCCGCTTTCGTCGACCATGGTGAGCCCCAGTTCATCTACGTCGCGGAAGTGGCGATAGAACGAGGTCGGCGCAATCCCGGCCTCCCGCGAGACTTCACGCAGGCTCAGGCTGGCAAAACTGCGTTCGGCACTGAGCTGGCTGAAAGCCGCTTCAATGAGGGAACGGCGCGTCCGTTCTTTTTGTTGTGCTCTGACGCCAATGTGCATATTCAGATAAATTCCATCCACTCAGTCTAACGCCGCAGAATTGGCAATATAGCAAATTTATTGCAACGGCATTTATACAAACGCGCTCTGTACGGTGCCAACGGCGCTTTATAGGGAACTGCTTAGGAAACGGTAACTATCCCACGCCAACGCGTTTTTTGTAGCAAGAGTGATGTTATACCTGATTTACCCTTCTGATTCGTCAAAATACCCCGTTACGCATGCAGACAGTTCCTGGTGCTCCTACCTACGTTCACTGTCACCCATCCTGCTCACAGGAACGACGTTAGGGGCGAAAAAATCCGCCCCTCCCGATTACTGTAATGCCTTTAAAATTTGCATCGCGGCTTTTACCCGCTCGGTATTCGGATAGTTTTTATTCGCCAGCATAACGATCCCTACCTGCTTTTCAGGGATAAAAGCGACATAGGCACCAAACCCGCCGGTTGCTCCCGTCTTGTGAACCCATGATGCATCCACACGAGGATGTGATTGCACATCCAACACCTGCTGCGGCCCGATCGCGATCGGGTTATCGGCCCCCCTCACTGCCATTGCGGCCTGAGCTGGCCAGTTAAGCATCTCCCAACCCAGCCCCTGATATAAGGCCTCGGTGCGATAAAAACGCGTTTGCGCCAGATCCAAAGCTTGCTGTAACGTGTTATCTGCGACCTGTTGCGGGTCCATATTCGCCTGCATCCAGCGCGACATATCTTTTATGGGGGACTTCACGCCATAGGATTCTGCATCTAGCATGCCCGGTGATACACGTACGGGTTTGCCATCGCGATAACCCCAGGCGTAAGAATTTTTGACCGCATCCGGTACAGTAATAAAGGTGTGATTGAGCTTAAGCGGCGTGAACACGCGTTGTTGCATGGCTTGCTCAAAGGAGAGCCCGCTGGGTTTTGCCGCTAAAACCCCAAAAAGACCGATACTGCTGTTTGCATACTGACGCGTTTTTCCCGGTGACCACTGTGGTTGCCACTGTTGATAGAAGTTTACCAGCCCATTCTCGTCAGTGACTGCGTCCGGAACCTGCAACGGCAAGCCACCTGCGCTGTAAGTCGCCAATTGCAGCAGAGTGATGTCACGCCACTGCGGTGTGTTAAGTGCCGGCCAGTATTTGCTGGCCGGATCGCTAAGCGCAATCTCGCCTTTTATCACGGCGACGCCACCCAGTACCCCGGTGAAGGTTTTGCTCACAGAGCCCAGTTCAAAGAGGGTGTCTTCTGTCACCGGACGATGCTGTGCTTCATCAGCCATACCCCAGGTAAAGTAGTAAGGCTGGCCTTTAACGATCACCGCCACCGCCATGCCGGGGATACCTTGCTGCTGCATCAGCGGTTTTATTGCCTTACTCACGGTAGTTTCCACATCAGGGGCGGCTGCAATACTCATAGAGCATACCGATGCCAATGCCGTCGCTATCAACGTTCGAGAAATTAATTTCACTGTGTTTAACCTTCCGGGTTGTTGTTTCGCGTGCAGTTTGCCCAGTTTGACAGGCCGCAACAAACTGTTAATTTTAGCGTCTGATAAAAGAAAATCTTACAGGTAAAATCGTGGTTCGCCCTTACATTCCGCTCAATGCGCTCAGATCTTTCGAAGCAGCTGCGCGTCATCTAAGCTTTACTAATGCTGCGATTGAACTGCATGTCACCCATGCGGCGGTCAGCCAGCAGGTGAAATCACTAGAACAGCTACTGGGTTGCCAATTGTTTGTGCGTGTTTCGCGCGGACTGATGTTAACCACCGAAGGCGAAAGTCTGTTGCCGGTGTTAAATGACTCTTTCGATCGTATTGCCAATACTCTGGATCGCTTCTCTGCCGGGCAAGTGCGCGAAAAACTCAAAGTGGGTGTGGTGGGGAGCTTTGCTGTAGGTTTGCTGTTGCCGCGTTTGGATGATTTCAACCGCCATCATCCGCATATTGAACTGCAACTCTCCACCCACAATAATCGCGTTGATCCGGCCGCCGAAGGCCACGATTACACCATTCGCTTCGGTAGCGGAGCCTGGCACGGCACAGAGGCACGGTTTATTTGCGATGCCCCACTGTCTCCGCTGTGCACTACAGCGATTGCCCAGCAGTTACAGCAACCTGCTGACGTGCATAAATTTACGCTGCTGCGTTCTTTTCGCCGTGATGAGTGGAGCCACTGGTTGCAGAGCATTAACGAACATCCGCCTTCGCCCGCGCACCCGGTGATGATATTCGACTCTTCCTTGACCATGATCGAAGCCGCGCTTTTGGGGACGGGTATTGCGCTCGCTCCCTGTAAGATTTTCAATCACCTGCTGCAAACGGAGAGACTTGTGCGCCCTTTTCCCGCTGCAATCAACCTTGGAGGCTACTGGCTAACGCGGTTGCAATCGCGAGCCGAAAGCGCCGCCATGATGGCGTTTTCCGGCTGGCTCAGCGCACAGTTTAGGGTGGGATAACGTGATTTCGCAGGCAACGGGTTTTTAAGCCTGCTGCCACAATAATCTTAAACTGGGGCCTGGAAAATACCGGTCATAACGCGCAGTTGATAGCCGCCTGTACAAGAAACTGTCTTGAAAAGGCTACTGGTCATTGGGCACACAGCGCTATGATGTTAAGATACCGTTGTAATCTTGTATAAGAACAGGTCTATCCTACATGCAACAGCACTATCAATTTGACGCCATTGTTATTGGCTCGGGCCCTGGTGGTGAAGGCGCCGCTATGGGGCTGGTGAAACAAGGTGCCCGCGTGGCCGTGATTGAACGGTACAACAACGTGGGCGGCGGCTGTACTCATTGGGGTACCATCCCCTCAAAAGCCCTCCGCCACGCGGTCAGCCGCATCATCGAATTCAACCAGAACCCGCTTTACAATAACTCCCGCACCCTCAGTGCCACTTTCCCTGACATTTTACGCCACGCCGACAGCGTCATTAACCAGCAAACCCGCATGCGCCAAGGCTTTTATGAGCGCAACCAATGCAAACTGTTTGCCGGCGATGCTCGCTTTATCGACGCCAATACCGTCAGCGTTCGCTATAAAGACGGCACTCAGGACACCATTCGCGCCGACAATATCGTGATCGCCTGCGGTTCACGCCCTTACCGTCCGACCAGCGTTGATTTTAAACATCCACGCATTTACGACAGCGATTCCATTCTCGAGCTGAACCACGAACCACGCCACGTGATTATCTACGGTGCTGGGGTGATTGGCTGCGAATATGCGTCGATCTTCCGCGGTTTAAACGTAAAAGTGGATTTAATCAACACGCGCGATCGTCTGCTGGCGTTTCTCGATCAGGAAATGTCGGATTCGCTGTCTTATCACTTCTGGAATAACGGCGTGGTGATTCGCCACAACGAAGAGTTCGAGAAGATCGAAGGCACGGAAGATGGCGTGATTGTGCACTTGAAGTCGGGCAAAAAAGTGAAGGCCGACTGCCTGCTGTACGCCAACGGCCGCACCGGCAATACCGATTCGCTGGGGCTGGAGAATGTTGGCCTGGAGTCTGACAGCCGTGGCCTGCTGAAGGTCAACAGCATGTATCAGACGGCGGTAGCCCATATTTACGCCGTGGGTGATGTGATCGGCTACCCAAGCCTGGCCTCAGCCGCCTACGATCAAGGCCGCATCGCCGCGCAGGCGATTTCCTCCGGTGCCGCCAGCGGGCACCTGATCGAAGATATCCCAACCGGCATTTACACCATTCCGGAAATCAGCTCCGTCGGTAAAACCGAGCAGGAGTTGACCGCCATGAAGGTGCCGTATGAGGTAGGCCGCGCCCAGTTCAAACATTTGGCCCGGGCACAGATCGCCGGGATGAGCGTCGGCAGTCTGAAGATCCTGTTCCACCGCGAAACCTTGCAGATCCTGGGGATCCACTGCTTCGGTGAACGTGCGGCAGAGATCATTCACATCGGCCAGGCGATCATGGAACAGAAAGGTGAAGGCAATACTATCGAGTATTTTGTTAATACCACCTTCAACTATCCGACCATGGCCGAAGCCTATCGCGTTGCCGCGCTGAACGGTTTAAACCGCCTGTTTTAAGGCAGTGCCGAGGTAATTCTGCATGTGCTCGCGGATCGCTTCGGCTAACTGCTCATAACGGCCACGCAGCGGGGAACCGGGGCGATACACCAACGCAATGGTGCGCTTCGGTTCCGGCTTGTAGCAATCGAGATAGCAAACACCATCACGCTCGCGCTCATTGGGCACCGCCAGCGCTGGCAACAGCGTAATTCCGCTGCCCGCCGCTACCATATTGCGCAGCGTTTCCAAACTGGTGGCGCGGAAGTGGGTATCTTCATCCGCACCGGCCTGGAAGCAGAAGCCCAACGCCTGATCGCGCAGGCAATGGCCATCTTCCAGCATCAGCAGTTTTTCCCCTGCCAAATCCGGCATCGCCACGCGATCGCGCTGCGCCCAAGGGTGATCGGAATACACGGCCAGTTTCATCGACTCGTCAAATAGCGGCACTTCAATGAAGGCTTCGGTTTCTTTCACCAACGCCAGAATCGCACAGTCCAGCTTGCCGCTGTCGAGCTGCGCCAGCAGTTGATGGGTTTGCGCTTCATGCAGGTACATTTCCAGCTTG
The DNA here is from genome assembly GCF_057180605.1 of Serratia sp. HNCC26DJ206. NCBI lineage: Bacteria > Pseudomonadati > Pseudomonadota > Gammaproteobacteria > Enterobacterales > Yersiniaceae > Serratia > Serratia sp. HNCC26DJ206. Next base: position 10,156 of record NZ_JBXUGP010000030.1, read on the forward strand.
GGAAAGGTTTTATGCAGCGTTGGGATAATCTGCGGCAGCAGATAAGGCCCCACGGTGGGGATCAGGCCGATATGCAGCGGCCCGGACATGGCTTCACCCTGCTGGCTGGCCATTTCTCTCAGAACCTTGACTTCGCGCAGCACGGTACGCGCCTGCTCCACCAGCAATAAGCCCGCCTGAGTGAATAACACTTTACGGCTGGTGCGTTCGAGCAGCATCACACCGAGTTCATCTTCCAGCTTGCGGATCTGCCCACTCAGCGTGGGCTGGCTGACGTGGCATGAGTCGGCAGCACGCCGGAAATGGCGGTGCTCAGCCAAAGCAACCAGATACTCTAAATCACGAATATTCATTATTTACCTCCTAGCCATGATAGCTCATGGCGATAGATAAGATAGCAATGAGTGATTAGATCTATCAAGCCCAAGCATGAATAATGCCCCCCAACGAAGCGATACCGCGCAAGAAGCAAAAAATTATTTTCCTAATTAAGGGGTTAATTCATGTTTACCAGTCAAGAAGGCAAAAAAGTCCCTCAGGTTACTTTCCACACCCGCCAGGGCGACCAATGGATTGATGTCACCACTGATGACCTGTTTAAAGACAAAACCGTGATCCTGTTTTCTCTGCCAGGCGCATTCACTCCAACCTGCTCTTCCAGCCATCTGCCGCGCTATAACGAGCTGTCCAGCGTGTTCAAGCAGCACGGCGTTGACAGCATCCTGTGCGTTTCGGTCAACGATACCTTCGTGATGAACGCTTGGAAGGCAGACCAGCACGCAGAAAACATTACCTTTGTGCCAGACGGCAACGGCGAATTCACCAAAGGGATGAACATGCTGGTGGAGAAGGCCGATCTGGGCTTTGGCCCACGCTCATGGCGCTATTCCATGCTGGTACGTAATGGCGTAGTGGAAAAAATGTTCGTCGAACCCAACAAGCCGGGCGACCCGTTTGAGGTCTCTGATGCTGACACCATGCTGAAATACCTGGCTCCAGAGTACAAGGTGCAGGAATCCGTCTCCCTGTTCACCAAACCGGGCTGCCCATTCTGCGCCAAAGCCAAACAAATGCTGCAAGAGCGCGGCATGCAGTACGAAGAGATCGTGCTGGGTCAAGATGCCACTACCGTCAGTCTGCGCGCTGTCAGTGGCCGCGCGACCGTGCCACAGGTATTTATCGGCGGTCGCCATATCGGTGGCAGCGACGATCTGGAAGCTTTCCTGTCAGCCTAATAAGAAAAAATACCCGACGGGTTTCATTCGGTACTCAACAATGTACCGTTTGAAAAACACGTGAACTTTTGGCGGGCACTGACCCGCCTTTTTTATACCAGATGGGCTGAAAACTCAGGGTATTCAGGAGTGGATATGAAACAGTTGAATGTTGATGTAGCAGTGATCGGCGGTGGCACAGCCGGATTGGGGGCTTATCGCGCAGCCAAACTCTCTACCCCTAATGTGGTGATGATTGAAGGCGGGCCTTATGGCACCACCTGCGCTCGCGTTGGCTGTATGCCCTCCAAACTCTTGATTGCTGCGGCAGAAGCGGTGCATCAGATTGAACGCGCACCGGGTTTTGGCGTACACCCTGCGGGCAAAACCACCATCAATGGCCGCGAAGTGATGGATCGCGTCAAACGCGAGCGCGACCGCTTTGTCGGTTTTGTGCTGGAAGGCGTCGACAGCATCCCGGCAGCCGACAAAATTCAGGGTTATGCCCGCTTTATCGACGACAATACCCTGCAGGTAGATGAACATACGCGTATTGTGGCACAGCGTATCGTGATCGCGACCGGTTCACGCCCAAGTTGGCCTGCGCCGTGGAACGAGTTGGGCGATCGCCTGATCGTCAATGACGACGTATTCAACTGGGATGATTTACCGCAGTCGGTCGCCGTGTTCGGGCCGGGTGTCATCGGGTTGGAACTGGGCCAGGCGCTGCACCGCCTCGGGGTCAACACCAAAGTGTTTGGCGTTGGTGGGGGTGTTGGTCCGCTAACTGACAGCATCGTGCGTGAATATGCCGCTAAAACGCTGGGGGAAGAGTTCTATCTCGACCCAGACGTGAAGGTAGACATCATGCAGCGCGAAGGCGAAAAAGTGTTTATCCGCTACCAGGATAAACATGGCCAGGCGCAGGAAATACTGGTGGATTACGTATTGGCCGCCACCGGCCGCCGCCCGAATGTAGACAACCTCGGTCTGGAAAATACCCGCCTGGAGCTTGATGCCAAAGGCGTGCCGCAGGCCGATCGCCTGACTATGCAAACCAGCGTACCGCATATCTTCATCGCTGGTGATGCCAGTAACCAACTGCCGCTGCTGCACGAAGCCAGCGATCAGGCGCGTATTGCCGGGCAAAATGCCGGCAGTTACCCGGAAGTTAACCCAGGCCTGCGCCGTAGCGCGATTTCTGTGGTGTTCTCCGATCCGCAAATCGCCATGGTCGGCTCCACTTTCCGCGAGCTGAGCCAGAAATTTAGCGCCTGTGGCTGCTTTGAAGTGGGTGAAGTATCGTTCGAAAATCAGGGCCGTTCCCGCGTGATGCTGCGTAATAAAGGTATTCTGCACGTCTATGGTGAACAAGGTACTGGGCGCTTTTTAGGTGCCGAGATGATCGGCCCGGATGTAGAACACATAGCTCATCTGCTAGCCTGGGCGCACCAGCAACAGATGACCATCGACCAGATGCTGGATATGCCGTTTTACCATCCGGTGATTGAAGAAGGCCTGCGCACCGCACTGCGCGATCTGCAAGCCAAGCTGAAATTGGGTGAAACCGAGGCGGAACGCTGCCAACGTTGCCCTGGTGAATAAATATTCATCTCTGCAAGACACCAGACCGGGCCACTGCGCCCGGTTTTTTGCGTAATACACTCCAGATTTATTATCCCTTGGTTGCCGAAACCCTCTTCTGCCGTCATTTTTATCCGTAGATATCTTGAATGATACTATTAATGATACTATATTGAGAGTGCACGGATGAAAGAACTCAGCGACGTTATAGCCAGTCTTCGCCAACGGCAGACCAATATCAAATTTCATGAACTGGCAAAAATCTGCAACCGTTGGTTTGGTGCCCCACGGATGAGTAGTAGTAGTCACAAAGTTTACAGCATGCCATGGCCGGGTGATCCGCGAGTTAACATCCAACGTGCAGACAGCGGTATGGCAAAGGTTTATCAAGTCAGGCAGGTGATAGCGGCATTAGGCTGTGTCCCTTAATTGCACGTGCGTGCCGCTGGCGGTCATTTGAGCGCGGGGCAAGGCGTGAACCGCGAAGTTTGGTGGACCAAATCAGCGGTGAACAACGCAGCAGCGCGCTCAAATGGCCCCAGCCCACAGGGTCGCGCCCCAAAAGCCCGTCACCGGCGTTGTCGGGCTTGAGCATAGGCCCACTATGCCCTTCACCCTCCGCCTTGCTGACGGGCTTTTGGGGTTGCGACGGCATCACGGTCAATTAAGGGACACAGCCTAGTTAGATTGGAGGAAGAAAATGACACTGCATGAGCATTACACTTACCGGATCACTTGGTCAGCAGAAGACGGCGAATACGTTGGGCTATGTACAGAATTCCCTTCTCTGTCCTGGCTGGCTCCAACCCGCACCGGTGCGCTGGATGGCATTGAACAACTGGTAGCCCAGGTGGTGGCAGACATGATCGCCAACGGCGAAACGCCACCCGAAGCGCTGGCGGAGAAAAATTTCAGTGGGAAATTGGTACTGCGCCTGACGCCAGAGCAGCATCGGCGCTTGGCGATCAGCGCTATGGAGGAAGGTGTCAGCCTGAACCGTTACCTGTGTGCCCGGTTAGCAGGGTAAATAACCAGGGGCAGCCATAAGCAGCCCCTGACACAGTTTAGAACAGACGTTTCTTCGCCTCAGAAATCGCGCTCGCGACCTGCTGCGGCGAAACACCGCCCTTGGCTGCACGCTTGTCCAGGCAAGATTGCAGCGCCAAAACCGGATATACGTCGTCACCAATCACTGGGTTGAATTTTTGCAGGTCTGCCAACGGCAGATCTTCCAGCGGCTTGCCCTGACGAATCGCCTCAACCACCGCTTCACCCACAATGTGGTGCGCTTCACGGAACGGCACGCCTTTGGCCACCAGATAATCAGCCAGTTCGGTGGAGTTGGCATAACCCTGTTGCGCCGCTTCCTGGCAACGTGGGCGTTTCACCTGAATACCGTCCAGCACCAGCGCCGCCATCTGCAAGCAGTCCATCCAGGTGTCGAGTGCATCGAACAGCCCTTCTTTGTCTTCCTGCATGTCTTTGTTGTAAGCCAGCGGCAGCCCTTTCAAAGTCATCATCATGCCGGTCAGCGCACCCTGTACGCGCCCACATTTGCCACGGATCAGCTCCAGCGCATCCGGGTTTTTCTTCTGCGGCATCAGGGATGAACCCGAAGTCACGCGATCGGAAAGCTCAACAAATGCCGCTTCGCCGCTGTTGAAGAAGATCAGGTCTTCGGCAAAGCGCGATAAATGCACCATGCTGATGGCAGCGTTGGACAACAGTTCCAGCACATGGTCACGATCGGAAACGCTATCCAAGCTATTACGGGTCGCAGAGGCAAAGCCTAACCAGCCAGCCAGTTGCTCACGGTCGATCGGATAAGCCGTCCCCGCCAGCGCACCGCAGCCCAGTGGGCTGACATCCAGGCGCTTCAGCGTATCTTGCAGTCGGCTTTCATCCCGCGCCAGCATCTCTACATAAGCCAGGCACCAGTGTGCAAAAGTAACCGGCTGCGCACGTTGAAGATGGGTATACCCCGGCATCACCGCATCTTGATTAGCCTCGGCGGTTTCTACCAGCGCTTGTTGCAGTTGGATGATCGCCTGATGCAGCTCGCTGACCTGATGTTTGCACCACAGTTTCAGATCGGTAGCCACCTGATCGTTACGGCTGCGGCCGGTATGCAGCTTCTTACCCAGATCGCCGACTTTATCGATCAGCTTCTGCTCTACCCAACTGTGAATATCTTCCGCATCGCTTTTGACGATCGCCAACGGATCGGCCTGCACTTCTACCAGCAACGCATTCAGCGCCTGTTCAAGTTGTTGTTGCTCCACCGCCGTCAGTACATTGACGGTCACCAGCGCTTTTGACCAGGCTACGGAGCCAACAATGTCCTGTTCCGCCAGGCGATAATCGAAACGCAGAGAATCGTTTAATTGTTTGAACCGCTGATCCGCTGCCTGACTGAAGCGTCCGCCCCAAAGTGCCATAATCTTGCTCCTGAATAAGTATGCGAAAGGGCGCAGCATGCTGCGCCCCTCAAATTGACGCTAAACCAAGGTTACTTTTTCTTCTCGTTCAACGCGCGAATACGGGAAGAGAGCGAGAACAAGCGGATAAAGCCGCCCGCATGGCTGTGATCGTAAACTTCGTCTTCGCCGAAGGTCGCAAACTCTTCGGAGTACAGGCTGTTGGCAGATTTTTTCTGAATCGCCGTCACCTGGCCTTTATACAGTTGCAGTACCACTTCGCCGTTCACTTCTTCGGCCAACGCTTGGGCAGAAGCCTGAATGGAGCGACGCAGCGGCGCGAACCAGCGGCCATCGTACACCACGTAAGACATTTCCAGGCCCAACTGCTCACGCCACTTGAAGCTGTCGCGATCCAACACCAGTTGCTCGACGCCACGCAGCGCAGCCACCATGATGGTGCCCCCTGGGGTTTCATAGCAACCGCGGGATTTGATGCCCACCAAGCGGTTTTCTACGATGTCGATACGGCCAACGCCATGCTTGGCACCCAGCACGTTCAGGGTTTCCAGGCATTTGTACGGGCTCATCGCTTCGCCGTTCACCGCCACCACGCAGCCTTTCGCCACGGTCACCGTCACGTGCTCAGGCTGATCCGGCGCTTCCAGCGGATCTACGGTCCACACCCAGCAATCTTTGTTCGGCGCATTCCACGGGCTTTCCAGCACGCCGCCTTCGGTTGAAATGTGCCAAGCGTTTTCATCACGGCTGTAGATTTTTTCCAGCGACGCGGTGGTCGGGATATTACGTTCTTTCAGGTAATCCAGCAGCGCTTCACGGGAACGCAGGTTCCACTCACGCCATGGCGCAACCACTTTCAGATGTGGAGCCAGCGCGGTATAGGTGGTTTCGAAACGCACCTGATCGTTGCCTTTACCGGTCGCACCGTGGCACAGCGCGTCTGCACCCACTTTCAGCGCCAGCTCAACCTGGGCTTTAGCGATGATCGGGCGCGCCATGGAGGTGCCCAACAGGTAGCTGCCTTCATACAGCGCACCGGTTTGCAGCACCGGATAAACATAGTCACGGATGAATTCTTCACGCAGATCAACCACGTGACACTCAGAGGCACCGGATTGCAGAGCTTTCTGCTCAACGCCTTCCAGATCGCTGCGCTCCTGGCCGATATCTGCCACGAAAGCTACCACTTCGCAGCCGCCGTAGTTTTCTTTCAGCCATGGAATGATGGCCGAAGTATCCAAGCCGCCAGAGTACGCCAGAACGATTTTCTTGATGCCTTTGTTTTGCATTGTGTTATTCCTTTTTAATTCTAAATTTAAGCGAGGATCCGGGTGCCAATCGACACACCATTAAACAGAGCAGGAAGCTTTTCGGCATTGCGCCAGCTGGCGATATCCACCGGGCGGCCAAGGGTACGCGCTGCATCCAGTGCCGCGTTCACCTTCACTACCATACCATCAGTAATGATGCCCTGAGCAATCAGTTGTTCTGCTTTTTGCGCCGTCATTTCCGCGATGCGCTGCCCTTTACCGTCGAGAATGCCACTGACATCCGACAGCAGGATCAAATCTGCACCTAAGGTTGCGGCCAGCGCTGTGGCGGCCTGATCGGCATTCACATTCATCAGTTGGCCTTCGGCGGTAATGCCGATGGAACTGATCACCGGCAGATAGCCAGCCGCCAGCAGCGTATTGAGCAGCGCAGGCGAACCTGGCTGTGCATTGCCAACGTGGCCCAACGCCGGGTCGAGCTGGGTTACGGCAACGCTGCCGCCGTCGGCCAGGCTCAGCCCAACCGCACTGATCTTGTGTTTAACCGCCCACGCCAGCAGAGTCTTGTTGGCAGTACCGGCTAGAGCACCGGTAATGATGTCGATCTGATCGGCAGGCGTGACGCGCAGGCCGTTCTTCTTCACCACGGGCAGAGAAAGTTGCTTCATCAGTTCATCCACCACGCAACCGCCGCCGTGGACGATCACCAGCGGGCGCTGATGTTCCTGGCGATAGATATCCAGCGCGGTAAACAAGCGCTCCAGCGCTTCTTCACTGTCCAGTAACACACCACCGAGTTTGATAATTAATGGGTTCATCGCTTTGCTCACGCTGATTTAAATTAATGATTGGGTTTCCGGGAACCCAAAACGGATATTCAGGCACTGCACCGCCTGAGCGGCTGCACCTTTCAACAGATTGTCTTCCGCTGCGACGGCGATCAGATGCTCGCCCTGCACGGCAAAACCGATATCGCAGAACGGCAGGCCCACCACCGACTTCAGCGCTGGCACACCCTTGTCGTACAACCGCACCAGCGGTTTATCGTCGTAAGCCGCGTGATAGGCCGCTGCCACATCCTGCGCGGTGACGCCCGTTTTCAGGCGGCAGGTGATGGTTTCCAGAATACCCCGCGGGAAACTACCCAGATGCGGCGTAAAGATCACCGGGATGCCCAAATGCGCGGTGATTTCTGGATGGTGACGATGGTTGAACAGGCCGTAAGGTTGCAGGCTGACTTCGCAGAAGCTGGTGGTGACGCTGGCTTTACGCCCGGCACCGCTGACGCCGCTGACGGCGTTGATTACTGGCCATTGGTCCAGATTCAGCAGTTGTTTGTCGATCAGCGGTTTCAGCGTCAACTGAGCCGCGGTTGGGTAGCAACCCGGCACGGCGATCAGCTGTGCTTCTTTGATTTTTTCGCTCTGCCACTCCGCCAGACCGTATACCGCCTTGGCCAGCCAGTCAGCATGCTGATGTTCAAAGCCATAATATTGGCGATAAAAATCGGTGTCCTGCACGCGGAACGCACCTGAGAGATCGAACACCACGCAGCCTGCCGCTAAAAACTCTGGGGCAATATCGTGGCTGACTTCGTGTGCCGTTGCCAAGAACACCACGTCGATCCCTTTTGCCGCTTCCGCCACGTTCACCAGCGGCTGCAACGGCAGATCAACGATGCCTTTTAACTGCGGATGCAGCTCAGAAAGTAATTTTCCTGCATCTGCACTTTGCGCTGAAACCGCTAAAGCGGTTATGTTCATGTGTGGGTGGCGATTCAGATAAGCCGTGAGCTCCGCTCCGGCGTAACCGCTGGCTCCAACAATCAGCGTATTCAACATGTGGCCTTTCACCTTTTTGGCTTAAAGTAGAGGCACTTGCGCCCCGTCAGCAGGGCTTGGTCGCGTTGTTGCGCCGTTCACCCACGTGGTCGAGCGTTGATGTTTTATCAACATCCAGGGTTCGTATTCCCTTACGCTCCAGCTTAATGTATTTTTATTCAGAATAAATGCATGAATATTGATACTATCCTAACCAAAGGCTGTCAACAGTGAAGATGAAATTACCCCCATTTATTGAGCTGTACCGGGCGTTGATCAGAACGAAGTCGATCAGCGCCACCGATGGTGCCCTCGATCATAGTAATGAAGCATTAATCAACTTGCTGGCCGGTTGGTTCGCCGATTTAGGCTTCCGCGTTGACGTGCAGCCAGTACCGGATACGCGCAATAAATTTAACCTGCTGGCCAGCATTGGCACGGGCAGCGGCGGCCTGCTGCTGGCGGGCCATACCGACACCGTGCCTTACGATGAAGGCCGCTGGACGCGCGATCCGTTCACCCTGACCGAGCACGACAACAAACTGTACGGGCTGGGCACCGCCGACATGAAAGGCTTCTTCGCCTTTATTCTGGACGCGGTACGGGATATTGATGCCAGCAAGCTGACCAAGCCGCTGTACATTCTGGCCACCGCAGACGAAGAAACGACCATGGCCGGAGCGCGCTATTTCGCCGCCTCCACCAAAATCCGCCCGGACTTTGCCATTATCGGTGAACCAACGTCGCTGAAACCGGTGCGCGCGCACAAAGGCCATATCTCCAATGCTATCCGCATCGTGGGTCAATCGGGCCATTCGAGCGATCCGGCACGCGGCGTCAACGCAATCGATCTGATGCATGAATCCATCGGGCATTTGATGGAACTGCGCAAAACGCTGCAAGAGCGCTACAACAACCCGGCGTTTGCCGTGCCTTATCCCACCATGAACTTCGGCCATATCAGCGGTGGAGATGCGGCCAACCGTATCTGCGCCTGCTGTGAACTGCATATGGATATCCGCCCGCTGCCGGGTATGACGCTGGATAACATCAATGAACTGCTGCACGAGGCACTGGCACCAGTCAGCCAGCGCTGGCCTGGGCGCTTGTCAATTGATGAGCTGCATCCGCCGATCCCGGGCTACGAGTGCCCAACCGATCACCATATGGTGGCGGTGATTGAGAAACTGCTGGGTTCACGTACCGAAGTGGTCAACTACTGCACCGAAGCGCCATTCGTACAGGAAGTGTGCCCAACGCTGGTGCTGGGGCCGGGTTCAATCAACCAGGCGCATCAGCCAGATGAATACCTCGACACGGCGTTTATCGAACCCACCCGCAAGCTGCTGGGGCAACTGGTCGATCACTTCTGCCAGCAATAAAAACACGTTAGGAGTAGGGAGTTTCCCTACTCTTCAGGTGCAGAAAATTAAGCCGATAAGCCAGACTGATAACCAGCAGCCCGTAATTAAATTTCACAAAATGCACCGATTTTGATGTTTTTTTGCTAAAAATAGTGTCAATTAACCATTGGGCAGGAGCGTGGTGAGATAAAACCGGCAGTCTTTACCTAACACGTGAAATTTACTTACAAGATGAAAATCAGGTACCCACAGATTTCAAGTTGTGGTTAACAACACGGCAACTTGAGTGACGGAGGTATACAGAGAATTGAGCCAGGGGTTATATGAACGAACAATATTCGGCAATGCGAAGTAATGTCAGTATGCTCGGCAAATTGCTCGGCGATACCATCAAAGACGCGCTGGGCGAGCATATTCTCGATCGCGTTGAAACTATCCGTAAGCTTTCCAAATCTTCACGTGCTGGTAATGAAGCACACCGCAAGGAACTGCTGTCGACGCTGCAAAACCTGTCCAACGACGAGTTGCTGCCGGTAGCGCGCGCGTTCAGCCAGTTCCTCAATCTGACCAACGTGGCCGAGCAGTATCACAGCATTTCGCCACACGGTGAGGCGGCGAGCAATCCGGAAGCCTTGGCGCAGCTGTTTACCCGGCTGAAAGATAAACAGCTCAGCACCAAAGATCTGCAAAAGGCGGTAGACGACATCTCTATCGAGCTGGTGCTGACCGCGCATCCGACCGAAATCACCCGCCGTACCCTGATCCACAAACTGGTTGAGGTGAATACCTGCCTCAGCCAGCTCGACCATAACGATCTGGCCGACTACGAGCGCAATAAAATCATGCGCCGTTTGCGCCAGTTGGTGGCGCAATCCTGGCATACCGACGAGATGCGCAAAAACCGCCCATCGCCGGTCGACGAAGCCAAATGGGGCTTTGCGGTAGTAGAAAACAGCCTGTGGGAAGGCGTGCCAGCGTTCCTGCGTGAATTTAACGAGCAGTTGGAAAACTCCATCGACTACCGCCTGCCGGTAGAAGCCGTGCCCATTCGCTTTACCTCCTGGATGGGCGGCGACCGCGACGGCAACCCGAACGTGACGGCAGAAATCACCCGTCATGTGCTGCTTTTAAGCCGCTGGAAAGCCTGTGACCTGTTCACCCGCGATATTCAGGTGCTGGTCTCCGAGCTGTCGATGACCGAATGTACCCCAGAACTGCGTGAACTGGCTGGTGGTGACGACGTACAGGAACCCTACCGTGAGTTGATGAAGCGCCTGCGCAGCCAACTGATGAGCTCCCAAGCCTATCTGGAAGGGCGGCTGAAAGGTGAGCGCGTGCTGCGTCCGCACGATCTGCTGGTAAACAACGAACAACTGTGGGAACCGCTGTACGCCTGTTATCAATCGCTGGTGGCCTGTGGCATGGGGATTATCGCCAACGGCCAACTGCTGGATACTCTGCGCCGCGTGCGCTGTTTCGGCGTGCCGCTGGTGCGTATCGACGTGCGTCAGGAAAGCACCCGCCATACCGAAGCCATCGCCGAACTGACCCGCTATCTGGGGCTGGGCGATTACGAAAGCTGGTCTGAGGCCGATAAACAGGCCTTCCTGATCCGCGAACTGAACTCCAAGCGCCCGCTGGTGCCATTGAAGTGGGATCCGAGCGCCGATACGCAGGAAGTGCTGGAAACCTGCCGCGTCGTCGCGGAAGCACCGCAGGGTTCGATCGCCGCCTATGTGATCTCCATGGCGCGCACGCCATCCGACGTGCTGGCCGTGCACTTGCTGCTGAAAGAAGCCGGTTGCCCATTTGCGCTGCCGGTAGCACCGCTGTTCGAAACCCTCGACGACCTGAACAATGCCGATGACGTGATGACCCAGTTGCTGAATATCGACTGGTATCGCGGCTTTATTCAGGGCAAACAGATGGTGATGATTGGCTATTCCGACTCGGCGAAAGACGCTGGCGTGATGGCGGCCTCCTGGGCGCAGTACCGTGCGCAAGATGCGCTGATCAAAACCTGTGAAAAAGCCGGCGTAGTGCTGACGCTGTTCCACGGCCGTGGCGGTTCGATCGGCCGTGGTGGCGCACCGGCCCATGCCGCTCTGCTGTCACAACCGCCGGGCAGCCTGAAAGGCGGCCTACGCGTTACCGAACAGGGCGAGATGATCCGCTTCAAGTTTGGCCTGCCAGAAGTCGCCATCAGCAGCCTGGCGCTGTATACCGGCGCGGTGCTGGAAGCCAACCTGTTGCCACCGCCAGAGCCGAAAAAAGAGTGGCGCTCGCTGATGGATGAACTGTCCGAAACCTCATGCAAAATGTATCGCGGTTACGTGCGTGAAAACCCAGACTTCGTGCCCTATTTCCGCGCCGCAACGCCGGAGCAGGAACTGGGCAAGCTGCCGCTGGGTTCGCGCCCGGCCAAGCGTCGCCCGAACGGTGGCGTTGAGAGCCTGCGTGCCATTCCGTGGATCTTCGCCTGGACGCAGAACCGCCTGATGCTACCGGCCTGGCTGGGTGCGGGGGCAGGTTTGCAGGAAGCGGTGAAGGCGGGTAAGCAAGATCAGTTGGAAGCCATGTGCCGCAACTGGCCGTTCTTCTCGACCCGTATCGCCATGTTGGAAATGGTGTTTTCCAAAACCGATCTGTGGCTGGCGGAATACTACGATCAGCGCTTGGTAGATAAATCGCTGTGGCCGTTGGGCAAGCAGCTGCGCGATCAGTTGGAAAGCGATATCAAAGTAGTATTGACCATCGCCAACGACGATAACCTGATGGCAGACCTGCCGTGGATCGCCGAATCCATTGCGCTGCGTAACGTTTACACCGATCCGCTCAACGTGCTGCAAGCCGAACTGCTGCACCGTTCACGCCAGCAGGAACACCCGGACGCACGGGTTGAACAGGCGCTGATGGTGACCATTGCCGGCGTTGCCGCCGGGATGCGTAATACCGGCTAGTTATTCCACCGGTAGAGAAAAAGCACTGCAATTTGCGGTGCTTTTTTTATTGGTAAAACCCACATAAAAAAAGCGCAGTGATTACGCACCGCGCTTTTTTCAATAACAATCCCTAGATCAGGCGATTGCTGGACGAACCCCTAACGTGTGGCAGATGGCATAGCTCATTTCCGCACGATTCAGCGTATAGAAATGGAAATCCTTCACCCCTTCTCGGCTGAGGATCTTCACCATATCCATCGCGATATTGGCACCGACCATTTTGCGGGTTTCCGGATCGTCGTCCAGCCCGGCAAACATGCTGGTCATCCAGCTTGGTACTCGCACATTGGTCATCGTGGCAAAGCGCTGTAACTGTTTGAAGTTGGAAACTGGCAGGATCCCCGGCACGATTTCTACATCAATCCCGGTCGCCACGCAGCGATCGCGGAAACGCAGGTAACTTTCCACGTCAAAGAAGAACTGAGTAATTGCCCGGTTGGCACCGGCATCAATTTTGCGCTTCAGGTTGATCAAGTCTGCCTGGGCGCTTTTCGCTTCCGGATGCACTTCCGGATAGGCCGCCACAGAGATATCGAAATCGCCGACGTCTTTCAGCAGCGTGACCAGATCGGCAGCATACATTTCCGGCTTGCCGCTGCCCGGTGGCAAATCGCCGCGCAGGGCAACGATATGGCGAATACCGCTGTTCCAGTAATCGGTAGCAATATCACGCAGTTGTGCAGGGCTGGCATCGATACAGGTCAGATGCGGTGCGGCATCCAGGCCGGTACGCTCTTTAATGCCTTTGATGATGCTGTGGGTGCGATCGCGCTCGCCAGAGTTGGCACCGTAGGTCACGGAGACAAATTTGGGTTTGAGGCTGCTCAGACGATCGATCGACTGCCACAAGGTGTCTTCCATCTCGCTGGTACGCGGCGGGAAAAACTCGAACGACACATTAATCTGGCCGCTTAACTCCGCCAGATTCTGATTCAGCGCTTCCCGCTGGTTTGCGTGAAAAAAACTCATACCCTGTCCGCCTCTTATCGATCACTGTGTTTTGCTTTATTTTAGTAAGCGTCTATACGTTTAGACGTCTAGATAGAAAATGCCGTATGTGACCTAAAGAGTCAACAGGAAAGTGAGGGTAATACGATGAGTAATCCTCACACAACATGAGAGAATTTCATGATAGTACTCACGGAGAGAGAAACCGGGCGCCATCCGTTGCGCCCGTTGAGGATTAAAGCAGTTGTGCCAAGCGGTTAAGATCCGACTGGATTGCACCGGCAGTCACATCGCGCCCCGCCCCTGGCCCACGGATCACCAGCGGGTTATCACGATACCAGCGGCTCTCGATGGCAAACACGTTGTCGCACGGTAACAGCGAAGCCAGCGGATGCTCCGTGCGTACGGCTTCTACACCGACGCGCGCTTTGCCATTGGCGTCAAAACGCGCGACGTGGCGCAGCACCAATCCCATTTCGCTGGCAGCTTCGAAGCGTTGCAGCATTTGCTGGTTCAGCGCATCACCGTTTTCGAAGAACTGATCGATGGAGCCTTGATCCGCCCCGGCAGGCACCAGCGATTCCACGCGCACCTGATTCGGTTCAATGTCGTAACCCGCCTCACGCGCCAGGATCACTAACTTGCGCATCACGTCCTGCCCAGAGAGATCGACGCGCGGATCTGGCTCCGTCAAGCCCTGTTGCCAAGCCTGATCTACCAGTTCGGTGAACGGCACCGTGCCATCAAACTGTAGGAACAGCCAAGACAGCGTGCCAGAGAAAATACCGCTGAGCGCCAGAATGCTGTCGCCGCTGTCGCGCAGATCGCGCACGGTGTGGTTCACCGGTAAACCTGCGCCCACGGTGGCGTTATACAGCCAGTGGCTGCCGGTTTTGGCGAATGCATCACGAATCTGCCGATAGTTAGCGCTGCACGAAGCGCCCGCCAGTTTGTTGGCGCTGATCACATGGAAACCGTAGCTGGCAAAGTCCAGATACTGTTCTGCCAGGTTTTCACTGGCGGTGACGTCAAGCACCACCAGATCGTCAAACGGATGGGCTCGCATCCACAGGAACAGCGATTCTTCATCCAATTCCTGGGCTTCTTCTTCAAAGAACGCCAACGCGCGGCTGGTATCCAACCCATCGTAATTCAGCAGGCTGCGGCGACTGTCCACCACCCCTGCCAAGGTGAATTCAAAACCGCTGCGCGCCGAGAGGTTCTTCTGCTCGCGGGCAAACAACTCCAGCCAGCGCGAACCGATGTTGCCCTTGCCGAACAGCACCAGACCGATGCGTTTTTCCGCGCGGAACAGCGTCTGATGCAGGCCCTGAATCAGCAGGCCAGTTGGTCCCTGACGCAGCACCGCCACCAGGCTGATGCCATCCTCCGCCTGCCAGATGAATTCTACCGGCTGATCGTTCAACTGCTGGTAAAAACGGTGGCTGTGTAACGGGTTCTTGCACACGCCAGCACCGACCAGAGCCACCAGCGCCAACCCTTCACGCAGTTGCAGTTCACCCGGCAACACCGCCTCTTGCAGAACGCGCAAGACGCTGTTCACCACTTCCGAGGTATAGCACAGTTGGATCAGGTTACGGTCAGGATGGATACCCACGGCCAGCGGTTTGATCTGTGCACGCTTCAGCACCAGCTCCAGCTCTTTCTGCGCCAGCTTGAAGTCATGCCGTGGAGCCACGCTGAATTCAATCAGGCAAACATCATCATGGCTGGTCACAATTTTGGCACCGGTGCCGGAAGCCAGCACACGTTCGATGCGTGTCGAGCCCTGTTCCGGCTGATAGCTGCAACGCAGTTGCAGATCGATGTCACTGCCGGAAACCGGCTGCAACGTGCGGGTATGCAGTACCGGTGCCGCCAGGCGAGCCAGTTCGCTGGCTTCGTCCAAGCGCAACAGCGGCAGCAGGCAGGCATCTTTCACCTTACGCGGATCGGCGCTGTAAACCCCGGCCACGTCGCTCCAGATGGTGACACGCGCCACACCGGCCAACGCGCCGATCTGCGTGGCAGAATAGTCACTGCCGTTACGCCCGAGCAGCACGGTTTCACCAGCATCGTTGCGAGAAATAAAGCCGGTCACCACCAAGCGCTTGCCTGGATGTTGCGCCAGCAACTGCTGCAATAAAGGATAGGAGCGGCCTTCGTCCACCTGCGGTTGCGCCGCACGTTCAGCGCGCAGAAAATCACGCGCATCCAGCCACACCGCCTGCATATCCTGTTTGTTCAGTACGGCAGCCATCAGGCGCGCCGACCAGATTTCACCATGGCCGACCACTTCCGCATACGCCGCATCATCAACTTTACCGTCCAACAAAGCCGCCAGGCGCTCAAGATCCTGAATAAATTCGGCAATCAGCGGTTCAGCCGTTTCCGGCGGCAACAAGCCCCCGATTAATTCGCTGTGATAACGGCGCAGCGTTTGCTGCACCTGATGTGCGGAAAGACGATCACTCTGGCTCAGCTTCAACCAACTAATCAGTTGGTTAGTGGTGCTACCGGCCGCCGAAACCACCATCATGTCACCCGGCTGGCTGTACTCGGCCATAATCCCGGCCACCCGTTGATAACACTTCACATCGGCCAGACTGCTGCCACCAAATTTGTGCAGTTGACGCCCGTTAACCGCCCCTGCTACCGCAATTGCATTCATGCTTACCTCGTTGCCGCCGCCTGGAAGGCTTGTTCCAGATCGGCAATCAAATCATCACAGTCTTCAATACCCACGGAAATACGCAGCAGGCTTTCGGAAATACCGGCTGCAGCACGGGCTTCTGGCGCCATCCCGGCGTGAGTCATGGTCGCGGCATGCGAGATCAGACTTTCTACGCCACCCAATGATTCCGCCAGCGTAAACAGTTCCAGGGCCGACAGGAAACGCCGTAACAGCGCTTCGTCACCGTCCAGTTCAAAACTGAGCATGGCACCGAACCCGAGTTGCTGACGGCATGCAATCTCATGGCCAGGGTTTTCCGGCAGTGAAGGATGATACAGCTTTTTGACCAACGGTTGCTGCTGTAAATAGCTGACAATTGCCCCGGCATTGTGCTGCGCCGCCTTGATACGCGGTGACAGAGTACGGATGCCGCGCAACAGCAGATAGCTGTCGAACGCAGCCCCGGTAACGCCAATATTATTCGCCCACCACGCCAGTTCCACCGCCAGATCCTTGTCTTTAGCGATCACCGCACCGGCAACCACGTCAGAATGGCCGTTGAGGTATTTGGTGCAAGAATGCACCACCAGATCGGCACCCAGCGTGAGCGGCTGTTGCAATGCCGGGCTGAGGAAGGTGTTATCCACTACCGTCAGCGCACCTGCCTCATGCGCCGCGTGACAGATAGCCGCAATATCCACCACGCGCAGCAGCGGGTTGCTTGGGCTTTCGATCAGCACCAGCTTCGGCTTTTGCGCCAGCGCCTGTTGCAGTTCGGCTTCATTCCCCTGATCGACAAACAGCACGCGATAGGCACCGCGCTTGCTCAGGCTATCGAACAGGCGATAGCTGCCGCCGTAACAATCGTGCGGAGCCACCAGCAGATCGCCCGGTTTCAGCAGCACGGTGGTCACCAGATGGATCGCCGACATCCCGCTGCCGGTCATGACCGCGCCTGCACCGCCTTCCAACTCCGCCAGCGCACGCTGCACCACATCACGCGTCGGGTTACCACGGCGTGAATAATCATGGGCACGAGGCTGATTGAAATCGGTGAAGTTATAAGTGCTCGAAAGGTGGATCGGCGGGACGACACAGCCGTACTGTTCGTCGTCATTCAGACCGCTACGCACGGCAATGGTGGCTGGTTTACGCGTCATAGGGTGGCTCGGCTCTCGGAAAGTGGGTAAATGAGGCCTAAAGATTACTCGCAGCGGAAATAGACGTCAATACATCTGGACATCTAAACTTCTTTGCGTATAGATTGAGCAAAGCGCCAATACCCGCTAAAATTGTAGCGGTTTGTGATGACGACAAGATGTTAATGCAAAAATGCATGCACAAGGTCTACTGAAGGTCGCAATTCGGTGAGTCTTATCGCGTAAAATTGACATTTATTAGTGAGAACAGTGAAGATCGGGCATAATTAGCCGGTTTCTAGAATGATGGTAGTTTTTCTGACAAATTTTAAGGTGTCCCATGGCTGAGTGGAACGGCGAGTATGTCAGCCCTTACGCTGAACACGGTAAAAAAAGCGAGCAAGTAAAAAAAATCACGGTCTCCATTCCGCTGAAGGTCCTGAAGATCCTGACCGATGAACGGACCCGCCGCCAGGTCAACAACCTGCGCCACGCGACCAACAGCGAATTGCTGTGCGAAGCATTCCTGCACGCTTTTACTGGCCAGCCGCTGCCGAACGATGAAGATCTGCGCAAAGAACGCAGCGATGAAATCCCGGAAGCCGCGAAAGTGCTGATGCGTGAATTGGGTGTGGATCCCGATACCTGGGATTACTGATCCCAACCTGCCAATGCAGATGGCAGAAACGAAAAAAGGCGCCGAAGGCGCCTTTTTCATCTGACGGTAAGAAATCTTATTTCTTAGCGCCTGGTACGCTGAAACGCTTGTTAAAGCGGTCAACGCGGCCACCGGTAGCAACATCACGCTGCTTGCCAGTGTAGAACGGGTGGCATTCGCCACAAACGTCCAGGTTCAGATCGTGACCCACGGTAGAGCGGATTTTGATCACGTTACCGCAAGAGCAGTTAGCAGTAACTTCTTCGTATTTTGGGTGGATACCTTGTTTCATGGGAAACCTCAGTTAAGGCCGTGTCGCTATCCAGCCCTGTTCCGCCAGACACCACACGTGGTTGATAAATTTTGATATGGAATTATATCAAAGGCGGCAAATTATACAGAATTAAATAGACTGCGCAAACGGATCCGTACATTTAGCGGCCCGCAGTGTAAACTAGCCACCACTTTTTTCTAGCTGGATCGCCACATGCCCGTTGTACAGGTTGCTTTACCGGTTCCCCTCGCCCGTACCTTCGATTATCTGCTGCCAGAAGGCTTGCAGCCGGTCATCGGCGCGCGCGTGGGTGTGCCCTGGGGAAAGCAACGGGCGATCGGGATTGTTGTCGGCTGTAGCGAAACCAGCGAACTGCCGCTGGAAAAGCTGAAACCCATCGACAGCCTGCTGGATAACGCCCCCCTGTTCTCCCCCAGCCTGTGGCGCATCCTGCTGTGGGCGGTTGAATACTACCATTACCCGATTGGTGAAGTGCTGTTCCACGCGTTGCCGATCCTGCTGCGCCAAGGTAAACCCGCGGAGACAACCCCGCTGTGGCAATGGTTTGCCACCGAACAGGGGCGCGCCACGCCACCGGAAAGCCTCAAACGAGCCCCCAAGCAGCAACAGGCGCTAGCGGCACTGCTGCAACGCCCGGTTTATCGCCACCAGGTCAGCGAACTCGAACTGACCGACAGCGCATTACAGGCATTACGCGCCAAAGGGTTAGCCGATCTCCGCGCTCAGGTATTGGCAACGCAGGACTGGCGGCCCGGTTTTGAGGTCCTCGGTGAACGACTGCGGCTCAATACCGAACAGGCCACCGCAGTGGGAGCCATCCGCAGTGAAGACGATCACTTCGCCGCTTGGCTGCTGGCGGGGGTAACTGGCTCCGGCAAGACCGAAGTTTATCTCAGCGTGCTGGAAAACATTCTGGCCAAAGGTAAACAGGCGCTGGTATTGGTGCCGGAAATCGGCCTGACGCCGCAGACCATCGCCCGCTTTCGCGAACGGTTTAACGCACCGGTGGACGTGCTGCATTCCGGCCTGAACGACAGCGAACGGCTGGCCGTTTGGCTGCGCGCCCGCAGCGGTGAAGCGGCCATTGTGATCGGCACCCGTTCAGCGCTGTTCACCCCGTTTTCGCGCCTTGGGGTGATTATCATCGATGAAGAACACGACAGCTCCTATAAACAGCAGGAAGGCTGGCGTTACCATGCCCGCGACCTGGCGGTATTCCGTGCCCACGCCGAAGATATTCCGATGGTGATGGGTTCTGCCACCCCGGCGTTGGAAACGCTGCACAACGTGCAACTGGGTAAATATCGCCAGCTTAAACTGACCCAGCGCGCAGGTAATGCCAAACCGGCCAACCAGCACCTGATCGATCTGAAGGGCCTGCCGCTAAAAGTCGGGCTGTCGCAACCGCTGCTGAAAAGCATGCAGCACCACTTGAAGAACGGCAATCAGGTGATACTGTTCCTCAACCGCCGTGGCTATGCGCCTGCGCTGTTATGCCATGAATGTGGTTGGATCGCCGAGTGCCAACGTTGTGACCACTACTACACTATCCACCAGAATCAGCGCCAGCTGCGTTGCCACCACTGCGACAGCCAGCGCCCGGTACCACACCAGTGCCCGCAGTGCGGTTCCACGCATCTGGTCTCCGTCGGCGTCGGTACCGAACAGTTGGAAAATGAGCTGGCACCGCTGTTCCCGGAAACGGCCATCACCCGTATCGATCGTGATACCACCAGCCGCAAAGGCTCGCTGGAACAACATCTGGCGGATATCCACCGCGGCGGCCCACGTATTCTGATCGGCACCCAGATGCTGGCAAAAGGCCACCACTTCCCGGATGTGACGCTGGTTGCGTTGCTGGATGTCGATGGTGCCCTGTTCTCCGCCGATTTCCGCTCTGCCGAGCGCTTCGCCCAGTTGTATACCCAGGTTTCTGGCCGCGCCGGGCGCGCGGGCAAACAGGGTGAAGTGCTGTTACAAACCCATCACCCCGAACACCCTCTGTTGCAAATCCTGTTGCAACAGGGCTATGACGCCTTCGCCAAACAGACGCTGGCGGAGCGCAACAGCGTATTTCTGCCGCCTTATACCAGCCACATTATTGTGCGTTCGGAAGATCACGATAATCAGCAGGCCCCGCTGTTCTTACAGCAACTGCGCAATCTGCTGGAAGCCAGCCCGCTGAAGGATGATTCGCTGTGGGTTATGGGCCCGGTTCCAGCATTACAGTCGAAGCGCGGTGGCCGTTTCCGTTGGCAGTTACTGCTGCAACACCCTTCCCGACGCCTGCTGCAACACCTGATGAAAACCACTCTGCCGCTGATTGGTACCCTGCCACAAGCACGCAAAGTGAAATGGATGTTGGATGTTGATCCGATCGACAGTTGAACTCAGAGCAAACTGATTCAGCGCACAAAGACCCTTGAATTTGCGAGGTAACACGAAAAAACCTTCCTAACTCACACTTTTTATGAAATTTAGGTAACAAAAGCCGAGCGTAATCTGTTTAGAATGTCGGTGCAGGCAAGCAGCATGATGGAAGCTTTGAACGTGGATGGCGCTAACAATAACAACACCACCGCACGCCAGAATGTATGAGTTTACCCAGTTGTCGCGTTGGCATGGGCCAACGCAAGGAGAAAGGCGTTGGAACACAAGAAAGAACTATCCATGGCCACCATGAAAGACGTTGCTGAAATGGCCGGCGTTTCAACGGCAACCGTGTCCCGTGCGCTGATGAATCCGGAAAAGGTGTCAACGCCAACGCGTCAGAAAGTAGAACAGGCCGTGCTGGCCGTGGGTTACTCCCCTCATGCCCTCTCACGCAATATCAAACGCAATGAATCCCGCACCATCTTGGTGATCGTTCCCGATATCTGCGATCCGTTTTTTGCCGACGTGATCCAGGGGATCGAGCAAACCGCAGCGCAACAGGGATATCTGGTCCTGATCGGCGACTGTGCGCAACAGAACCAGCAGGAACGCACTTTCGTTAACCTGATTATCACCAAGCAAATTGACGGTATGCTGCTGCTCGGCTCTAACCTGCCGTTCGACGCCAGCAAGGAAGAACAACGCAACCTGCCACCAATGGTGATGGCCAACGAATTTGCACCGGAACTGGAACTGCCGACGGTGCATATCGACAACCTGACCGCCGCCTTCGAAGCCGTGCATTATCTGCATCAGCTTGGCCACAAGCAGATCGCCTGTGTGGCGGGGCCGGAACACATGCCGCTGAGCCATTATCGGTTGCAGGGTTACATTCAGGCGCTACGCCGTAATGGTATTAGCGTTGAAAGCAGTTATATTACCCGGGGTGATTTCACCTACGAAGCGGGCGCTCAAGCCCTGAAATCGCTGATGGCCCTGCCAAAACCTCCTACAGCCATCTTCTGTCACAACGACATTATGGCTATTGGCGTACTGTTTCAGGCCAAAAAACTGGGCTTGCGGGTACCGCAGGATCTCTCCGTTGTCGGCTTTGACGATATCAAGCCAGCACAGTATTGTGATCCCCCTTTAACCACGGTGGCGCAGCCTCGTTTCCTGATCGGTCAGCAAGCCATGCTGCTACTGCTGGAACAATTGCACGGGCAGACGGTGAACAGCGGATCCCGGCTTTTGGACAGTGAATTGATTATCCGTGACAGCACTGCGGCCCCGAAACGCTAGTCAAACATTTTTGGGTTAAGTAACATGGCGGACTCAAAACCTATCAGATAGGTATAATTATTGTTGTGGTCATTTCTGCCGAAGCAGCAAAGGTGGCCAATCAAACAGCCTAGAGGATAGGCTTTAACCTCATCAGGACACAGCGGAATTATAGTGGCACAGAGAGACTATGTAAGCCGCGGGCGCTCAGGGGCAGCGCGGCGCAAGACCCCCAGCCGTAAACGCAGTTCTCCGAAGGTATCCAAAACCGTGGTGGCGCTTGCCGTTGCCCTTCTGGTTGTCTTTATCGGTGGCCTCTATTTCATTACGCACCACAAACCAGACGATGCCCCGTTGCTGCCTACGCACGGCTCTCGCCCAGGTAACGGCCTGCCGCCGAAGCCGGAAGAGCGTTGGCGCTATATTAAAGAGCTGGAGAATCGTCAGATTGGCGTGCAATCACCCACCGAACCTAGGGCCGGTGGCGATGATAATACCAAAACCCAACTGACCGCCGAACAGCGCCAGTTGCTGGAACAGATGCAGGCTGACATGCAGCAGCGCCCGACGCAGTTGTCTGAAGTGCCTTATAACGATCCGTCACAGCTGCGCGGCAATGGTCGCCAGCAGCAACAGATACCACAACAGCAAATACCGCAGCAGGTGCAACAGCAGCAGCCGGTGAGCCAACCGCGTAACCCGTTCAACAACGACGCGGCACCGGTACAGCAGCACCAACAACCGGTGCAACAGCCGAAGCCACAAGCGGTCACTCCGCCGGTACCAACCCGGCAGCCGGAACCTAAGCCGAAACCGGAAGTGAAGCCCGAAGTGAAAGCGGAAACGGCCAAGCAGGAAGCCAAGCCAGAGCAGAAACAGAAGTGGATGGTGCAATGTGGTTCGTTCCGTGCCACCGATCAGGCCGAATCGGTACGCGCACAGTTGGCGTTTGAAGGCATCGAAAGCCGCATCACGGCGGGTGGTGGTTGGAACCGCGTGATGCTCGGCCCCTACAGCAACCGGGCTGCCGCCGACAAAACCCTGGCCCGCCTGAAGGGCTCCGGCATGTCGAGTTGCATTCCCCTCGCCGTCGGGGGTTGAAAAGCGTCACTTCTCCCCCAACTATACTCTCAATATGCCCCGTTGCTTCTGTGCAAGCAGAGACAACGGGGTCTTCTTTCCGTCTGCAACGAGGGTCTGCTCGTGACAACAATTGTAAGCGTACGCCGCAACGGCCAAGTAGTGATCGGTGGCGATGGCCAGGCCACACTAGGCAACACGGTCATGAAGGGCAACGTCAAGAAAGTCCGTCGCCTGTATAACGATAAAGTGATTGCCGGTTTCGCTGGTGGTACTGCTGACGCCTTCACGCTGTTCGAGTTGTTCGAGCGCAAGCTGGAGATGCACCAAGGCCACTTGGTGAAAGCCGCCGTTGAGTTGGCGAAGGATTGGCGTACCGATCGTATGCTGCGCAAACTCGAAGCGCTGCTGGCGGTAGCAGATGAAAATGCCTCGCTGATCATCACAGGTAACGGTGATGTGGTGCAGCCAGAAAATGATTTGATCGCCATCGGCTCCGGCGGTCCCTACGCCCAGTCGGCGGCCCGCGCACTGTTGGAAAATACCGAACTGAGCGCCCGCGAAATCGTTGAGAAATCCCTCAGCATCGCCGGTGACATCTGTATTTACACCAACCAGTTCCACACTATTGAAGAATTGCCTTCCAAAGCGTAAGGATCGAATACTATGTCTGAAATGACCCCGCGCGAGATCGTCAGCGAACTGGACAGCTACATCATTGGCCAGAACAAGGCCAAACGCGCTGTTGCCATTGCCCTGCGCAACCGCTGGCGCCGGATGCAGCTCAACGAGACGCTGCGTCACGAAGTCACCCCTAAAAATATCCTGATGATCGGCCCGACCGGCGTCGGTAAAACCGAGATCGCCCGTCGTTTGGCCAAACTGGCCAATGCGCCGTTTATCAAAGTGGAAGCCACCAAGTTCACCGAAGTGGGCTATGTCGGTAAAGAAGTGGATTCCATCATCCGCGATCTGACCGATGCCGCTGTGAAAATGGTGCGCTTGCAGTCGATCGAGAAAAACCGTACCCGCGCCGAAGAGATGGCCGAAGAACGGCTGCTCGACGTACTGATCCCACCGGCCAAAAACAACTGGGGCCAGGCCGAAGAGCAGCAGGAACCTTCTGCCGCCCGTCAGGTATTTCGCAAGAAATTGCGTGAAGGCCAGTTGGACGATAAAGAAATCGAAATCGATCTGGCCGCCGCACCAATGGGCGTCGAAATCATGGCCCCTCCGGGCATGGAAGAGATGACCAACCAGTTGCAGTCGATGTTCCAGAACCTCGGCGGGCAGAAACAGAAACCCCGTAAGCTGAAGATCAAAGAAGCCTTCAAACTGCTGGTGGAAGAAGAAGCCGCCAAGCTGGTGAACCCGGAAGAGCTGAAAGAGCAGGCGGTAGAAGCCGTTGAGCAGCACGGCATCGTGTTTATCGATGAGATCGACAAAATCTGTAAGCGTGGCGGCCAAAGTTCCGGCCCGGACGTTTCCCGTGAAGGCGTGCAGCGCGATCTGCTGCCGTTGGTGGAAGGTTGTACGGTATCCACCAAGCACGGCATGGTGAAAACCGATCACATCCTGTTCATCGCTTCCGGCGCTTTCCAGACCGCCAGCCCTGCCGATCTGATCCCGGAACTGCAAGGCCGCTTGCCAATCCGCGTTGAGCTACAGGCGCTGACCACGGAAGATTTCGAACGCATCCTGACCGAACCTAGCGCATCGCTGACCGAACAATATAAAGCGCTGATGGGCACCGAAGGCGTGACAATCGACTTCACTGCCGAGGGCATCCGCCGCATCGCCGAAGCCGCCTGGCAGGTGAATGAGCGCACCGAAAACATCGGCGCACGTCGTCTGCACACCGTGTTGGAGCGTCTGATGGAAGATATTTCCTATGACGCGAGTGAAATTAACGGTCAATCCATTACAATTGACGCCGATTACGTGCGCAATCACTTGGATGAACTGGTAGCGGATGAAGATCTGAGTCGTTTTATCCTATAATTGCGCTATACCCAAGTTACTTCACGTTGCAGGAAGGCGGCAACTGAACGAAGCCCCAGGAGCTTACTCAAGTAAGTGACTGGGGTGAGCGAAGGCAGCCAACACCCCTGCAGCTTGAAGGGCGACGGGTATATCAATGTCCTGTCAGTTATCGTTGTGGGAGGCATTGCCTCCCACATTTATTTCGAACGGACACCGCCTTTTGACTTACTGAAGCGAAACATGAGCTTATCAACCCCCACCACCCCGGCTAAAGCCTGGCTGGAAAGTTTACGACCGCGTACCTTGCCGTTGGCGTTTGCCTCCATCGTTGTCGGTTCTGCTATCGCCGCCTGGCAAGGCAGCCTCAAACCGGGTGTAGCCCTGTTGGCCTTGCTGACCGCTGGCCTGTTGCAGATCCTCTCCAATCTGGCCAATGACTATGGCGACGCGGTAAAAGGCAGTGACAACGAAGATCGCATCGGCCCGCTGCGCGGTATGCAGAAAGGGATGATCACTCAGGCCCAGATGAAACGGGCGTTGGTGCTGACGGTGATCCTGATTGCCATTTCCGGTTGCTGGCTGATTGCTATCGCCTGCGAAAAACCCGGTGATGTGGTCGGTTTCCTGGTGCTGGGTGGCTTGGCGATCGTCGCCGCCATTACCTATACCGTGGGTAACAAACCCTATGGCTATTTGGGATTGGGGGATATTTCGGTTCTGGTGTTTTTCGGCTGGCTCAGCGTGGCGGGCTCGCACTATCTGCAAACACACACCTTTGACAGCATCGTGATGCTGCCAGCCACTGCCTGCGGCCTGTTGGCAGCAGCGGTACTCAACATCAATAACCTGCGTGATATCGAAAGCGACCGCGTCAACGGAAAAAATACCCTGGCGGTGCGCCTCGGGCCGCAGAAAGCACGTTACTACCACGCCTTTCTGTTGATCGCCGCCGTGGTGTGCTTCGCGCTGTTTACCCTGCTCAACCTGAATAGCCTGTGGGGTTGGCTGTTTGTGCTGGCCATACCACTGCTGTTGCGCCACGGTATGCGCGTGCTGCGCGATCCCACC
Source organism: Serratia sp. HNCC26DJ206 (assembly GCF_057180605.1). Classification (NCBI taxonomy): domain Bacteria; kingdom Pseudomonadati; phylum Pseudomonadota; class Gammaproteobacteria; order Enterobacterales; family Yersiniaceae; genus Serratia; species Serratia sp. HNCC26DJ206. Next base: position 36,348 of record NZ_JBXUGP010000030.1, read on the forward strand.
GTCATCGGCATGCGCCCGATGCTGGAGCACATGGTGAAGGCAGCATTACTGGTCAACCTGTTATTCGCTATCGGCGTGGTGCTCAGTTAAAAACTGATGATTTTGCCAACAGGGCGAATAAAGGGATATACTGACTATTCCAGCGGCAAACTGACGTAAAATCCTATGAAATACGATACTTCCGAACTCTGTGATATTTATCAGGAAGAGGTCAACGTGGTTGAACCTCTGTTCTCTAATTTTGGCGGGCGTACTTCATTTGGCGGGCAAATCACTACGGTGAAATGCTTCGAGGATAACGGCCTGCTGTTCGAACTGCTCGAAGAAAACGGCCGTGGCCGCGTGTTGCTGATCGACGGTGGTGGCTCTGTGCGCCGCGCGCTGATCAACGCTGAGCTGGCACGCCTGGCAACCCAGAACGAATGGGAAGGCATCGTGATTTACGGTGCGGTACGCCAGGTGGACGATCTGGAAGAGTTGGACATCGGTATTCAGGCTATGGCCGCAATCCCGGTGGGCGCTACCAGTGAAGGCATTGGTGAGAGTGATATCCGCGTTAACTTCGGGGGCGTCACCTTCTTCTCTGGCGATCATCTCTACGCCGACAATACCGGTATCATTCTTTCCGAAGATCCTCTTGATATCGAGTAACCGCAGAATATGAAAAAGGGCGCCCAGACGCCCTTTTCTCGATCTCAGCTAACGGACCAGATTAGACCTCTTCCATTTTGCCCAGCAGTGCACGCAGGCGATCTTGCCAAACATGCTGCTCTTCTTTCAGCTGCTGATTCTCACGCGCCAGCGCTTCGTGGTTACCCGCAGCGTTCTGAACGTCCTGAGACAGAGCATTATTCTTCTCTTTCAGTTCTTCAATTTCCATCTGCAACAGAGTGATGGTATCAATCGCCTGCTGAACTTTTGCTTCCAGTTTTTCAAATACTTCAAATGACATTCTTCAGTCCCCTCATGATAGCAAGGCGTACATCTATAAGTAGCGCCGCAACATCGGCTGCAGCTACTGCGAATATGCATCGCGCCAAATGACACGCACTGTTATGGAAAACGCGCGTGTCTCAATAAAACGCTTCTTTCAATAAAAACGATTGTATGTAGCCTGCCTCTCACTGTCTAGCAACATACCGGCCCAACGCGCAGTCTGTTGCAATTTTCTTACCGCCACTTTGTCGTTGTTAACAAAAGAAAATCAAACCCATGGTCAGATCACACTTTCATGGCTCATAAAAAACACTAAATAACGCGAATTCGCTCAATTTTATGACGAAGTACACACATTTTGATTTCGCTATTTCTCGTTTATGTTCGTTAACGATAAATTCACATCACGTCCTCAATCTATAAGTGGACGAGATGAAAAAACTGTACCTCAGGCCACAACGCGAAACGCGCCAAGCCTGTATACCCAGCAGGATATAAACCTATAACCATCGTCTGCAGGACAATAATATTATGAGCCAAACCACCAGTCCGACTTTAAAAGGCCAGTGTATCGCGGAGTTCCTCGGTACCGGTCTGTTGATCTTCTTTGGCGTAGGCTGCGTTGCAGCGCTGAAACTGGCCGGTGCCAGCTTCGGTCAGTGGGAAATCAGTATCATTTGGGGTCTGGGCGTTGCCATGGCCATCTATCTGACCGCCGCGATCTCCGGCGCACACCTGAACCCGGCCGTCACGCTGGCGCTGTGGTTGTTCGCTTGCTTTGATGGCCGCAAAGTCCTCCCTTACATCGTGGCGCAGGTTGCCGGGGCCTTCTGCGCCGCAGCGCTGGTCTACGGATTGTATTACAACCTGTTCTTCGACTTTGAGAGCGCCAATCAGATGGTGCGCGGCAGTGATGAAAGCCTGGCGTTGGCCGGTATCTTCTCCACCTATCCCAATGCCCATATCTCCGTCGGCCAGGCCTTCCTGGTAGAAACAGTGATCACCGCCATTCTGATGTGCCTGATTCTGGCACTGACCGACGACGGCAACGGCATTCCGCGTGGCCCACTGGCCCCGCTGTTGATCGGTATTCTGATTGCCGTCATCGGTGCCTCTATGGGACCATTAACCGGCTTCGCACTGAACCCGGCGCGTGACTTCGGCCCGAAACTGTTCGCTTATCTGGCAGGCTGGGGCAAAGTGGCCTTCACCGGCGCACGTGATATCCCTTACTTCCTGGTACCGATCTTCGGCCCTATCGTCGGTGCCGGTCTGGGTGCTTTCGGTTACCGCGCGCTGATTGGCCGCCATCTGCCTTGCGACGTTTGCGTCGAAGAAGACCAACCCGCCGCCAAGCCAGAACAGCGTAACGCGTGATTGGCACAAAGTTCTATACCCAATGGATTTCAAGATGCAGGTAGGCGGCAACGGAGTGACAAATCGGTGATTAACCGATTTGAACAGCGCTTGCGCTGGCCCGTAGGGAGAGCCTCAAGAATGAGGCTCATAATCCCGATGAGCTTACTCAAGTAAGTGATTCGGGTGAACGAGGGCGGCCAACAACCCTGCAACTTGAAAGACGACGGGTATAACGGTTAACAACAACAGGATTAAGCTCATGACAACAGAAAAAAAATACATTGTCGCTCTCGATCAGGGAACAACCAGTTCACGTGCCGTAGTGCTCGATCACGATGCCAACATTGTTGCGGTATCACAGCGTGAATTTACCCAAATCTACCCGAAGCCCGGCTGGGTGGAACACGATCCGATGGAGATCTGGTCCTCGCAGAGTTCTACGCTGGTGGAAGTGCTGGCCAAAGCGGATATCAGTTCTGACCAGATCGCCGGTATCGGTATTACCAACCAGCGTGAAACCACCATCGTCTGGGAAAAAGAGACCGGCAAGCCGATTTATAACGCCATCGTCTGGCAGTGCCGCCGTACCGCAGAAATCTGCGAAGAGCTCAAGCGTGACGGTCTGGAGGAGTACATCCGCCACAACACCGGGCTGGTGGTTGACCCGTATTTTTCGGGTACCAAGGTCAAATGGATCCTCGATCACGTCGAAGGTGCCCGCGAGCGCGCCAAGCGCGGCGAACTGTTGTTCGGCACCGTCGACACCTGGTTGGTGTGGAAAATGACCCAAGGGCGAGTGCATGTGACCGATTACACCAACGCCTCACGCACCATGATGTTCAACATCCACCAGTTGGATTGGGACGATCGTATGCTGGAAGTGCTGGATATCCCACGCGCCATGCTGCCGAAAGTCCGCCCGTCTTCAGAAGTTTACGGCCAGACCAACATTGGTGGTAAAGGCGGTACGCGTATTCCTATTGCCGGGATCGCCGGTGACCAGCAAGCGGCGCTGTACGGCCAGCTCTGCGTCCAACCGGGCATGGCGAAAAACACCTACGGTACCGGCTGCTTCCTGCTGATGAATACCGGTACTGAAGCCGTGCGCTCCAGCCATGGCCTGCTGACCACCATCGCCTGTGGCCCGCGTGGTGAAGTGAACTATGCGCTGGAAGGTGCGGTATTTATCGGTGGTGCTTCGATCCAGTGGCTGCGCGATGAGATGAAACTGATTAGCGACGCGGCCGACTCCGAATACTTTGCCACCAAGGTCAAAGACAGCAACGGAGTGTACGTAGTACCCGCCTTTACCGGCCTGGGCGCGCCATACTGGGATCCGTATGCTCGTGGTGCCATCTTTGGCCTGACGCGCGGCGTGAACAGCAACCACATTATCCGAGCTACGCTGGAATCTATCGCCTACCAGACTCGCGACGTGTTGGATGCGATGCAGGCCGATGCCAACACCCGCCTGCAATCGCTGCGTGTGGACGGTGGCGCGGTGGCCAACAACTTCCTGATGCAGTTCCAGTCCGACATCCTCGGTACCCGTGTGGAGCGCCCTGAAGTGCGTGAAGTCACAGCGTTGGGTGCGGCTTACCTGGCAGGCCTGGCGATTGGCTACTGGAACGATCTGGACGAAGTGAAGAGCAAAGCCAACATTGAACGTGAATTCCGCCCTGGTATCGAAACCACCGAGCGCAATTTCCGTTACAGCGGCTGGAAAAAAGCCGTGGCTCGTGCGCAGGCGTGGGAAGATCACGACTAAGTTCACCGGCTGCTTTTGCCCTGACAATGCGCTGCCTGCGGGCGGCGCTTTTTTTTGCCCCGCCCGACCGCCGCCGCCCTGTGATAAACTTTGTTGATATTTTCTTCCCTTTAATCACTCACAGGTTTGCCATGAAACGTGAATTAGCCATCGAATTTTCCCGCGTTACCGAAGCCGCCGCTCTGGCGGGTTACAAATGGTTGGGGCGCGGCGACAAAAATGCTGCTGACGGAGCCGCCGTCAATGCCATGCGCATTATGCTCAATAGAGTGGATATCGATGGCCGTATTGTAATCGGCGAAGGCGAGATTGATGAAGCCCCGATGCTGTACATCGGCGAGCAGGTCGGCACCGGTCAGGGTGATGCCGTGGATATCGCCGTCGATCCGATCGAAGGCACCCGGATGACGGCCATGGGCCAGTCCAACGCGCTGGCGGTGCTGGCGGTGGGCGATCGCGGCACCTTCCTGCATGCGCCAGACATGTATATGGAAAAGCTGGTGGTTGGCCCCGAGGCGCGTGGGGCTATCGATCTCAATTTGCCGCTGGCAGAAAACCTGCACAATATCGCTGCCCGCCTTGGTAAACCGCTGAGAGAACTGACAGTGATCACGCTGGCAAAACCGCGCCACGACGCGGTGATCGCCCAGATGCAGCAGCTTGGCGTGAAAGTGTTCGCCATTCCTGACGGTGACGTGGCCGCCTCTATTCTAACCTGCATGCCGGATAGCGAAGTGGATGTGATGTATGGCATCGGCGGTGCGCCAGAAGGCGTGATATCCGCCGCAGTGATCCGCGCGCTGGATGGTGACATGCAAGCCCGCTTGCTGCCACGCCATCAGGTGAAGGGCGATAGCGCAGAAAACCGTCGGATCGGTAAGCAGGAATTGGCCCGTTGCCAAGAGATGGGCATCGAAGCCGGTAAAGTGCTGATTCTTGATGACATGGCGCGCAACGATAACGTGATTTTTTCCGCCACCGGCATCACCAAAGGCGACCTGCTGGAAGGCATCACCCGCAAAGGTAATATGGCTACCACCGAAACCCTGCTGATCCGCGGTAAATCGCGTACCATCCGCCGCATCCGCTCGACCCATTATCTGGATCGCAAAGACGCTGCGCTGCACGAATTCCTGCTGTAAATATCAAGGGCACCGTATAGGGTGCCCCGCTATTCTTGTCTGGCCGCCTCACCCTTTTCTCATTATCGTTGCTAACGTGTTCACCCTTCATTACACCCATTACCACGCAAAGTGCCAGAGATAAACCTCAGGGCACCCTCTTTGTGTCGCATAAGCGAACAAATCTGATTTTTCAGTGAATTTCAGGTAGATATTGATCATCGTCATACTGGCAAAAATCACCGCCAATTTCGTAAATTAAACTGTACGAATAGCTAGAAAGAGTTAAGAATGTCAGGGGAATTGCGGCAATCCGGCTTTAGCATTTAATCGATAATTATTTTCATCAACTTGAAATAATATGACTGCCACAGGGATTTGGTTTATGAAAACACCAGAACTTATTTTATTGCAGTTGAAAACCTTAGGACCTCACTCTGCCAAAATGTTGGCCGAACGGCTTGAGATCACGCCGATGGGTATCCGTCAGCATCTGCAGTCCCTGGAAAAGCGTGAGTTGGTTTGTTACGAGGAAACGCGTACTAAAGTAGGCCGCCCGACGCGCTACTGGTCGCTCACCCAGCAGGGCCATGCCCAGTTTGCCGATAGCCATGACCGGCTGTCGAAAACGTTGCTGGAGTCAGCCCATGAGCTGTTCGGTACCGAAGGCGTAGAGAAACTGATTCTTGCACGGGAGGAAAAGCTCTTTCGCCGCTATGCTGATGAATTGGCGGAAGAGGAAAACCCGCTTGGTAAGCTTTCTCGCCTGGTGCGCCTGCGCCAGCACGACGGTTACATGGCGGAACTGCTTGAGCACCCGCAGGGTATGCTGCTGGTGGAAAACCACTGCCCCATCGGCGTGGCGGCCAATGCTTGCAGCAAACTGTGCAACTCGGAACTGCAACTGTTCCATCGCCTGCTTGGTCAGGGTTACCGGATAGAGCGCACGGCACATGCCATTTCCGGCTCACGACATTGTGCTTATTTGATTCAAACGCAGGAGCTTTAAACCGTATGGCTGAATGGGTTAATGGCAAAGTCACGCAGATCACACACTGGACAGACGGATTGTTCAGCATCACCGTCAATGCCCCAATCGACAGCTTCAGCGCCGGGCAGTTTGCCAAACTGGCGCTGGAGATCGACGGTGAACGCGTTCAGCGCGCCTATTCGTATGTTAACGCCCCCAGCGATCCCAACCTGGAGTTCTATCTGGTTACCGTGCCGGAAGGGAAACTCAGCCCAAGACTCCACCAGTTGCAACCGGGTGCCGACGTGATGGTCACCAAAGAGGCCGCCGGTTTCTTTGTGCTAGAAGAGGTGCCGGATTGCGACACGCTGTGGATGCTGGCTACCGGTACCGCCATTGGCCCTTATCTGTCGATTCTGCAACAAGGCCAGGGGCTGGATCGATTCAACAACCTGGTGCTGGTTCATGCAGCGCGCTTTGCCCGCGATCTCAGCTACCTGCCATTGATGCAGCAACTTCAACAGCGCTATCACGGCAAGTTACGCATTCAAACCATAGTCAGCCGCGAAGAAGTAACCGGATCGTTAACCGGGCGTGTGCCAGCGCTGATCGAAGATGGGCGGCTGGAAGCGGCCGTGGGGTTAACCCTCAATGCCGAAACCAGCCATGTGATGTTGTGCGGTAACCCGCAGATGGTGCGTGACACCCAGCAAACGCTGAAAGAACGCCATCAGATGCGCAAGCACCTGCGCCGCAAACCAGGGCATATCACCAGCGAGCATTACTGGTAATTCAGCGGAATTTTACCGGCTCGGCTTCCGGGCCGAATCGGTTATCCCCTGGAGTGCCGACAAAAGCGCCCAGATCGAGCGCCATCATCACCATAATCAGCGACGGGATAAACCGGCCGACGCCCCACTGCCAGATCGGTGCCAGCATCTGCCAGTTCCCCGCCGCCAGTATCCATGCCAGGATCAGCAGCAACGCCCACCAACCCGCCTTGTTGCGATCGTGAAGGCGTTTAACCAGCACCGCCGCCGTTGGCCATAGCAATACCACAATAAAAAAGGCAATCGACTGGATCGCAACCAGATGATAGTTGGCCAGCGTGAAAGCAGCAGCCATCAGCGCCAGCCAGATACCGATCCAGATCCAGAAATCACGCCGCCCGATGCGGCCCTTAAATGAGAAACACCACTGTTGTAAGGTCATTGATTCATGCACTCTTGGCCTGCCCATATTCAGCGACGCAGTGTAACATAGGCCATACCGGGTTGAGATTTCTGCCCGGCAGAAAGCGGGCCATCGCACATGCAACTTGAAGTATGACGAGTATATCGCTTTAATCGGAGTCATCCTTGTTACCGATACCGCCTATAATGCTGAGAAAAATCATCGCTATTGCCTGCCTGTTATTCGGTATCGGCAATGCTTGGGCCGATCCGCCAGATGCCGTTGCTGGTGCTCCTCCGAACGCGCCTTATCTGCTGGCCGGAGCACCGACATTTGATTTGACGGTGGTGCAATTTCGCGAAAAATATAACCGTGATAATCCGATGTTACCGATCGGCGAGTTCCGCGCGATTGCCTCCAAGGAAGACGATTCCCCGCTGTTGACCCGCGCCGCCAGTAAGCTGAACGAAAATCTGTATGCCTCTACCGCGCTGGAAAAAGGCACCGGTAAAATCAAAACGTTGCAAATCACCCATTTGCCCTTGCAGGGCAGCGAAGAAAAGGCCGCACGGGCGATCTCGGTCAACTACATGGCCGCCCTGATGCGCCAGTTCGAACCCGCGCTGACCGTAGAAGAAAGCATCATCAAGGTGAGTAATTTGCTGGAAAAAGGCAAAGGTCTGCATTTTTATCAGCATCAGATTGGCGCAATACGCTATGTGGTGGCAGATAACGGCGATCAGGGGGTCACCTTCGCGGTTGAACCGATTAAGCTGTCGCTATCTGAACCCTGATACCCCGGCAATTAATGATAAAAAGCAAAGCCTTTGCGTTTATTCATCTCTATACTGTTGGGCAGGTAAATTGCCGGTCCGGCAGTGGTTATTTCGACTCTCGCGTCCCTTTTTTGGAGAAAAACACATGCGTCATCCATTAGTTATGGGTAACTGGAAGCTTAACGGCAGCACCAATATGGTCAATGAACTGATCGCTGGCCTGCGCAAAGAACTGAGCAGCGTTGACGGTTGTGGCGTTGCCATCGCACCTCCGGTGATGTATCTGGATCAGGCCAAGCACGCGCTGGGCGGTAGCCGCATCGCGCTGGGCGCACAAAACGTTGACGTTAATCTGTCCGGCGCTTTCACCGGTGAAGTCTCTGCCGACATGCTGAAAGACATCGGTGCGCAATACATCATTATCGGCCACTCTGAGCGCCGGACTTATCACAAAGAAACTGATGCTGCGATCGCTGAGAAATTTGCCGTGCTGAAAACAGCTGGCCTGATCCCAGTGCTGTGCATCGGTGAAACCGAAGCAGAAAACGAAGCGGGTAAAACCGAAGAAGTTTGCGCACGCCAGCTCGACGCCGTGCTGAAAGCCCAAGGGGCTGAAGCCTTCAAAGGTACCGTGATCGCGTATGAGCCAGTCTGGGCCATCGGTACCGGCAAATCTGCTACCCCTGCGCAGGCACAGGCAGTACACAAATTTATCCGCGATCATATCGCCAAGCAGGATGCTGCCGTGGCCGCTGAAGTGATCATCCAGTACGGCGGTTCTGTGAACGACAAAAATGCCGCAGAACTGTTTGCTCAGCCAGATATCGATGGCGCGCTGGTTGGTGGTGCATCACTGAAGGCTGACGCTTTCGCCGTGATCGTCAAAGCCGCTGCCGCAGCGAAAAAAGCCTGATTTTTTCCGGCCTGAAATAGCAAAACCCCGGCGCGCCGGGGTTTTTTGTTTCTATCTTCAATGAATTACCGCTTACTGATCTCGTCAAACACGCCGCCGGTCGCAAAATGGACCTTCTGTGCGCTGGTCCAGCCGCCGAACGTATCATCCACGGTGAACAATTTCAGCTTCGGGAACTGCTCGGCAAATTTGGCGGCAACCGCCTCATCACGTGGGCGATAGTAATTCTTCGCGGCAATAGTCTGGCCTTCGGTAGAATACAGATATTTCAAGTAGGCATTGGCCACCTCACGGGTGCCGCGCTTATCCACCACTTTGTCGACCACCGACACGGTTGGCTCAGCCAAAACCGACTCGCTCGGGGTAATGATTTCAAATTTGTCTTTCCCCAGCTCTTTTTCCGCCAATAACGCTTCATTTTCCCAGGCGATCAGCACATCACCGATCCCACGCTCAACAAAGGTGTTGGTTGCGCCACGCGCACCGGAATCCAGCACTTCAACGTTCTTGTACAGGTTTTTGACAAATTCCTGTGCCTTGGCTTTATCGCCATTATTGTGATGCAGGGCATAGCCCCAAGCCGCCAGATAGTTCCAGCGTGCACCACCGGAGGTTTTTGGGTTCGGCGTAATCACCGATACGCCTGACTTTACCAGATCGGGCCAATCATGGATCTGCTTGGGATTGTCTTTACGCACCAGGAATACGATGGTGGAAGTATAGGGTGCTGAGTTGTCTGGCAGGCGCTTGATCCACTCTTTATCGATACGACCGCGCTCGGCAATGGCATCCACGTCATAAGCCAACGCCAGCGTCACCACATCGGCCTCAATGCCGTTGATTACCGAGGTGGCTTGCTTGCCGGAACCACCGTGTGACTGACGCACCGTGACGTTATCGCCGGTCTGCTGTTGCCAGTATTTACCAAAAGCGGTGTTGTATTCCTGATAGTACTCACGCGTTGGATCGTATGAAACGTTCAGTAATTGAATATCTTTCGCCATGGCACCGGATGCCGACAGCAGCAAAGTCACACCTACACCCCATTTACGCATTGCCTACTCCCCCAGAAAAATGACGATACCCAATGGATTTCGAGATGCAGGTAGGCGGCAAGGGAAATCATCCCGATGAGCTTACTCAAGTAAGTGATTCGGGTGAGTGAGCGCAGCCAACACCCCCTGCATCTTGAAAGACTACGGGCATACAACCTCAGTAGGTTGATTGAGCATTAGAGCCTGCCAGAAATTTCCCTCACCATTAAAGAATAAAAAATTTTCTGCTAGACCATTCTGGAATATGACGGCAACGCATAAAAAAAGCCTCCGGTAAACGAAGGCTTGTTTGCAGCAAATAAATACGTATCAGTACAGCTTTTTCGCCGTTTCCAGCCAGTCCATGTTGAACGGACGCTTCATGTTTTCGATAGCGTCGATGATGTCATGGTGCACCATCTTCTCGTTCTGAATGCCCACGCAACGGCCGCCGTAACCTTGCAGCAGCAGTTCAATGGCGTAAGCACCCATGCGAGACGCCAGGATACGGTCATAAGCCACTGGCGAACCGCCACGCTGGATATGGCCCAACACGGTCGCACGGGTTTCACGACCGGTTTCCTGCTCGATATAGCGCGCCAGTTCGTCGATATCACAGATGTGCTCGGTGATGGCCACGATGGCATGCTTTTTACCTCTGGCAATACCGGCTTTGATTTCATCAACCAGATCGTCACGGCTGAATTCGATTTCCGGCAGCACGATAAATTCACAGCCCCCGGCAATAGCAGCAGACAGCGTCAACTCACCGCAGTAACGACCCATCACTTCAACGATGGAGATACGCTGGTGTGATGAAGAGGTATCACGCAGGCGGTCAATCGCTTCCACCACGGTTTCCAGCGCGGTGAAATAACCGATGGTGTAGTCAGTGCCCGCCACATCGTTATCGATGGTGCCCGGCAGACCGATACAAGGGAAGCCCTCTTCGGTCAGGCGCTTCGCCCCCATATAGGAACCGTCACCGCCGATGACAACCAGCGCATCAATACCGCGCTTTTTCAGGTTTTCAATCGCCTTGGTACGTACGTTTTCATCTCTGAATTCAGGGAAACGCGCAGAACCCAAGAAGGTACCACCGCGGTTGATCATGTCAGACACGCTGTAGCGGTCCAATTTATCCATGCGATCTTCGTACAAACCAAGGTAGCCATCGTAAATACCAAAAACTTCCAGACCTTCTGTGAGTGCAGCACGCACAACGCCGCGAATGGCAGCGTTCATACCTGGCGCATCGCCGCCACTCGTCAGTACACCGATTTTCTTGATCATGACTACCTCTGAACTTGTAAAGAATTCTGTATTCGCCGATTACCCTGGACTCTTTCCGACTGCAGAAAACCAGCTTTACGGCTTTTATTGCTGGATATTATAACAAAAAGACTTAGCTGAATTGATTCAGGTCACGCAATATCGAGGAAAAAACCGCGTATAGCACACCGAGCTAAGGTGATATTCCCGCAATATCCACCCTATTGACCCAAATCAACTAATTATAGTTCCCAATGACCCTGCCGGCCTACTGGCACTACAGAGCAGGGATCCTGGTGGATAATCACATCCGCCCCCGGAAAACGGTGCAACAGCGCCTGCTCAACCTGCTCAGCCAGAACATGCGCCTGCATCAGCGGCAGCGAATCTTCCATTTCCAGATGCAACTGAATAAACCGCGTCGGCCCGGACTGCCGGGTACGCAAGTCGTGCGCCCCCTTTACCCCTGGCCAGGAGGATACCACGTCGATAATCGCCTGGCGCTCTTCATCCGGCAAGGCGCGATCCAACAGAGATTGCACCGCTTCATACCCCATCCGCAGTGCACTGTAGAGGATATAGACCCCGATCCCCAAAGCAAACAGCGCATCCGCACGGTGAAATCCGTACCAGCTGAGCCCCAGCGCCACTAGAATAGCACCATTCATCAGGACATCTGACTGATAATGCAGCATATCTGCTCGTATTGCCTGGCTGCGGGTTTTTCTTACCACCCAGCGCTGATAGGTGACCAGAACCAGAGTACTCACCAGCGCGATGACCGTCACCGCAATACCGATACCGAGATCGTTGAGTGGCTGTGGTGAGAAAAGGTGCTGGAAACCGGTCAGAAACAGGAACAGCGCAGAACCGGAAATAAACATGCTCTGCGCCAGCGCCGCCAATGACTCGGCCTTACCGTGACCAAAAGCATGTTCCTCGTCCGCAGGTTGCAATGAGTAGCGCACTACGAACAGGTTGGTTAACGAAGCAGCGATATCAACCAGAGAATCCACCAGCGCCGCCAGCAAACTCACCGACCCGGTGAGATACCAGGCAACGATTTTGATTATCAGCAAAACAGAAGCCATCGCGGTGGCGGCTAAAGCAGCAGATTTCACCAGACGCGCATATTGCTGTTCCATAAAGAACCCCAACTAAAACTCATGGCGTTAGTATAACGGAATGTCAGGTAGAAAAAGCCAGCTCGTAAGATTGATCCAGACTGTTGACGAACCCCTGATTTTTTGATGGAGGTCTGTCAATAATCTAAACCCTGTTGAAAGTATGGGGTTTTCTTTTGCTGCCTCAGGCCAACCCAAAAAATTATATTAATAAGTTCGTGTGTGATCAGAAGTGGTCTAGGCTATGTCCCTCAATTAAAAATGATATGCTAATCAGCTAATTTTCAAAAAGTTATCGCTATGGCTCGCTACGATTTTCCTGATGCTGCATGGGCACTCTCCTGACATTATTACCTCCAGAACGTTCTCAGCGCCCTGAGCATCCCTATATTGAACACCGTAAAGTCATCAATGGCATGTTTTGGGTTCTGTGTTCTGGCTACTAGATGGCATCGGCGTTCTTAGAAAAAAGGGTTTGATGAAGCGTCGAGGCAAGGCGATTCTTGCTGATAAAGCCTATTCAAACAAGGCGACCACAGGAGTCGCATTTGATAGCTAGTGCTATTGAATTTACTTAATTTTATCGTGTTGGATTTTGCTTGATGCCCCCTATTGTGCCCCCAAATGATTTTGTTTGTGGAAACTGGGAGCATTGGAGGCTATTTCTTGTTGCTGGTTTTCCACCGCAGTAAACCGGCGATATCCTTTTCCCCTTCAGCTTCTTTTAAGCGGCGTTGCTGCTCAGCAAATTGGATGTATTCAGCCTGTGCTTTTTCATCTGCCATTTTCTTACTGACAGTACCAGCATCCTGTAGAACTTCACGGTCGTTAAATTGCAGGAATTGATCCAGCTTTTCCTGCCAGTCACGCAGGAACACCTGCTGGCGACGCCGGGCCTGATCCTCGGCAAAATCCAGCCACATGTTGACCACGCGGTTAAGTTCGCTGACTTCATCCTGGTTGAGGTAGTTTTTCGCCACCGTCACATCGCTTTTACGCACCTCTTCGCCTTTATAGCTGCTCAAGCCCATATGAGGCTGGCTGGCATCGGCACGCTGATGGATCAGTTCGGCAGCGGTATGACCGGTGCAGGCAAAGTGCAGTTTGTTCTGGATAGTTTGAAAAAATAGCGTTGTTTCTTTGAGTGAAGGTTGGTAGTCGGCGGCTAACGCAAAGATCTCCCGAACCCGCAAATAAACCCGCCGTTCGCTGGCACGAATATCACGGATGCGTTCCAGCATCTCATCGAAATAGTCAGGTACAGCCGATGAACCCACGGGCGGATTTTTCAGCCGCTCATCGTCCATCACAAAACCTTTGATCAGGTATTCCTGGAGCGTTTGGGTTGCCCATTGGCGGAATTGGGTGCCTCGGACGGAACGGACGCGGTAGCCGACAGCGAGTACCATCGGCAGACTAAAATATTGAACCTGATAGTTTTTCCCGTCACTGGCAGTTGTTCGGTAAAACCGAACAACTGAATTTTCGATCAGCTCGCCGTCTTCAAAGATATTCTTGATGTGTTCGCTAATAGTCGCTTTAGCTTTGCCGTAAAGTTCGCAGATCATTGCCTGGGATAGCCACAGGGTATCGCTTTCAAAACGACACTCAACGCGCACTTTTCCATCACCGCTGGCAAACATAACAAATTCGCCTGCCGGGGATTGGGTTAAGTGTTTATCTGTCATGCCGCCTCCGCTTTGATCCGACTTACAATGCTGTATCTGCGTAGTATGCCAGAGATCTGCGTTTAAACTCATTACGTGCTGAGATGAGAGTACACATTTTTATCATCTTCTTGCTTGCGAATGGAGATAACCCACCGGATGTATTGCGAAACTAAAGAAATACTGCTTTACCCATAACCCTAGCTTCAGTCGTCGCGTTCTATCAAGGTGCAATCTGATTTGACCGTCGGCTAAGTGCCAATAACAGATATTGCTAATATACAGGTGTATTAATCAATGGGAGCAGGTCAGCAGCGCTGAAACTCTTATTTGTCAGACTGCTTCATCATGGGCATGTTTTTGACAAAAAAACCGACGGCATCAATACGGTCAGCTTCTTTTTCAGGATGAGCTTATTCCCGCGTCAATTCAAAAACACTTTTATCACCATCAATCTCGATAATCATACGCATTTTATCATTGGGCAATAGACGGATTTGAGTCGGAATTTGTGATTTGTGGAACGGGTGATCAAACAGCTCAGGCCTCTCGGAATAAGCATAGCTGTTGAAATTCAACTCTTCGCCGACCCAATGTACATTATTAAACAGGTAACGCCAATTATTATCTGCCGCATGGAACAGTGTAAATCGACCCTGTTTATCCTTAACGATCTCTAACTGAATAGCCTTTTTCAACTGCCATTTGCCAACGAATTTCTCGAGATCCTTATGCTCAGGTATCGCCGGAGCCGCAATAAAATCGCCGGGCTTAAAGACCGTCTTTTGACTTTTTTCCTCTGGTTTATACATCCCACACAAGGGCTTGACTTGCGCCACTTTCAGATAGAAAAAGGTCAGGCTTTCATTCTCAAAATCAATAAGCTGTTTCAGTTTCATCACCCGCCCAATCATACCAAGAATCTTCAGTTGGGATGTATGGTCTGACGATGTCAGACGAATAGTCTGGCTGCTTTTGTTAACCGCATAGTGAGATTGCTCAACCCCCATTTTTATCTGTGGGTTTTCACAGTTAAATGAATGTAGCAACACTTGGTCATCGGCGCGGAAATCAACAACATTAGCGATACCGTTTTTTAATGGCAGCATCGCCCAGATTCCGATAAGAGCCTTTTCATCAACAGCAGAAGGCGTGGCAGGCTGAGCGGTTGGACGAACACAGCCACTAAGTAGGGTCACAAACAATAAAATAATCATGTGTTTAAACATGGTATATCCTGTAAGGGGACAGCGAAAAAAGATCACTATAAACAAGTCCGGGGAAAGATATAACAAACATAGCAAAGTTTTCTTCAGCCATGCTGACGGTAGTCTGGCTCAAAATTTATTATGATTTTCATATCGTTTTGCATACACCCTTAATGCCTGACCAGACTGGAGTGCCTTAAGCACTTTGTCGAAATCGAAGGACGGGGACATGTGTCATTCCTTTTTGTTTATATATTACTGGAATGACACAGAATTTCTAACACTACCGAAGAATCACTGGAGCAGACTCGTGTCGCACTACAGAATAATAATCGCCCCCTCCTTCCCAGATTAATCTATTGTACGATATCCAAAAATATCTGGGCAAACGTTGTGTATATTCCAGCCCTTAACCAGAGCAGGATTTCTGGTGGCTTCATTCATATCTTCTGTTGTAACACTATGAATATCTTTATTTTCGGATAATTTTACTATCGTGTTAGATAATACAGCATACCGTCCATTCAACTCGGGTATAAAACTACGGTAAACAAACTTACCGGGTTGTTGATTCCCAATAGCATAATACTCCCCGGCCTTGACCTTATATTCATACACCTCCTGACCAGAACCTTTCAGTGCCAGGTTTCTGGTAAGCAGTCTTCTTTCTTTTTTCTCATAACAACTGTCTTTCGTCAAATTAAATGTATATATGGAATAGTTATATCCATCATCCTTCACATACAAAACTGCCGAATCACTCCCTTGATAGCTTGTAAATTTTGGATATAAAGAGTTAAATCCTGTGCAAGATATCAGAATAGGAGAGAACAAAATAACCCCAATCAATTTAATATTGAGATTGATTGTAAATGTAGCATTTTTTAAATAAATAGAAATCATTAAATATATCCTTTCAACGATAGATCCTGACTGAAAATTTTATATTTTTCAGCTTGTACATAAAACTATTCAATATGCATCAAGGTAGCAAGACACAAAGTTCACAGGTACATAGCCCATTCTGTGACAGAGATGAACGGCTCCAGGCAACTTGAGGCATAATGAGTATATACGTGTAACAACCTATGATCAAAACCCTCTGGTTTGAAACGACTTTATTAGATAACCCATAATCGGTCATGAGCACGTGCCGTGCGCCACAATGTCATCTGATTCTCTCTGGTGCTCGGTATGAACTTTACCAAAGTGATGCAAATACATTAAATTCAGTTTATACCCGTTCCGGCAACACGCCAGGGTAATGTTTGGCGATGATATCGTTCATCTTATCCATCAACTCAGGCTTTCTAAATGTCAGATGCGCTGAGCCCTTCATGAAATATTTGATTGAAAAATACTCATCCTCATACACCTTCGCCATCTGCGGATTGGCACGGATATGCTCATAAAGCCGAGCAGTGAGATCTGCCCGGTTATCAGGCAGCGGTTTGCCATCCAGTAAATGCAGCATCCTCTCCAGATCGGCCAGTTGGTCACGCCGATAACTGTGGTTCAGTGAAAATCCCCACTGGTTGTAACTCACCAAACCGTTGATGATCACTTTCTTGCCGAAATGACATGGGCTGTTGGTCTTGTAATGCCAAGAGAGTGATTTAAATACGTTGATCACTCCCCGTTCAAACACTTCCCCCTTATCGCGATGCAACTGCTCGAACGTGCTGTAAATACTTTGCTCGCTGATGGCGGGAATATTATCGCCCTCCAGGTTTCTGTCCCACTGGTCGCGGGCCTTGGCGTCCATCAGACTCAGCATACCGGAGCGCTTCATCAGGTCTCGCCATATGTCGCGATCAAGATGGCGGGTGATCACGGGCATGGCCGTTTCTGCTTTCTCCATCAACCAGCAACCGCAGCGGAAGTCTTGTTTCATAGCCCAGTCCCTTGCTACTCCACCGCCAATGCTGCTAGTGATGGCCGAGATATCTTCAAGCTGGTGAATCAGGGCTTCAATTTGCGTCAGCGCGGTGTTACGTCCAGTGACGATACGTTCAATGCTGGTGGAACAAATCACTTCAGTGTGATCGGTTAACACTTCAGGTTCGGTAATAACAATGTGTTCTGACATGGTTTTCGTCCTTTATAGAAAAGCAAAACGCCAGCCGGTAAGCGCTGGCGCTGATATGAGTGAGCGGTGAATACGGGCTAGGTTGATGTTTCGTTTTGCAACAGCCCGAGATGGCGAAGATCCCAAACCGCGTTCCGCGCTTGCTGAACCAGCGGCAACAAGGTGGCGGAATCGGTTTTATCCTCGTCGTTATCGAAAATGAGTGACGAGCCGCAGTCAATATTGTCTTGCAGCCAGTCAATGAGGATGTCCAGCCCTTGCTCAGTGGTTAACGTCATGGTCATGAGTGCGCACCAATAGAGGGGGGAACGTCTGATAAACCGCCAGATAGACATGCCCAAAACTGCCCAACGTATCTGCCTCGCAACTAAAACCGGCGTGCTGTACCGTGACGCAATGCTGACGACGCGGGTCGAGTTCACCCGATCGCAACCGGGCCTCCAACTGTTCGATCAACACTGGGAAAGCGACATCCAGCGTTTTAAGCGCATCAGGGGAGAACGTACCGACAAAACCGGCGCGGTCGGCCAGAAAGTGCAGGTGATCGCCCTGTTGCACCAATCTGGCACCTAATCTTGGCGTGATGGCACACCGTAAACCCCAGATCGGGGTAATGTCGTCGTGGATGCTCAGGTTTGCGTGGTTATCGGTATCGGTGTCTTTCATGGTGGAAGGTCCTTATTAATGTACAACGCCAGCGCGGAGGCTGGAGTGTTCGCAGGTGATGGTGAGGTGAACAGGTACTATCAGGTCAGGCGGCGAATGACCGGGCTTCGCAGCCCTAGCGCACTGCGGGCACGAAGCAAATCGATACCGTTCAAGGTGGGATCTTGTGCCATCATGCTGAAACCGGGGCGATCAATGCGTACCAGGTCAAATTTCTCCACCAGTTCATTGACAGTTTTACGTACCGTGACGCCATGCTCAATCTGCTGGGCTATCGCCAGTTCGTCGTGATACGGCGTATCGTTAAGCTCTAGGCCGTAACAGTGCCTCAGCAACCATGCCAACAGTTGTTGGTATTCGCTCTGTGCCCGGTTGGTGCTGGATGAGGTTTGAGGTGTTTTGTCG
Organism: Serratia sp. HNCC26DJ206; assembly: GCF_057180605.1. Classification (NCBI taxonomy): domain Bacteria; kingdom Pseudomonadati; phylum Pseudomonadota; class Gammaproteobacteria; order Enterobacterales; family Yersiniaceae; genus Serratia; species Serratia sp. HNCC26DJ206. Next base: position 54,829 of record NZ_JBXUGP010000030.1, read on the forward strand.
AAGGTTTTCATGCAGACAGTTCCTTAACACAATGGAGAAACCGGTAGCTTGCAGGGGTAGGTCAGCCAGTGACCTATGGCCTGGCATAGCCTCTGCCAGTTGTGTAATAAGACGGCGTTGTGCTGGAGAAAATGAAATACGCCAGGCACGGATGATGCACTCGTGTTCATGAGAGAATGTCCTTTGAAAAATAAATGGATAACGTGAGGGTGGAGCGTTGAATGTGGGGCTGTATTACCAGTCGAAGGTGGTAAAGTCGGGTAATACCTCACCCAGGGCATCAATATGCAGGTAGCTCAGTTGATAGCGTTTCATTAGCGTGGTGACCAATCGGCGGCAGGTTTTAGAAAGCCCCAGCCGTTTGAGTTGCAATACCGGGTGGGTCCACGCATCCAGTCGCAGCAAATAACCCGTGCCCGAAAAGTGTATCCATTCCCCGTCGCTAAACTCATCCTGACAGTGTGAAATCCGGTACAGCACCACATTATCCTCCTCGCTGATATGTGCCGAACTGCATTGCAGGCCGAAACGCAAAAGTGGCGTGGTTGCCATCACTTGCCTCCTTCCTTTACCGCACCCCATTGCGAGTAGCGGCGCTGGTGATGTGCCAATACCTTTTCACGCCATGCCGGGGATTGCACCGGAACCATCGTCAGATAGCGCTTTGGGCACGAATAATAGTAAGGTTGCATCGACTCATCCATCGGTTTATATCCCCATTCCCCTTTGGAGCCTTGCAGCAGGTCACAGCCGATAAAGGTACGAATCTCCCCTGTCGGAGCCTTGGGGGTCAGTTGGATAACAGACCAGAGCACATTGCCACGCAGGGTATAGGTGAGGGTTTCACGCCAGTAGTGTTCTGATTCGCTGCGCCGGGTCAGTTCAGCGATCAGCTCACGGCGGGATTGCTGGGAGAAATACCAGCCCATAGGAAATGTTCCTTATAAAGAGAGAGATTGCTATCAGCCAGGTAACCAGCCGCGTTCGACAAAGGACACGATATCGAGCCCACCTACGACCAGGTGATCCAGCACTCTCACATCCACCAATTCCAGCGCGGTCTTTATCCTGTCGGTGATCTGTCGATCGGCCTGACTGGGCTCGGCCAACTGGGATGGATGATTGTGTGCCAGTACGGCACTCGCCGCATTGTGCTTCATGGCCGACTTCACCAGCTCACGCGGGTGAACGGTGGTGCTGTTGATGGTGCCGGTAAACAATGTTTCCTGTGCCAGCAGACGGTTTTGATTGTCGAGCCACAGCACGACGAAGACTTCGCGCTCCAGCCCGGTCAGATGCAGGCGCAGCCAGTCGCGGGTCATGCTGGTGGAGGTAAACGCCACACCTGGCTCCTGCAACTGTTTTGCCAGCAGGTTCAGGGCGCGTCGGATGGTACGTTGTTCGCCGGGTAACATTTTAGCCACCGTGGGGGATAACGTGATTTTCATGGTGAGAGGTCCTTGTTGCTCAATCAATCAGGGAGAAAATGGAAAGACTTTCAGGATGGTGCAGTGCGTATTCCCGCAGGCGATAGAAATGTTCGGTCATCGCTTCGCTCTCGGTGCGGCAGGCGTGGTGACTGTAGGCCATCAGACAGGCGGTAATGCCCGCCGCCTGAGCACTCATTTCGGCACCATTACCATTCATGTGGTTGAACAGCGTCCACTTTTCATCGCTATCGGCTTGGGGAGCCATAAATGCCCCGCCGTTACTGAGTGTGTAAAACTCCCACTGTCCCCCGTGGTAATCGGTACACAGGCGATCCAGCCAGCCAAAAACGTGAGGCTCCAGAATGAGCCATTGCGGTATGTTGCCAAAGTGCTGTGGCCAGAAGTACGAGCGCTGGTTGTCAGGCACGACAGTGGCGCTCAGCGTTGTTGCTTGAGAGGGGGGTGTAGACAGTTCAAAATGCATGTTCATGAAAATATCCTTATTGATGAGATAAATAGCAAAACAGGCCCCACCGGAAACCGGGGAGCCTGTTGGTGGTATATAGATAGTGTGAGTGGGTAGTGGCAGGCGATCTGGGCATATCGGTCATGCCTCGACTGCATAAAGCCCAACTCCCTTTTATCGGGAATTGGGCTGCGTTGAGGTTGATTTATTTTTTACACAAATGTCGTAATACTATGGATAACAAACCGAAAGGGGGAAACCATAAAAGGATGGGGGTTTATGAAGTGTATTAATACGTCAGTATTAATACCTCCTTTTGTGTTAAATAATGAGTAACCAACAACACAGGAAGGTGATAACCTTCCTGATAGCCAGAAGAATTAAACTATTATTGATAGGCAAGTAGAACATCAGGCCCGATGGCAAATACCTTCGGGCCATGAATATCAGAAATCCAGCCCGATTTTATAGACAAATTTCGGTGTTCCCCATTTTACTCGTCATAAACTCCTGTAAAAAGGCGAGCTGATTAACAGTACTCGCCATAATGAATCGATGTGAAAGAACGAATGAGAAAATGCCATCAAATCACTGACTGAACATTGACAGTATTTCTCTGGTATAAAACCGATTCAGTGGGAAAGTATTATTCTGCACTGCATATAACCGTTCTGCCGGATACAGCAATTTGTAGCTGATGGCATCAATCGCATTATTAACGTCCAGCGTATTGGCCACCTCGGTGATAACCTTGTCTTTGGTGTCATATACGGTGAAAACTACCGTTCCGGTTACCGTACGGGAATCCATCATGCGCATGGCCGTGGCGTTGATATTGTCGATAAAGAGATGAAATTCGCTGTAACTTGACCAGCCTTTTGCCATACCCTCAATGACCCCCAGGGTGCGCTTCAACCGGGCCTTTTCCTTGTCCGAATACACCGCCGTGAGTCGTGCCTTGCAGGTCGGTGAATTGACCGCCTGGTTGCTGTCGGTGGCATGAATGTTATCCAGCGTCAGAGCCAGAGAGTCCTGTGCCAATCCCACACTGTTGAAACTCTTGTAGGAACTGTGGCTCATCTTGCTCAACGCATTGCTGGTCATCACCTCATTGATGGCGCGGATTGAATCGGGGTTATCGCAGGAAAGCGGGTCATTACAGCCTGATAATGCGGTAGTCAGCAATAACAGGGAAACAGCAGCATATTTTTTCATTACATTTTCCTTGGATGAAGGGATTATAAAAGCCAGCGTCAAAGACGCTGGCCAGCAGGAAGAAAACAAAAATAGGGGAGTACGTAAAAGGCCGAACCGGGGCAAGAGCGCGAAAATCACGCCCGGCAGAACTCAGCATCGATAAGCGCCATACCGGGGAGAAGTAATACGGTAACCCGCCAGCATGGCCGCCAGCACAATAAACAGATGCCCTTCGGCAGAATCCAGCAGGAACGAGTTAAACAGATGGCAGGCCATGTAACTGCCCAGCACGGCAACCAGCAGATTGCGGCAGGCTATCGGTTGTTGCCAGGCAACCCGGAAGCAACACAACATCCAGCCCAGGAACAGCGCCAGCCCCAATAGGCCGTTCTGTACGGTTTCCAGCAGGTACTCGTTATGCGGGTTGTGGACGCTGTAGCCCGTCTGCGCATTGCCATACCAGAAACTCCCCGCGCCATTCCCCAGCAACGGAGCCTGCTTTATCAACCGCAACGATTCACGGGCAAAGGCAGTACGTTGCCCCATCGAGTTGTCACAAGCCTGATAGGCCTGCTCTGCCGATGCCAGCACACAGTGGCGAACTTCTTGCAGGCCGAGTGTCAGGCGTTCTGTGGCACGATTGGGTATCAGAACCAGTACCGCAGCAACCAACAGGCCACAGACAAGGACACCGACACATTGCCAACGGGGTAACGTCAGCAGCAGCCAGAGCCCCACGCCGATGAACAGAGCCACATAACCAGTACGCCCTTGCACCATCAGCAATACATTGACAGTGGCCAGCAGAACCCCTGCCCCGTATACCCAACGTTTCAGGCCTGATTGGGCAAAAGCGCGGGACAGCCACACCAGGGCGGCAAATGCCATAAACACGTTTTGTGTTATCTGCAGTTTGAATACCGTCGGGTTCAGCGGGTTGAGAGCGCCGAGCGTAACGTGCCAGACACCAGATGTCAGGCTGATCACCAGTATCACGGCATTGGCCAGCAAAAAGCCGCTGATAAACCGGGAGACAAGCCGTGGTTCGGCAAGAAAGAACAGCGCCAACGGCAACACATACAACAGCTTTTGATATTTGCCGACCATCTTTGGGCCATAGTCGTGGTTCTGGGTCAGCAGCGAGAGCGCCAGGAGCACAAACATCAATGCAGGCAGCCACACCAGAGGTTGCCTGAGCAAAGACATCACCTGGCGGAAATCACGTCGCCACAGCAGACAGACCACCGCTAGCCCCAGCGACGTATTCATCAGCGCGTTGGAGGTGGGGAGAGAAGCACCGAGTAAAAACGCCGTGACGCTAAACAAACGAAAGCAAGCAGGTGAACAGGTTGATACAGAAGACAGGTTTGTTGATGACATGGTAATGAACTCACATCAGATTGATTGAACACAGTGGCTGACGCCGCGCGAACCGCTACGAGGTCTGGCCCAACAGTTGGCGATTGACGGCACGGATAACGTCATCAACCGGAATGGCATCCAGATAACGTTCCCGGGTATCGGTATCGATCTCTTCTGGTAACGGCAACGAACGATAATCCCCCGCCCACAGCAAGGTGTACGGAGCCTGCCAGGGTGACCATTGCGCCAGATTGCTGGGGCCGAACAGGACAATGGAAGGCGTGTGCAATGCAGCAGCCATATGCATCGGTACCGAATCCACACCGATAAACAATTTGGCCCGTTCAATCATCACCGCGAGTTCCGGCAGGTCCAGCCGACCCGCCAGGTTCACCACCCGTTGCGGCAAGGTACACCCCGCAACAATGGCGGCTATCATGGCGATTTCATCGGCAGAGCGTCCGCCGGTCAGCACCACGGTTTCTCCGCTGGCGGTGAGATGGTTGATAACCTGTGTGAACCCTGCCACCGACCAGGTCTTGAATGCCCAGCGGGCCGTTGGCTGAACCAGCACAAAATCGCTCAGGTGATGGCGCTGGCTGAGCCGGTCAGCCTCATCGATATCGCACTGCCGGTAGGCCTGGGTAACTCTAGTGACCAGGGTTGGTAATGCCAGCGGGGCCAGGATAGAGAGGTTATTGAGTACGGTGTGCTGTTGGTCATGCCCTACCACCGGCACCAGCAACGAATGGCACGCCTGCCACAACCGGTTGTTGCGTTTGGGATAACGAAACCCCAGGCTGAAGGTCGGTTGCAGAAAACGGCAATACAGTGCCGCTCGCCACTGGTCAGACAGATTGATAACCAAATCGTAGTGGCCGGTGCGCAGACTGTTCCACAGGGCCCGCTCACCGCGATACTGCGCCTTGCAACCCTGCCGCTTCAGACTGCGGTCTACGGTATAAGCCAGATAGACATCACGGTTACCCGCCAGCATCGCCTCCGTCCCCTCATACACCAGGACATCAATCAGGGTATTAGCGTAATTGGCGCGCAGCGTGCTGAGCAGCGGTGTCATCAGCAGAACATCACCAAAGTGGCGCAGCTTGATAACCAGAATGCGCTGCACCTGGTCACGGTGGAGCAACAGATTGGGTAACCGACTGTCTGGTAACGCCGCCTGACAGGTATTCACCGATAGGGCGGAAGCTTGAGTTATTGTCATATTTCGTCGTCTCGGAAAAAATGCAAAAGGCCCCTCTTTCGAACGGACGTCGAAATAGTCAGTGGGGAGGTGAAAATAAAAAGAAGGGCAGATGCCCTATGCCGGTATCAACTCATGTGATGATGGTCATTATTCGTTAATGCCTCCCTGGAGTCGGTAATAAAGGTTTCTCTGGCGATATTGCCAATGATATTGGTAGAAATACCGTCGAACGCACCGCCGACAATCCCCCCGGCCAACGGCACCAGTTTGACCAGGTTGATACCGCCCTTCTGGCCAAACTTGGTCAGCAGACGAAAGCCAACCGCCCGGTTGATAGCCTTGATGACTTCACCTGATACGTTGCGGATAGCGCTGCGGGTAAGCTGCATGCCGATTTTGATACCGGCTTCCTTGAGGATGTCTTTTGCCGCATTGCCGCACAGGCAGAGATAGACAAAAGAGCGCACGTTATCGTCTTTCAGGTCATAACCGCCGATGTGGGCAATCGCGGCAATCATCCTGATCTGGATGTACATCACACTGGTGATATTGGCAGGAATGGCCACAGGAAGCGTGATAACCCCACCGAGCCCGGTGACAAAACCGCTGGTACCTGCTTTAGTATTTTGCCAGCGGATAAGCGCGTTAACGCAATCCACCTGGCTTCCTCCCCTCTTCATATAGGACTCGGCAATGTCTTGCGCCGAGTCCAGCCCCGTTACACCGTTTACCGCCTTGTCGTAAGCCCAGTCCAACGCCTTCTGAACCTTGCCTGCCGTCAGCGCCCTTTCCTGTTCCATCTACACCTTTCCCCTTTTTTGATGCCTGTTATCCCTTTGATAACAGGCGGTATTTACCTGACTGTCGACGTGCCAAAACGTATCTGATTGATGGGTTTCAAGATGCAGAAAAAACGGACGGCACCCTGGCCGATCTTATCGGTGGGTGAACGGCAAAGATAATTGGTTATGCAGATCAATAACGAGAAACCGATCGTTTAAAACGATCAACTTTTTACAAATGAAGGGAGATTACGCGAACACGTTACTTGTTGAATTTAAGCATATTTTCAGCCAGTACCCACAAGGCACGATTGAGCTTAATATCCCCCTCAATGCCTTTTACTGCGCGGGTTCTGGCCTGCTTGCCACGGGCGTTGCGTCCGTTAAGCCCACCTTTGAGCATGTTTTCCTGCACACGCTGGTAGGTGGTCCACAAGTCGCTTTGCCGATCTTCCCAGCGCCGTGGCATCAGGATTTGTTCATCGGTAACCGGCTGGTGGTCTTCACCGTAACGGTAGGTCAAGGCGGCATTGGCAAAGGCACGTTGCGCCGGTAGCGTCAGCGATGTGGTCAGCATGGCTTCGCGTGACGCTTCCACCTTGTCGAAAATACCCAATACTTCATAAGCACCTTCAATCACCTGACCAACGACATCACCTTTATGCGGCACACGTACTTCGCCAAAGCTGTTGCCGCACACCAAGCCGTTGGCGCACACAAAGCGGAACAGGCCCGGTATCATCTGGTAACTGCTGGAACCATCGTGGCTGTTGAGCAGGATAATTTCTGGTACTTCCTTGCCGACAATCTGGTTCTCGCGGCGTAGGCGCAACATGTGTTTGGTATGCTCGCGCTTATCCAAGTCACGTACCCTGGTCTGGCAAGCGAAGAAGGGCTGAAAGCCTTCCTTACGCAAGTTATCCAATAAAGCGATGGTGGGAATATAGGTGTAGCGATCGCTACGGGAAGCGTGTTTCTCTTCAGAAAATACGCTGGGAACATGGCGGGCCAATTCATCATTGGTTAACGGGCGGTCACGGCGAACGGTATTCACTGCACCAAAGCGGGAGGCTAAACAGGTCATAATTCATATCCTTCAGTGAGTTATCTGGCAAGTACGAGACGCAATCATGTACGTATCATCTAGAATCACTGAGGTAATATGTGTGTGAAATTTGATTGGATGGCTACGAACGGCTAACGGGAAACACCATTGTCTAGAGACATCTGGCCAAGACAATAGATTAACAGATTCATTTACCTGATTATTATCAATAATTTTCTTGCCAACATACCCAAGGAACGAAATATGTTACGAGGTTCTGAAAAAAAAGAAGCGCTGACAAGCTTGGATCGCTCACGCCAATATTACGAATCACAGGTTAAAGCCATTCAAACAGAGGTTGAAAATCTCCATATGCTGCGTGAGAAATGCAGCAGGGTCTTAACGGCCCGCCTTGAAGCCTGGTTTGATAACCTGACAAACAGGCCAAATGCATTCAACAGGGCATGGGAGCAGCTCAAGCAGGAAGTCTCTGTATTTGATAACACAGTGGAAAAATTCGAGGCTGAACATCGTAGCACCGATGCTGATACAAGCATCACAGTCACGAGCCTCGCCACTGGTGCAGGGGTAGCTACCGGTGCGGGAATGGCCGTTTTTGGCTCCACCGCTGGGATGGCTGTAGCAACAACCTTCGGTACTGCATCTAGCGGTGCGGCAATCTCCAGCTTAGGCGGAGCAGCAGCAACCAATGCCGCACTTGCCTGGCTGGGTGGTGGTACGCTCGCTGCTGGCGGTGGTGGTATAGCAGCAGGCAAAGCATTGCTCGCGCTGATGGGGCCGATTGGTGTAAGTATCGGTGTCCTCAGCCTCGCAGGTGGGGCCATAACGACACGAAAAAGGAATGGCAAAATTATTGAAGAAACTCAGGTTGAGGAACTCCATATTCAAGAGCTAACCGGCAAATTGAACACGCTCAAATGTGAAGTTCTAGGCATTTCTTCGCTCATTTCCAAGCATTACCAAGGGGTTGAAAGCATAATCGACACACTGGAAAAAACCGCGCCGACAGACGCTCAATCATTTGATGCCAATCAACAAGAAAGGCTCGGTACATTAAGCACTCATCTGTGTGAGCTTTCGCAACTGATTAACAAAAAAATTCAGTGATAGCAGCGAGTAAGATATCACCCAGATCTCTGCAGGTTCACTGGTCGCATTTCTCTAGCATGAGCCTGCTGAAAACAGCGCCGTTGAACGGTTTGGGTAAGATCAAAAAAGTGATTCAGAGTTGCCAACTGCGAGGGCTGGGATGCCATAATGGCACTCCAGCCCCGAACAAACAGGAGCCTCGCTGTCACCGATGAGGCCACGTGAAAACAACTCTGCGAGGCCACCAAGATTTGGGGCGGATTAAGTGTGGAAGAACAACGAGGTGGTCATAGGCGGTGACTAGCTCACAGAGTGTCACCGACGCTGAATAGTTGGGAATGACCGCTGCATATTGGGTGTTCAGGCTATAGCGGCACTACTCGGGGCATAAAAACAAAAATCCCAGCAAGTTGGTCTGGGTTGTTCAAGTTGTCATTATAGATGGAGGCTATCGTCGTAGGGCGATTCGGTCAGAGTTTTTTGAATTTCATATCGTGCTTCTGCTCCCCATACAGGATTCATATCCACCATTAATTCAATAAATTTTGGAAAAGCGATGCGTCGTCCATCTTTGCCTTTCACCCTGTGTTCTAGCTCATATTGGAATACTATTTTATAAGCCAACTCTGACATAATCCAATAAAGTAGCTCATCTAACGAGCTGGTAATCTTTCTCGAAAATTCATAGTCTCTTTCTGAATAAATATAATTATACATATTATTTTCAAATGTAATATATGGAGCACCATCACCAATAGGTGCGGTGCAAAGATTAACCGAACATCTTGGGAGACCAGCTCGTAAAATCATTCCGTCAACTTTTTTCTGAATTTCATCGATACTAAGCAGCACATCAGCTAACCTCATAAATATATTTATTTTTCAAAACCCATTCGACATTCTCTCGCCCTTACATCTTAAGTGATTTTTGAACGACACTACTTGTTGTCTTACCAAAACTGAGAGCGTTCACTGTTGCCACTAACGACTATTAATTTTATATTTTATTTTTTACAATCCTTGGCATTGTAGCTATAAATTTTTTCATCAAATCCTTTAATATACACATAGTCAACATGCAAATCGTAGAGAACTAATATAGGTTCATTGCAAAACGCTTGAAATGCATCAAGATTCTTCTTGTACAGCTCTGATGATTTTATTTCACTAAGTTCAATATTCTCAACTGAATATTTATACGTCAACGTCTTCTGATAAACATAATAGTCTTGTAACACAGTATAGTAGTCTATACGTAAAGGTAACGGCTGTTTTTCTTTAGCCGAATTTATTTTATTTTCAAGATCGTTCCATACAGATGACTCATTATTTTTCGCCAGATAATTAAGCCCCCACGATGCTGAAAACAACAATGCAAGTGAAAACACAAGACTGATAATTGTAATGATATAAAAATTTCTTTTGCTAAAGTGATTCAACCTCTGATAACGGTGATAAAGGAATGTCCCAGCAACACCACTTGAGAAAAAAAGAAGAAACATAGTCATCATTATAGTACCGTTGGTCTGAGGACCTTGTGCTGAAACTTTCGTAGCAATAAAAACAAGCAGCATCAAGATTGCACAAACTCTACTTCTACGATAAATACCGTAGGCCAAGCCGGAACTAATGAGCACGTATGGTAGATTATAGAAAGAGGCAAGCCCCTTTAAGCCGTCAAACCAAGGGTAAATGGCGAATATGAGCGTTAAAACGGCAGACAACGATGCGGCCTGCCAGGCATTTTTTATTGAGCGTTCAAGGAGTTTTGGTAAAGGAGAAACTTTTTCCATTTGTATATCTATCCATTAGTTTACTGGAGGCTACATGGTAACCTCATTACTTAAAGTGGTAACGACTTATCTTATTTTTTGCTAAAATGCCACCCAAAATTTGAACATCAACTGGTTAAGGTACAGCTCAAGGTAGTTCAGCTATTCGATGACATCATGATGATAGCACCCACGAACAACCAATTCGATTACCATATCACCGTAACATTACACAACCCCGGCTTAAATGGTCGTGGTTGGTTTTACTTAATTAAGATCAGTGGGAGGTTTTTTTCGGGCTTTATATTCATCAATCTTTGCAAAAATCCAAGAGCCTATACCGGCAGCAGAACCAGCGATCCCACTCAACACTAAAGTATCAATCAGTTTTTTCCTACCAATAAGGAAATGTCCTTCATGCATGAAAACAATTCCACATTGAATCACTACTCCAAGAATGAAAAAACAAACAAAACAGTAAATAATCCCCAAAATTAATAGAGGGAGCTTTATTTTCTTTTTCATTTTTTCTCATCCTTTTTCTCATCACTGCTTTTATAGTTTTTCATTCCGTTACTAATTACCTCGGACAAAAAGGCTCCACCAACTTCACCAACAAAACCAGACGAATTACCAAAAATAGGTTTCAGAGCGATAGGAGCCAACTCTCCAAATCCTCCGCCTAAAAATGCACCAGCTCCAGAACTTAGTTGTGCTCCCACATTAGGCCCATCACTAAATACCGAACCGCCCATTGCTATCCCGGTATTCGCCCAAATTCCCCGCCCAGGAGCAAGACCACCTGTGACAGCTGCGCCAATACTACCTTTATAGTCCCAGGTCTTATTTTCATTGCCCGGCTGATTCAAGTCGTACCACTGATAGGTGCCGTTGACAATACTGGCTATGGTCGAACCCGCAGCCACTTTGCCTATCCCTGCTGCTGGTCCTAGATACCACGCACCGGCAATCAACACCCCATCCACATAACCATCGACGATCACTTTAGCGATATCTTGCCCTTCCGGCATATCTCCTTTTGCCAATTTATCTAACCCGGCTTGTTTCTGCTCTGGGGACAGGTTGTTATCTTCCGCATATTGATTCCACGACGCCGCTGCTTGCCCGTAATCCGCCATGCCTTTACCAAAATCATTGGCATTCAGGTTATTGTTCTCGAGAGCGTTCTTACCCGCTTGCGCCCCCGCGACGGCATTCGCCGTGCTGTCACCCACTACGCCACCAACTAGCCCCGCCGCCAAGGTGCCAAGAGCGCTGATGGTCTGCCGCTGTTCTTCCGTCAGATCATCACGCTTAATACCAGGGTACATCTGCTGGGCGATAAATTCCCCCATCACTGCGCCGCTGGCACCTGCCAATGCGCCGTTGCCATCTACCGCAGCCGTCACCGCACCCAATACAGCGTGCGCCATCAGGTTGGCTTCGGTGTTCACTTTCTGGGTGGCTGGATCAGTGGTCATATTGTGAATGACTTCCGCCAGATACGGCGCACTGGCTCCCGCCAAGACTTTAGCCATATCACCACCGGCCAGTCCCTGAATGGCCGCCGTTGCCGCTTGAATACCCTGCTGTAGTGAGCTGCCGGTGCCATATTGTTTCATGGCGTCTTTATATTCTTTGGTTTCACGCAGTTGCTCGGCTGTCATATCCGGGTACTTCTCTTTCGCGGCTTTGAGCCCGTTGATATCCCCCTGCGTTCGTGCAATATCAGCCGCCTGACTGCCGATTTCACCGATCAACTGTGCTTCTTTCAGCCGGTTTTGTTCTTTTTCCTTAGTAAGCAGTCCGACGTTCGATCCCCAGGTTAACTCACGTTTCCCCTGTACAGTCAGCCAGTTACAACAACTTTTCGCCAGTGCATTTTCACACCGCCAACTTTTTGCCCCGACGCGACTTTTACGCCCGTGACGCCATTTTCCCCAACCTGTTAAAGAGCAACTGCACCCACATCATAGCAGCGGCGTCAGCCGCTGCCATTACCGCTTTTCCGGGTTTTCTCCGCGGCGGCAGGCCGAACCCGGCCCCCCGTTACAACTGACGCTCCAG
>NZ_JBXUGP010000031.1:0-66779 GCF_057180605.1 Serratia sp. HNCC26DJ206
GGGAAATTACCAGGATACGGTTATTGTAACACTATCATTTTAAAGTGGATGCAGCGCGCAGGTCACGAACAGAGAGGTTACCGCACAATCGTTGTGCTTAGCCCTTTTTCTTATAATAATCCCGTTGGCCTGCTGCTTTGTGTTCCCTGTACCACAAAGGTTACCCTTTTGAGGTGGAATTATCGGGCAACCGTGAAAACGTAGCCCTTGCCGACCAAGTGACCGGTGTTGACTGGAGAGCGAGAAAGATAACCAAAAAAGGTGTGGTGACACCTGCTGAACTGGCAGAGATTAGAGCGAAAGCTAAGACGCTAATCGGCTAAGAGATACTCGTTGAGGGTAAGTTGTCTGAACGCCAGAATGGGTATCCCTGTAAAATCATGTCGATAAATGCTTTGCACGGCATTTTTCTGGAGTTCGGAGAAACCCTGAGTAAAGTAAGAAACGCACTGGGTAAAACATTGCCGTTGGCAATTGAGCGTCTTACCTGTTATACATCAATACGCTGACGGTTGGAAAACCACCCAACCATCAGCAGCGCCAAATGCAGCTCAGTTAAACGTCACCAGCATTTCCGTTGAAGCCGTGACCGCACCGGTTGGCACGCTGTTGCCTCCCGAACACAGTCGCCAGGTGAGCTGGTTGGTCAAGGTTTTGCTGCTTTCCGCACTGGTGATACTGCCCAGTTTTATGGGGGAATTATCAAAGCGTAAGCCGGTTGTGGCCTTGCAGTCGCCACTGCCGGTCACCCCGTTATTAATTTCCCCGGTGATATAGCCTCCCCCCAGGTTTAATGCCAGCCTTGTAGCGGCATTGCCGTACAGACCACTGATGGCACGGAACTGCAGATTGATATTGGCATTTATCTGGTCGGTAGGCTGCCCGCAGGTGACAGCCAGTTGCACGGGCTTCAACGCCAGTTCCGCATTGGCCTGGGTATTACGATTGACCGATCCGAAGTCAATGGCTGTCGGGGTATTCACGCTACATTCCAGCGTGGAGATGCGCAGGGAAATATTGGAGGGCAGTATAGAGGTAATTCTATCACCCTGGATATCTTGCGAAAAGCTGCCCAAATACATGGGTGGAACATTAACCTCTCCAGCTCGCTGGGTACCGTCAGCCACCAGCACCCAGGTACCTGATATATTCGCCGTACGAGCTCCTAATGCCGAGTAAAATGTAGTATTCGAAGACGACATAGGGGACAAGCACCAAGGCCGACCTGATGGTGAGTTAATACTCCCTTGTGACGTTGAGGAGCCTCTGGTTTGCGGCAGCCCAATGGTGGCGGTCAATTGCCCCGGTGAATCGTCATATCGGGTATAGGTGACAATACCCGAGGCCCGAGGTATCAATCCAACTCCAGGAACCCCGGGCAGCGGGTAGACAAGATAACCACCAATGTTTTTCAAATCCCTTGAGAACATACATTCGTAAGTAGACTTAGAGATTGACAAGAGTCCGTATATGGGATTAAGTGCCGAATTATTAAGAGGACCACTCAATGTCTCGTTAAACGGCAGCCCCTCCCAGAGGATCCCCGTCCCCTTGCCGATGGTGATGGTTTCCGCCAAAACGGGAGTCGCAAGGGTCACCATTAATGCCATGCTGGTGATACCGCATGATGCTGTCTTTATTAAACGTTGTTTAATCACTGTCCTTCCTCACATTGCACATTCAGCATGCGCACCGGATTGTTTGCTGATACTGCTGCCTTGTTCAGGTTTAAGTGGGCCAGGCACTGCTGTGCAGCCCCACGGCCCCACACCGCGCGCAATTTTCCCTGTTCCGGCAACCCGCTCAGATACACCTGGCCTGCATCACCCACGATGCCGCTGTTGATCTCCGCGCCTTCATCGGTCAGTGTCACCAGCGTACCGAAGGGTACTGGTATGCCAGCCTGGGTCAGGGTTATCAGCGCCTGATAGCCAGTACGTGGAGTAAACGTGGCCGCTACCACAGCCCCTTTGGTGGGGTAGACATTGGTGCTGCTCTGAGGCAGATCGACATCTTCAGGCAGCGTCGACGGGTTCAGGCTCACTGTGTTGTTCTGGTAAGGCGACAGGTACGGCACCACCGCATACCCGCGGCTGTCTGTGCGGATCCCGCCGTTCATCACGCTCACCCCAGCAGCGCCCGGTGCGCGGACCACTGCCACCGAGTTGCCCAGTTGCTGGCTTAGCGTCACCCCGTTAGGGTGGACTACCAGCCCCCCGTTACCACTCACATTCAGTGAATTATAGCGGCTGCTGTGGCTGTACCCGGCGCTGACCATGCCCTGGCTCCCCTGCCACCCCAGATTCAGGTTGCCGGTGCTGCCCCCGTTACCACTTTGGTTGTTGTTACTCCACCCCTGCATCAGGCTGTAGGACAGGCGATCTTCCGCCGCCGAGCCGCTCACTCCCACTTGTTGCCGCATGCGGCCTTCACTGTCGTGCGTCATCTGGTAGCTGGCGTAGCTGCGGTTGAGGGCGGGCTGCGCGCTGAACAGGCTGAACGGTACCTGCATATTGAACGCCAACTGGCGGTTCTGCGGCCAATCTCCGCCGGATTTTATCCGGTCAACGCTGTAGGCCAGGCCATAGCTCACACCGTGCCAACTGCCGTTGTAACCCGCCGATAGGGTATTGTTCACCAGCTCATCGCCCCAGTAATCACTGCGTGCACCCGACAGGTACAGCGATCCAAAATCCCCCAGTTGCTGGGTTATCCGCACCTGGAAATCCGAACGTTGTCGGGCCAGTGCCCAGGGCACCTGGCCTTCACTGAGTTGATAACCGCTGTTATTGAAGTCGGCAAAGTTGTAATAGTGTCGGGTGGAGTAACGATAAGCGGTCAGATCCACCGAGGTGCCCGTGCTGAGCAGGCTTTTGGCATAACGTACCCGGTATGACTGGCCGCTCTGTCTTTCGTCATACATGCGGGCCGATGAGAGAGTCATGTCCGCCGATATGGCGCCAAAATCCCCCAGCGAAATCCCGCTGCCCGCCACCGCCGAGGCGTATTTCTCCGCTATCAACCCGCCGCCGTACAGCGTGATGTCATGGGGCAGCCCGTAAATTAGGGTGCCCAATGCAAAATGGGCCTCTCTGGAGCCGGTGGTGATGCCGCCATTATAGCGCCCAGCGGTCAGTTCGTACTTCCCCCCCCCCGGACGTTGCATCACCGGCAGCGCCGAGAAAGCCTGGGTCCAGGTACGTACGTTGCCATCCGCTTCGGTCACAGTGACCGTCAAGTCTCCCCCTTGTCCGGTCTGGTACAAGTCATTAATCCGAAACGGTCCCGGAGCAACATACGCCTGGTACACCACGTTACCGTTCTGGCTGACGGTAACCCGTGCGTTGCTCTGCGCAATGCCGCTGATCACCGGAGCAAATCCACGCAGGCTGAGCGGCAGCATGTCTTCGCTGGAGCTCAATTGGACCCCGCGAAACGGAATACTGTCGAAAACGTCATTGCCGGTGTTGTTCTCTCCAACTAGCACATCCGAACGCCAGGCCTGGATATCGCGTTGCAGATAGGTATTTGAGAAACGGGTTTGCTGATTGTGTTGCGTGTCGCCATAGCCACTGCGGCTGTTATTGTATGTGTAGGTCATGTCACTGCGCAGGCGCCACGCCTGCCAGTTCAATCCGTTGTGCAGCCCCAGAAACAGGTTGGTCTGCTCGCTGGTGGCTTGGCCCCTCTGCCCGTCCTGGCGGCTGTGTCCGCCATTGAGGCTGTAGTTGAAAAGGAGGGCCGGTACACCGTAGTCCCACAGTGCTGGATCCACTGTGCTGCCGGCATCCGGCTTCATCGCCACCTGGGGAATGCTGAGTTCCAGACGCTGTTGCTGAAAATCAAAGTGCACCCGTGCATCAGGGATCAGCGTGGCCAGGTCACTGACAGGCTTGTCGACCGGCAACCCGCCAAAAGCGGGCAATGCGGGGGTATTGATCCCCATCTCCGCCAGGAAGGCCGGGGTCAATTCCGGGCTGACCAGGCCCTTGTCACCCGGCGTGAACACGACGCGGTATTGACCACGCTCGCTGCGGTTGACCAGCACCGTCACCAGATAAGTCCCCGGTGGGGTCTGTCCGGCGCTTTCAAACGCACTCAGGTCGGTGACGGCTTCCAAGCCACCACCCAGCGACAACAGCGCCGGGTCAAAGTAGTCGCGGCCCCAGGCTGGAGACGTGCCTGCAATCAATGCGCTGCCCACCAGGAGTGGGGAAAGAGCAAGGGCAAGAGGGTGAATTTTCATGGTTATCCTATCCGTCTGAAAGAACGTGGCTCCCCGTAGCGAGCGAGCCAGGAAGGGAGAAATCGTCAATCCTGTTGGGCAACCG
This sequence comes from Serratia sp. HNCC26DJ206, assembly GCF_057180605.1. NCBI lineage: Bacteria > Pseudomonadati > Pseudomonadota > Gammaproteobacteria > Enterobacterales > Yersiniaceae > Serratia > Serratia sp. HNCC26DJ206. The sequence continues at coordinate 4,332 of NZ_JBXUGP010000031.1, forward strand.
GGGTATCCCAGCCATCTTCATCAATCAACTGCCAGTTGACTTTCCCGCTCGCGGTGGCGGGCAGGGTGTAAGACTGCTTGCCGAAAGGCGGTACCATCAGGCGCAGAGCTGGTTTGTCCAACGCCACATTCCCCACCGCAAGGCGGGAGAAGGTGAGCCAGTAGGGGGTCGGGTTGGTCGCTGTCAATTGATTGCCTGCCCGACTGAAGGTCAGCTTCGGGGCCATATCTGCCACGGCGCGTTTCACCAATCCAGCCGGGCGGTAAAACAGTTTGATATTGCTCACGACCGTCATCACCATTTGCTCACCGGCGGGCTGCTGGGTGGGCAGCGCCTTCATGGAGATGAAAAACACCGACTCGCGGTCATTAGGCAGCGGCATATCGTTGCGCCGGATACGCAGCGCCAGTTCACCTTTCGCTTCTAGGCGAGCCAGCGGCGGCGTGACAATAAACGGCATCACTGGGGTGCCATGCCAGCTCAGGTCTACGTCCCCAGTGGCCGGATCGACGGGGCGGATCCATGATTGCATCAGGTACGGTGCCGGACTTTTGTTGTAAGCGGTCAACGTTACGCCCTGCTTTTCGCCCTCCGGGTAAATCACCCGCAGCACGTAAAAAGAAATCCCCTGTGACACGTTGTCCTGAGCCTGTGCCAGGGCCATTTTGTTGACCAACAGGCATAGGGCCATCAGAAGATAAATCAGGTATTTCATGGTGTGGTCTCCGTGGTGGCTGAGCTTGTCTGCTGGCAGGACTTGGAGAGCCCGCCATAGTCGGTGAGCGTCTGCCAAGCCACCTTATTCACCGCCCCATCAACGGCCAGGGTGATAGTGCTGTGCGGAGGCACCATAGCTGGTTGTTGGTCTAGCGCCACGGTATGCCCGTCAACGGCCAGCATCCCCAGGGTCTGAAAATAGCCGGTGGGATTGATGACCCGCATGCCGTGCGCTTCACGCTTGAACGTCAACAGGCAAGGGGTGTTGTCACCGGGCAACGCCAACCCTTGCGGGCGATAAAACAGCTTGATCACGAAACGTACCCCTACCGACAGCCGATCGGCCGCCGTTACGGGTTCAGCCTGTGCAGGAATGGCCGAGATAGAGAGATAAAACAGCGATTCCTGATCGGAGGGCAGCGTGGCACCCTGCGGCAACAGCCGTAGCAGTTGGCGGCTATCACCTTGTAGCGAGAACAGCGGGGGTGTAACGATAAACGGCGCGGGAGTCGTATCATCCGGGCCGCTTTGGACTCGGGCCTGGACCAGATAAGCCTGTTGCCCGCTATTGCTGACGGTGAGCATTTGCGCTTTATCCGCTGAAGAAAAAATAACGCGTGTCTGTCCCAGGCTGATACCGCCGCTTCCGGCCTGTGCAGACAGGCTGAACGTGAGCAGCATGCTTGATAGCACCTGATGAAATCGCTGTGTCATCGGGTCCTCACTGATAGGCAAACGTAAACATCAGCGTGGCCGTCACGTCACCGGTCGTGACCGTGGCACACCCGGTGCTGCCGCCACAACTGGCACCGGCATAAAAGGTAAACGTCTGGTTGACCGGTATCTGTCCGGGGTTCGCCAGTGAAATCACGCTGTTGTTTTTGACTTCGGGCTGGCTGTAATCCGGCAAGGTGGCACTCTGGATCACCAAGATCCCAGTATTCGCCGCCGATCCGGCATTGCGAAACAGCCATTTACTGTCTTGGGTTGTGCCGGTGCCGGCGATAGTCACGACAGGCTTAAGGCTGCCGACCGCAGAACCGGTACAGTCCTGCACGGACAGGGTAAAGGGCTGTGGAGCAACCAACTGGTACGGGCGCAACCGGGATTTAGCGATTGCACCCAAAGGCAGTGTGCTTTTATCCAGGCTAAGCGTGCAGGTGCCATTGGTCAGCACGGCGGTGAAATCCAACGTCACGGCCTGCACCGGGGCGGATACGACTACACCACCTGCCACCACTACAGCAAGCACGGTCTCAAGGTAACGTTGCGCTGAACGCATCGGTGCCCCCGGTATCATTAATGGTCTGCCACTGTACCCGCTTGCCGGTTGCCAACTGGGTTTTAACCGGCCAGATATGGTTGCCGAAAGGGGGGAGCATGAGTGCAGCAGGTGTGTCCAGAGCCAGTTGTTGCCCATTCACCGTCAAGTCGGCCAGGCTGACAAAATAGGGAGAGGGATTGCTCACCTTCAGCCCCCCAGCTACACGGGAGAACTGCAACCCTTTTTGTGCAGCGGCAGAGGATCCACTCAGGCTCGCAGGCCGATAGAACAGCTTGATGATGCTGCCCACGCCGAAACGCAGTTGGGCCTGAATGTCATTGCGCTGCTGAGCCGGGTCCCTTTGCGTACTGGTCGGAATAGCGGTGGCATGCAAATAAAACACCGACTCCCGATCGCCAGGCAGCGGCTGGCCGGTAAAAGCGATACGTAACTGATTGGTGCTTTGAGGCTCCAGACGGAACAGCGGCGGTGTCACGGTGAACGGGGCAGGGGTCTCTGCATCCTGTTGACCGCTGACAGCCGTTTTTACCAGGTACGGTTCGTGGTTAAGGGTGTTACGTACCGCGACATTGATACTGCTGGCCCCTTCAGGGTAAATCAGGCGAGTGGCATTAATGCCAAACCCGGCGGACGAGCCTGTCAGCGGCGCACCCAGCAGGACTACTAGCAGAGAAAACAGGGAGATAAAGCGCGTCATATTGCGGATCCTGAAAAGGCGGGCCATCGGCCCGCTTGAACACATCAGTTGTAGGCGAAGCTGAACAGGATCGGCGCGCTAACCATACCGATATTGGGTGTGGTTGACGTGGAGGCAAGACCTGCCTGCAGAGTCAAAGTTTTCGCGTCGAAATCGCCTGCAGCGGGGGTTGCAGCTGCGGTCGCCACCTCCAATTTCTGGCCATTGGTGATGTAGTTTGTTGGCGTGGCTGCTTCACTGAGCATGACGCCAGTATTGGTGCCTGTGCTGTTAAAGATGTTCGGGTTGCCCGCGAGTGTCTGACCAGTGACGATCAAGTTTGCCTTGTCGCCCGCGGCCAATGGCGCTTCACAGTTGCTCAGGCCCACAGTGAAGGTTTTTACACTGCCGGCAACCGGGGTAGCCACAGCGCTGAAAGCAGACTTGGAATAGTTACCCAGGTCCAGGTTGCTATTGGAGAGAGAAACGTCACAGGTCGCCGCTACAACGTTGGCGGTAATGGTCATCTGAGAGTTAGATGCGGCCTGAGCTACGCCAGCTCCTGCTAACAGAGCAGCAACAACCGGAGCCAGAGTAAAAATAGACTTACGCATAATCAATTCCTTGGTTATATATTAAAGTTAATAAAATCATTTCGTAGCTGATTATTAGCCACGAGTATTTGAACAGATGAAGCACCTTCTTAAATCCTGACTTCTTATGGTTCATTCTTTCGTTGCGTGTTAACGCAATTCTAATGGACTACAAAACAAGACAAAAAAAAGACAACCTCACTTACGACTTATTTTTTACAAGTCGTATATTAGGCTGGGCACATACATCTTGGGTTCGAGAAATATAGTAAGACAAACATCCCACACTAGATACATATATCGAAAAGCAAGCTTAAATTAGATTTAAATTCTAAAAAATAATAAATTATTAGATTTAAATTACAAAAAAATGATTGAAATGGGGTTTTACACCAAAATAAAAGCCAGCAGAAAATTAAAACAGCTTTGCATATTACCGTTCAACTTTAGCCAACCCGTGTTGGTTAGGCGAGGCTGCATTCATAAACTGTTTTACCTGCTCCAGTAACTGCCACATGTATTGCACTGATGGTTCCGCGTTATGGTTTTGTGTAGCGATAGCCACAACAACTCTATTCGATTCAGCCATGGCGAGTAGGTTAGTAAGAACAACAACCGGAACTTCTTGTTTTTCTCCAACCAGTATTCCGCTTTACGGCTTTTGCGGATGATGTGGTTATCAACGATGAGTGTGACAGTTTTCGCTCGCCGATATGGGCAACGTAATATAGCTAAATGGCACTGGTGCTCGACCTTTACTCCCGTCGGATAGTGGGCAGTGCAATATCGTCACCCCCGGATGCAGATCTGGTGTGTCGAGCCATGCGTAATGCACTGGAGACGCGACAAAGGAAAAGGCGGTTGCTGTTTCATTCGGATCAGGGAGGGCAGTACAGGAGTAAAAAATACAGGCAGTTACTGTGGAGGAACGGAGTGATGCAGAGCATGAGCCGCAGGGGAAATTGTCTGGATAATTCACCAATGGAAAGAGTGTTCCGAAGCCTGAAAAGTGAATGACTCTCCGTAGGATCCATCATGCGGTACGAGATGTCAGTGAATGGATACAAGGTTATTAGTAAGCGTAAAACCAGCGCCGTATGTAGCCATTAAGCCAATACTGGTAACTTAGACGTCCACCTGTACAGACGGACATCTCAGTATGGAACCCCAATCCTGGCGAAAAGAACCCCGTAAAAATTATCCCAATGACTTCAAGCTTCATATGGTCGAACTGGCTTCCCGTCCCGGTGCCTGCGTTGCTCAGATCGCTCGTGAAAACGGCGTCAACGACAACATTATCTTCAAATGGTTACGACTTTGCCAGGATGAAGGCCGTATATCACGACGCCTTCCGGCAACAGTCGAATCTTCATCATCACCGACTATGCTGCCTCTCGAGGTGATACCTGATCCAGCACCAATAGGTGAGACGGACACTGATCTGGGTCAGTTCTCAGCGTTGAAGGCTACCTCCTGTTGTGTTGAGTTCCGCCATGTCAAAATGACACTTGAGAACCCGTCACCAGAGTTGCTGGCCGTGCTGCTCCGCGAACTGACCGGGAGAAGCCAATGATATCCCTCCCGTCAGGCACCCGTATCTGGCTGGTTGCTGGCGTCACCGATATGCGTAAATCGTTCAATGGTCTGGGCGAACGGGTACAGCATGCATTTGATGAAAATCCGTTCTCCGGCCACCTGTTTATCTTCCGTGGCCGCAAAGGTGACACCGTGAAATCCTCTGGGCTGATGCTGACGGCCTGTGCCTGTTTACCAAGCGGCTGGAAGAAGGCCTGTTCATCTGGCCTGCTGTACGCGATGGTAAAATCGCTATCACCCGCTCACAACTCGCCATGCTCATCGATAAGCTGGACTGGCGCCAACCCAAAACAGCTCGCCTTAACTCACTGACAATGTTCTAAAAAGAGCATGGCCGCATTATAAATGGGGTCATGAATCAGGACTATCTTGCCCGTATCGCCGCGCTGGAAGACGCACTTCGCCAGAAAGACAGCCAACTTAGCCTCGTTGCAGAGACTGAGTCGTTCCTGCGCTCGGCGCTGGCCCGCGCTGAAGAGAAAATAGAGAACGAAGAGCGCGAAATAGAGCATCTGCGGGCACAGATAGAAAAACTGCGTCGGATGCTGTTCGGTACCCGTTCAGAAAAGCTGCGCCGACAGGTTGAAGACGCAGAAGCCCTACTGAAACAGCAGGAGCAGCAAAGCGATCGTTACAACGGTCGGGATAACGATCCGCAGGTTCCGCGCCAGCTTCGCCAGTCCCGCCACCGCCGTCCTCTCCCGGAACATCTTCCCCGCGAAATAAACAGACTGGAGCCAGTCGAAACCTGCTGTCCTGGTTGCGGTAGTGATATGGCCTACCTCAGTGAAGTCAGCGCTCTGAAAGTGATCCGCACGGTCAGGGTGAAAAAGGCCTGCACCCGATGCGACTGCATCGTTGAAGCGCCTGCGCCATCACGCCCCATCGATCGGGGTATCGCCGGGCCGGGTCTGCTGGCCCGCGTGTTAACGGCCAAATACTGCGAACACTTGCCGCTCTATCAGCAATGCGAAATCTTTGCCCGCCAGGGCGTGGATCTGAGCCGGGCTCTGCTCTCCAACTGGGTGAATGCCTGTTGTCGGTTAATGGCCCCGCTGCATGAAGCCATTTACCACTACGTGATGGACTGCCACAAACTGCATACGGATGACACCCCGGTGCCAGTACTGGCACCGGGCAGGAAGAAGACGAAAACCGGACGCATCTGGACATATGTACGTGATGACAGAAGCGCAGGTTCATCAGATCCGCCAGCGGCATGGTTCGCCTTCTCGCCAGACCGGCAGGGGAAACATCCTCAGCAACATCTTCGGCACTATAATGGTGTGCTGCAGGCGGATGCCTTCGCAGGCTACGATCGGTTGTTCAGCGCAGAACGTAAAGGTAGTCCGTTAATCGAAGCTGCTTGCTGGGCCCATGCGCGCAGAAAAATCCACGACGTCTATATAAGTACTCAAACGGCGACAGCAGAGGAAGCCCTGAAACGTATCGGTGAGCTGTACGCAATCGAAGAAGCCATACGCGGCGTCCCTGCAACTGAGCGGCTGGTAGCCAGGCAGTCCCAGAGTAAGCCGCTGCTGATATCCTTGCATGACTGGTTGGTGGAGAAAAGCGCCACGCTGTCGAAAAGGCGTTCGCTCATGTCCTGAACCATTGGGATGCCCTATGCTACTACTGCGATGACGGTCTTGCAGAAGCTGATAACAATGCTGCAGAACGCGCGGTGCACTGCTGTACGGTCTGATCGGTACGTGCAGGCTTAATAGCATCGATCCGGAGGCTTACCTTCGCCATATCCTAAGCATACTGCTGGAGTGGCTTTCCAATAAAGTGGCTGAGCTACTGCCCTGGAATGTTGACCTCACCAATAAATAGCCGTCAATACGGCACTCACTGATCCCTTACGGTTATTACAACACATTACACCCCCATCGGCACAATGGTGGGTTACCGCCCTGTGAATACGAAGAGCAGTGGAAAAAGGCTACGAGGATGTCCTGATTTTGTGATCCACTACACTTTGCCGGATCGATTCCGATAATTTGTTCCATTGGACACCTCTTTCATTTTGCTGTTGGCACACACTGATAGCATGGCTCATTGAAGCCGATTATGGAGAGGTGTCCATTTCATTAGTGTCTATACCCTTCATACTTCAAGTTGCTTGGGTGTTGGCTGCGTCCGTTCGCACCAGTCACATAGTTATCTATGCTCCTGGCGACTCTCGGACTGGACTGGCCGCCTACAAGCAACTCGAATTATTTTGGGTATAGTGCCGTCCCGCCAGGCTTGAGGTCGTGTTAAAACACACATTCAAGGATACAAAAAGGTCACACCCACCACAGCCTTGACGTTACCCGCCACTACCTGACCGGTCGTGCGTGCATAGTTGGCGGTCAAACCTAAACTGACTGCAGAACTGCCGACGGTACCCAGCGCGACGTTCCTGTTGGTGGCAATAACACCATTGCGGTTGGCAACCTGAATACCAATTCCCTGAGCCACCGGCGCTGAGGCGGTGTTGGCAAAAATCGTGGATGCGGCATCCATGGTTGGCCCGGTCAGGTAATAGGCCAGGTTTTGGCTCTGGGCACAGCGTACCGTCAACGGAATCGACACCGTTCCCGGGTATTCTGGTAGATTCACGGTGACATCGCGGGAAGAGACATCACAGCCACCAGTTGGGATCACCACGCTATTGCTGGCATAGATATTCCAAATATACGAATGCGACTCCCCCACGTTATTGGTTTGATGCATATTTAATACCGCAATCAAAGAACCACTGGTTATCGCCACTCCACCTGCGGTACTGATAGGCGTGAGATAAAGCACGGCGGGCCATGGCGTCATCCTCGTAGTGTCTTCATAGGTAACGGTCTTGGTTTCAGAAGTCGTCGGGAATGGGTAAGAGGTACCGTCATACACAAAGCTACCGGTGAAACTTGCCAGTACGCCACCATAGGCCGAACCTCTTTGCAGAGAAACGTAGTCTATTCGAGTATCTGGATAATCATTTCGGCAGGATATCTGACGGGACAAATCAACGATCAGGTTTTGGCCAACCCCGATCTGCGGAGTCAAATCAACAAACGCGTTGGCGCTGCCGCCACCGATAGGGATAAACCCACCGGCCGGAGTTTGGCAAGCGAAGGCATAGGCACTGGATGAATAGCCAATCAAGAGCGCAGCTGCACCCAGATATTTCAGAAATACGCAGATTAAGTCTTTCATATGTTTTTCATCATCAGGAATAGGTGTAAGTCACGTTGATCAGGGATTGAATCGAACCCTGCGTCACATTGCCGCTGGGCGTGATGGCCCTTACCTGCAAAACCAGGCTGGCGGCCAGCGATGCGTCATTCACCGCCACGACTTTGGTACTGCCGTTGGGCAGATTTACCCCGCCGCTATCGGCCAGCTGCAACGCAATACTGCGGGCCGCGCCCTGATTGGCGTAATAGTTCCGGGTGCTATCGGCCGTACCGGAAAAGGTCGCGGTCACCTTTGAGGTCCCTACTGGGCAGTTGGTGAGGTTCAATGTCACCGAGTGCCATGGCGAAGTGTCGCCTGCCGCCAGCAGGTTGAAGGTATACAAATCACCCAGCTCTACCGTGGTAGACACGGTGGATACCGTGCAGGGCTTTGCCACCACCTTGCCATTGATGGTGATGTTGACATCTGCCGCATGCGCCAGAGGGAGTACCACCATCAGTAACCACCCTGCGATCGGAACCAGCTTGCTCATGTTCATAGCTCTTTTCTCCGGTTACTGAAATTCCAGGGTGAAGTTTGCCGTCGCTCTAACCTGCCCGGCAGTCACCGGGGCACGGGTCGCCATCAGGCGCGCATAGAAATACAGCGTATTGGATTGCCCGGCGGTAATGTTTGACCAGTTCAACCCACTCGAGATCTCATTGAGAGCAATGGCATTGCCGTTGTTATCGAGGATCTGTATGCCCATGCCGGCTGCAGCACCGGCCCCACCGTCGATTTTCAGCAACGTCAGATTGTCGCTGTCTGCCCCGCCAGTGAAACCCGTTTTCACCGCGATGGCTGAACCACCGCATTTATCGAGCACGATGCTGAACGGCACCATTGGCGTCGTCGCTCCTACCCGATGCAGCTGCTTAGCCGCATTACTCATCAGATCCACCACAAAACTTTGTGACCCCGGAGCTATTGAGCAGGCATTGTCCTTAACGTAACCGTTAATGGCGATGGTGCTGTCCGCGGCCTGCGTTACCCTGGTGCTAAACAGCGCCAGCAGACACAGGCTATAAAGTTGTATTCTCATTGCTCGCCTCTCCCGCCCGGCATCATCGGCATACTGCCGTTAGATAGCTAAGTGCCCGTTGCTGACTTTCCGGCGGCAGTTGGTAACTCGTCACGCATTGCTCGCCTGCACCCTCGCCCCATTTGGCTTTCACCTCGCCACTTGGTGGCAGCCCGGTCAGATAGACCTGCCCACCGTCGGCAACAATGCTGCCAGAGCGACCATTATCGAAGGACACCACTGACCCGAATGGCAACGGTTGTCCGTTATAGGTCAGCGTCATCAGTACCTTCAGCCCGACATGGGTTTTAAAATCGGCCAGCACCACCGCACCGTGATTCGGCACTACGCTGACCACCGCGTCATCCAGCTCGACGTTGTTTGCTAACGTATTAGGGTTCAACGCCACGCGGTTTTCCCGGTAATCCATGGCAAACGGCAGTACGGCATACCCCCGCGAGTCGGTACGTATCCCGCTCTGGTTTTCCACCGACACGTTACCCGCCCCCGGTGCTTTGACCAGGATTAGGGTGTCGTTCAGCGGTTGACTCAGGGTGATGCCATTTTCATGCGCCAACACGCCGCCGCTCAGCCCGTAATACAGTTGGCTGGTACCGCTGCTGCGGCTGTAACCCACGTTGGCGTTGCCAGAAGCCCCTCGATAATTCAGCGAGGTGTTACCCGTCCCGCCTGAAGTGCCCGTTCCGCCTCCGGCGTAACCGGCCTGCACGTTGTAACTCAGGTTGTTATCCTCCAGTAACGTGCCGTACACCCCAGCCTGATTGATCATCCTGCCGCTCAGATCGTCAGAGATGCTGTAGCTGACGCTGGAGCGGTTGAAAGCAGACTGGCTGTCAGAACGCAGCCAATGGCTGAACGGGATGCTGATGTTGAAGGCCAGCATATTGTCGCGTCCGTCCTGCCAGGCATTTTTGGTCAGGCTATAGCTGAGGGTATAAGTGATATCCTCCAGCGTACCGCTGTAACCAGCCTGCAGTTGTTCATCCGCCTTACCAACCCCCCAATAAGTCTGGTGGCTACCGGTCAGATAAAAGGTGCCGTTGTCTCCAACCTGCTGAGTCACCGTCATCTGCAACCGCCCACGCTTGTTGTAGGCCAGATTGTAGTAATCGGTAAGTTTCGGCATAAGTTCGACAATCCCTTCATCGGTTGCCGCCTTGTAACCGCTCATCTGGCGCCAGGTCGTGTCACCCAGCGCGTAATAGCCGCTGGTGGAATAGCGATAACCGAGCAGTTGCAGGTTGGTGCCCCACTCGTTTAATGCCTTGTTATAAAGGAAACGCAGCGACTGTCCCTGATGAGTACTGTCATCCGGCAAGGTGGCGCGAGCCTGGGTGATGTCAAACGACACGGCGCCGAAAATGCCCAGGTTTTTAGCCACCCCAAGGTTGAACGCACGATAGCGATCGGCAAGCTGAGTACCGCCAGACAGCGTCCAGCCGTCGGCCAGTCCCCACATCAGGGTACCCTGGCCAAAGGTAGGTTTTTCTTGCTGATCGTTGCCACTGCGATACTGCCCTACCATCACCGTATATCTCACCTGCCCTTGGCGCAGCAGCCCGGGAACCGACGTATAGGGCACGGTAAAGACCTGAGCCGTGCCGTCGGCTTCCTGAATGCTGACCTGCAAGTCACCCCCGCTGCCCGATCCAGACAGATCGTCGATGGTAAATGGGCCTGGTGGCACCGTGGTTTGGTACACCTCGAATCCATTCTGCTTGACCGTGACCCTGGCGGTGCCACGGGCAATTCCACGGATCACGGGAGCATACCCTCGCTGGCTGTCTGGCAACATATTGTCATCCGTCGCCACCTGTACACCGCGGAAGTTCGCACCGTCGAAAACGTCCCCTGAGGTATAACCGTCACCCAGCGTCAGGCGACTGCGCAGCAGCGCAATGTCCCGCTGCAAATAGGTATTGACGTGCTGCCAGCGGTTTTGATTAGAACTTGAACCACCGCCGCTGGTGTAGCTCCAGGTCGTATTATCCCGCAGCCGCCAGGCTCCCAGATTCACGCCGCTTTGTAGGTTAAGGAAGGCGTAATTGCTGTTGCTCGACTGGCTGTTACGGACATTACTGCCGGTGAAGCTGTAATTGAGCAACCCGGCAGTGATGCCGTTTTGCCACTGGTCAGGCGGGATATAACCACGGGCAGAGTTGCCCATGTAAGCCTGGGGAACACTGATAGACAGGCGCTGCCGCCCGACGTCAAAATCAGTGGAGGCTTCCTTGATCAGCGAGGTTAAGGGTACGCAGGCTTCCGATGCCAAGATGACCATTCCCGGGACCGCCAGGGTATTAACCCCCATGGTGGCCAATTGGCTGCGAGTCAGGCAAGGCACCAAGGCCTTGTTGTCGGCATCGGGCCGGAAAGAGACGTCCCGGGTCGACATAAACCCGTCATTCATATAAATGTCGACACGGTAGATACCCGGAGGCGCCTCAAGTCCCTTTTCGAACCCAGACAAATCGGCCACCTTCGCCGGATCGTCAGCCAGAAAACGAGGGTTGAAGTAATTTTCCGCTCGAGCCGATGCATCGCTACATAGCGCCCACAGCATCAAGGCTAAAGGCGTTAAAGTCAGCTTTAAGATGGGGGCACCCTGGTGGTTATCGTTTATCAATCTGCGACTTTCCGTGCCGTTTTTCAGGTATAGCATGATCCCTCCGGTTCGATACAGGTCGCCCGGCTGCCTGATTTATCTGGTTATAGCTTGATGAAGTAGATGACGGCTCCAGGCCTTACTGCATCACACCCTTGAATACCGGCGTTTGGGCACCGTAATCGTTGATCGTCCGATAGGAAATCGTGCCGCCTGCATCGGCGGGGAGCGCCACATTGGTCGATCCCATCGGCGACACCATGGTGTTTGCCAACTGCCGCGTGCCGTTGTTCAACTCGCTCAGCGTGATGAAATAGGGAGTAGGATTGACGATCGTCAACTCTTTGCCGCTACGTTTAAAACGCAGTTGCTCCGGAGCCTTGTCTGGCGCAATACTCAGCCCATTGGGGCGATAAAACAGTTTGATACGGCTGGTAATAGCCAATTGCAGGGTGTTCTCATCCTGGCGTGATTTATCCAGTGAGGGGATCGCTTTGACGTTAACCCAGAACAGGCTCTCCCGATCCTTCGGCAAGCTTTGATTGGTCGCGTCAATAATGCGCAGCGTGTTCTCTTTTTTTCCCTGCATCAAATATAGCGGTGGCGTAATAATCAGCCGACCGTCTTTTTGGCCATCGGCGTTTTCTACCCAGGATTGGATCAGATAGGTACTTTTCTCATCGTTATTGCTGACTCCCAAAGTCACCTGCTTCTGATCGGCAGGATAGATCACCCGAGTCGCACCCAGGCCGACTCCGGCGTTTGCCATACCCACATGCCCCGCCGCCAACAACAGCACGGACATTGCCTTTCCAACCTTAGAAATTGTTCTCACATTTACCTCGTCCATCAGGATCTGACTTCCATAACACTGCCCGGCCAAGGGCCAACCATTCGCAGCGCTATTACTTTTCATCTTGCGGCCAAGGTCTACTGATAAGTCAGTGCGAACCAGGCCTGAGCGTTAGCCAAACCATTTTTCACCGGCTGTCCGGTGGCGCGGTATTTCGCTACGAAATGCAGGATCACCGGCCCTTCTTGCAACGGCACCCAGTACCGCGGCGCAGTATTGAGTGGAATAAATCGGCCTCTGTCGTCGAACAACGCCACAGCCACACCAGAGGCGACACCTGGCCCGTCACCAACAGAAAGCACCTGCGGATTATTGCTGTCTGCCATGCCATGGAACATCACTCCCACGTTACGGCTAACCGCGGTAGTACAGTTCTGCAGATGTAAATCAAAGGGGACTGGATCGGCCTCATCGCCAGGCATACGAAACCGATCGGTGGTGATATTCCCCATCAATACCGTCAAGTTGCGATCTCCGGTTTCCACCGAACAGGTCTCAGCGATCACTTCACCCTGAAAACGCATCAGGCCACCAAGAGGTTGTTCCTCCCAACGATCGTCAGCAACGCACTTCCCCACCAACAGCAGGGTTAGCAGGAGTCCCGCTCCCATTCTCCACATTGCACGCTCCTTGCCTCCGGTAGCTGAAAATCAGGCCTCCCTGGCCTGTCATCATCATCCTTGATAAGCTAATTCAGCTTACTGATACTGCACCTTGAAGGTCGCATCAGCATTGGCAATACCGGCAGTGGCTAAGCCGGTCGCGATGTAACGAGCCTGGAATGGAACAATAACGGTGCCGTCAGAGAGCGTAGTAGCCGCACTGAAGGTAGCGCCATCAACCGCTAACGCAGTACCGGTGCGATCAAGGATCTGAACGCCGACGTTGGTTGCGTTACCCGCCGAAGAGCTTTGCAGGGCCAACGCGGTAGGATAGGCAGCGTTAACCGCTGTGCCGGTGAATGCTACAGATGCCTTGCTAGAAACGGTAGAATCACAATCATTCAGTTGGATGTTGAACCCGGTAGCGGAGCTAACATCACCAGCGGTAGCCAGTGAAGTTGTTTTAACCTGCCCCAATTGCACTGTCTGGCCAATAGAACCTGCATCGATTGCACAGGCTGCGTTGACGACTTCCCCTTTAAAATGGATAGGGCCTCCGTTGACGATAGTAGTAGCGGCATTAGCCATACCAGACACAGAAACAACAGCAAAGATCCCTGCTACCAATGACTTGATTTCCATAATCTTTATCCTTTCAAATTCCAGAATTAACTTTATGTACTTTAACGCAATGTTTAGTTGAGCTAAAAAATCACAAAAGAATGACACAACCTAGAATGTAGCTTTAAAGAAGCCATACACAGGTTACAGGCATATCCCTTGCGTAATACATACAATAAGACGAGTCTCGCGATAGTGTATTCATATATCGTTCGGGTAATGATAAATGAATTTTACCCCCTAAAAATTTGACACGTTAGATTTAAAATCTTTTTAATTTAATTAATTAGAATTATATCTCAGTTGATACCCCCAGCGTGATTTACCTGAACGCTATAGGTCATGGAAAACCGTCTATAGGGGCTGCCGATAAGCTTTTGCTTGAGCGGTAGGCAAGCTCATGAGAGTCAATATACTAAAACCTTGCTAAACCGAGTTGGGATTATCAGAAAAAGTGGACACCTCAAGTCCCGTCCTAACGCCGTGCTAGCCGATAAGGGCTATTCGAACCAGAATCTTCGTAATTATTTGAAAATAAAAGGTATAAAAGCAGTTATACATTTTAAATCGAATGAAAAAGCCAGTCGAGATGGACGCAGAAAACTGGATACCCAGCAGTATAAAAAAACGCAATGTCGTTGAGCAGTGCTTTGGGATGTTAAAAGAACATCGTCGCATTGCCACACACTCGGAGAAAACAGCCAGAAATTACCTTTGCATACTTAAATTAGGCTATGTTCGGTTGTTTTTAAAGCGACTATTGGGTTAAGGGACATCCCCTAAGGCGTTGTTGAATAAATCACTTTTGTTTGTATGTGTGGTCAAAAAAAGCAATCGCAAACTATAAATCAATCAGTTACAAGAGAATGATTGCTTCCCAAGTGCCTCAAAATCGCGGAAATTCGATTTATTCATAGATGGTTACCTCCTGTTTGCAAAGCTAAATATGTTGTGGTGGCTTTACTGGTCATCGATTGCAGCCATAGATCCGGACTTTACCGAGGTGATGTGAAACACCTCTGTCCCTGATGGAGGCCTCTATCAACAAAGCGCTCTTTCAGGAGCCTTGAATAAACCGGGTTTTCCCCATCGCGGTCTGACCTGTTTTGCCATCACTTCATGCTTGCCTGAGCAATCGGTGGTGTTGTTTCTGTCATACTGACTAAGACGCTTAAGCGCTTATTATTGGTGCACAATACTCCCGCTGCTTTGCCAAGAGCACCCACACCGTCCGCGCATTCTTGTTAGCCAATGCTACCGAGGCAATTTTGTTATTCAAGCGCGCCATTAGCCGGTTAGCCCAGTTCGATAAGGCATCCTGTTTACGTTTGGCCGACTGCAACACCACCCTGGCACCATGGATAAACAAGGTCCTCAAATAGGTATCGCCCCGCTTGCTTATCCCGAGTAGGACTTGCTTACCCCCACTGGAGTGCTGACGTGGAACCAATCCAAGCCATGCAGCCAGTTGTCGGCCATTCTCGAAATTGTTGGCTTTACCAATGGTCGCAATCAGCGCGCTGGCAGTAACAGGGCCAATACCAGGGATCTTGCCGATACGCTGGCAGAAAGCATTTTGCCAATAGCACTGCTCAATCTGCTTGTCGAGTGTAGCGATGACATCGAACAGGTACGCCATGTGGTGCTGTAGTAGACTCAACTGTGTACGAAATACGGCGGGTAATGAGTTATCCACATCTTCCATAAGCTCAGGTACCCCATCTGCCTTGGCGATACGTACCTTAAGTCGTTTCAAACCAGCCTCAATGTGTGACCAGTTTGCCTGTTCCCACATCCATGCCGGGTACGGGGTGCACCAGTTGTGTACGTTTGCACGTCGCTCGCCGTCATCTGCTTTCCCCATTTAACGATTAGTCAAGATTCTCTCGCCATAAATGACCTTGCGGAAGTCTGCCCACTTTCGTGTCAAGCCATGTTGCAGCCCGTATCCCGGCCATTACAGCTGGGCGTTCGCTTTCTCATTCCTTTACCCACCACGCCAACAGGGAACGGTTCATGGAACAACCGGTTTCATCAGGCTGTACGCTCTCCTGTGAAACAGAAATTCAGACGACCTGCAGGTCGCACGAAAACTTCTTTTGCCAAATCGATGCCAATAGTTTTAAAGTTCATGATGGCCGATCCGTTCAATTAGTGACGATTTATCGTCCCACTGTGGCACAAGAGATGGGAGGCGACCATTCCATTAACAAAGCCACACCCTAATACAAATAAATCCCTACGGTAACGTAATCGAAAGTCCTTCAAGATTAAAAACTGAAAAATATCGCACGCGCAATACTTCCCAGCGGCTTCAAAACACTCAAAATCCGACTCATAGCAAGTGTAAGTGAGACAATGTTCTGGCACCAATTTTCTTTAACGCATTTTCCTGATGTGCATAAATTGTTTTTATATTCAGTGTAAGTAAACGGCTCACGCTATGCACATCGAAACCGAGAAGTCGATACCCCAACACTATCGTCTCTTTGCGAGTCAACTGCCACAACTTGGGGTGGGTGGGTATGGCCTCACCATTTACTATACTTTTAATATATTTACTATCCGTCTTGGTCGATGATAAAGATAAAAAGCCGTCAAATCTCATTGCCCTATCGCTATACGATAGTAAAAAGGTATTGCTTGTCAAGTAATCTAACATCACCAATGAAAAAAACATTTTACTAAAACTGTCCATTGCCACCAAGAATATATCGTCCTTATCAACCGAACCGTACATATGATTACTTATCATAAGATTTGCAGTGACGAGCTCAACTGAAATGCCATGATCCTTTTCAACAAGTGCATTTAAACCAGCATGAAAAAAAATGTTATCTGAAAGCAAATAAATACTCATTACCATACCCATATTGTAATATATTAATTTAACTCTAATTTCAAAGTGATTTTTTAGTGTTTTCTATATACACAGTTAACTTGAAGGTACAATTTCCAGGTTCTGGAAATCATCATTAATACGACGAGCCAACGCACCTGTAATTGCAGGCAATGCATGGTCAAAAAATTCATTTATCGCTGCCCTGTAGGCTTTTGCAGTGGCGAAGTAACGGTTATTTAGTACCTCTTCGTTCATCACCTTCCATAACCGTTCTATCGGGTTCAGATTGGAGCTATAAGGGGGCAGATAATGCAATTCAATATTCATCACATACGCCCACTCTTTCACCAGTTCCGACCGCTGATAACCTGCGCCGTCGAGGATCACTTTCTGACTCACCGGATAAATCTCTCGGATGGCGATGAAGAACCGGCCGATATTCAGGCTGTTAATACTGTCGTATTCTCGGATCACCGTACTGCCAATATCGTTCAGATTCAGTGCGCCCATGATGTTCAGTCTGGTGCGGCTACCTGTTGTTTGCACGACGGTTCTTGGCCTTTGGGTATCCATCCATAAGCCAATTTTGTTCCCTGTGTTGGATAGACAACATCAATGAACAGCATGGGGTCATCGCACGCCTCCTGCTTCAGCACAGTATTTGTGACGAACACCGGTGGGCTTTTTGTAGCTGAAACCATTGTGGTGCAGCTACTTGTGGATGTCGGGGACGGTGTAACGGATACCCCACCACTCATCAACCAACTCAATGATAGCGTGCTAGCGAGAAGATTATCCATCAGATGAGTGATAAGTTCTTCTGTCTGCACTTCACTGAGATGGCTGTCAGAGCCCCAATTTTGGGGCTCTAGTTTTTCGTCATTCAGCCAGTCATGCAAATCGTTGTTTCATCAATAAGCAGGGATTTGGCGATCATGGCGATAGCACAGTCATCAGCGGCGAGAAGTGCACATCGAATTCTGTCACGCATACGACAATCCCTACTGCTTTGTGCAGCATTTCCAGCGCCATCCGTTGCTCATGAGGTCAGATGTATTTTCATATCGACCAGTTTGATCCTCATCGTGAACAAAACCAAGCATCTTCATTGATCACAGGTATAACGTACATACATTAATAGATAAGAATAAATTAGAATCAGCATGCAAAAAAACACACCTGTAAATTCAAGCTATTTATCTATGCATATCATAACCGGAGAATTTAAGTTACTTATAACATGTCCATTCTCAAATATGCGCCTGATTTTTATAATGCGCGGAGGTAGATTCGGGTCTCCGATAAAGTATTTTTCAATAATACCAACAGGTGCCTTGTCATGCTCAAGAGAAAGGCTACTGACAACCTGAGTAGTCACCAGGTGGCTCATACTCAAACGATTAAAATCATGTTTGACATTAATTCTTCTTGATACAGGATACGACACGCCCTGCAATTTAACAACGCCTGATAACTCTAACAACCCAGTGCCATCACTCTTTAAATTAATATACAGCACACCATTAATAACAGGGCCGAGCGAAATACCATCCGATAAGCCAAGACTAATATTCGACGCACAGGAAAGAAGGCTTTCTTCTCCCGTTTTTTCCCATCCATAAAAATAGTTGAGAAACACTCCGGTAACAAAAAGAATAGTCACAGTGAATGCACTTAAAAAAAAACTACTCGTTCTCATTCCGCCCCCCCAAATAGTAATAACTGTCGCATGAATATAGATAATTTTTTCTCTCATCACACACGGCAAAAAACTCCCTACTCCCTCTAAGGTATTTCCGTCCTTTATCTTGAGAACTGGCAATTATAACCTTAGCCTGTGTGCATCTCACTGAATTTTCATCAAGAAATTTATTAACTGATGCCATTAGTAGTTCTGACTCTGTATCAGAGAGTTTCTCGAGAGAAAAAACCTTACAATCTTTGATATGCCCAATATTGCTTATTGTTTCTGATGGGCTATAGCGTAAGAATAAAAACAGTAACACACTGAGCAGCACTAGCCCAATAAAGATAAACGATACCCACTTGGTTTTTCCTGAAGTGATGGTACTTAATGTGCTCTCATCAGGCACCACCACTTCTGGGGAGACTTCGGGTACGATTTCACGAGGGAAAGGTTCTATCTGTATACCTTGGCAGACACTAATACCGATCTTGGGTGTTGTCACAATGAAGTCATTCAAACCCAATGTTTTAAAAAACCTTCGTAAATGACTGATATTGTTATTGATACTGGCCCCGGAGACATCAAGAGCACATTCCTTCCATAAATAATCATGTATTTCCTGTCTTGAAACAACTTCCCCATTCAGGGTAACCAGCAAAAATAGTATTCTGTCCGCAACCAATGACAGCTTAAAATCCACCGTTTCTGATGTAACAAGATAAAGTCCATCACCTGGACTAAAAACAATTACACCATCAATGAGATATTTCACCTTGCTTTCCCCAGTACAATCTCTTCCACACCATCGCAGTACCATCATAATTGATAAGCAGGGCTGTCGAGTTGCTATAAACTCCCGCCAGCCCCCACCGCTGATAACTTTTAAGATAGCATATGCATTGTATTTCCGGCAGCGATGTGCATACATGTACCCAACAGATTGCCGTCAATCGACAATGCTGCCGTCAGGCCGGAACCCAGCGTCAAGTTCTTCAAAGTCAAGTTACAAACTATACCTACCGCTAGAGAATTGTAGTCCCCGCCCGCAACACACAGCAGTATAACAACCAGCCATCTTTTACTACCTCACCAAGAAAACTCCCCAGTTATGAAAGGGGATCCGTTGGACTGATGCCGCTAATTTTTAGGCTACCCGCAGCAATCTCGTTAATGAACTATAAATGACAAAACATAATCTCGCTTGCGGCTTCTTCATGCATAGGATCATGCATAGGATAAATCGCACATTGTCTTGGGGCATACCTTTTCGCTTGAGAAAGATATTAAGATAAATCTCGCATCTTAGGTTGCATATATCATGATTTGAATTAAAAATAGAATTTAATTCTAAATAATTAAAATTATTAGATTTTAATTATATTTAATTAATTTATTAAGTGTTTAATATTTTTAACAAAAGCAAGAATTCACCTCTTGAATAGGTGAATTTCAGATTGATTACAAAGTCTTGGCCGTGAGGCCAAGACTTTGATCTAGGCTTTGTCCCTTAACTGTCCGTGGTGCCGTCGTAGACACAAAAGCCCTTTATCAAGGCTCAGAGCAGAGTGGCCCGCTGTTCAAGCCTAATAAGGTCCGTGCAAAAATGGACTGACGGCCATGCTCAAAAGCCCCTATCCTCAGCAATATCGTTTTGAAACCATCACTCTGGATGAATTGGTCCCTGAAGACCATCTGGTTCGCCAAATCGATGGAGACATCGATTTTGAATTTATTCGCGATGCCGTTGCTCATCTCTACTGTCATGATATCCGAGCTAATTTGTTGGCCTGTGCACAACACACCACGCAGGAGTGTTTTCTGCCAATTGTGCCCAGAACCATGACTGATAATCTATTTTCTGGATAAAGCCCCTGGCACTGGACAAGTGTCAACGCCAAGATTTATAGCCGTTTTGTCTTATATCATTGGCGCTAACACAAGCAACCGTTACAGATTTTTATATTCGCGTATACTTGCCCCTAAAAGCGTATTTTTACCGTCGGTGCTGCACTGGTGTGGTACGAGGCTGGTTGAGGCAGCAAAGCTGGCTACAGCCATATTGCTTACCATCTCCCAACTGCGACGAAAAAACGCTGGCGGTTGGGCATCCAGTCTGCGCCGATTTTAGGAGGCGTGTCGATATGGGCTTCATCTTGATAAAACACGGGGTGCTCTGTTTGTTCCTGAGCTAGTGCCCGCTCAATAGCGTGTCGCTTTTCCTCATAATGCGGATCTTTAATTTTTCAACATCGGCGTGGTGTTAGCGCCAGACAAAATCTGCCCGAATCAGGTATCGGTATAAGGTGGCAGGATGGAGTTTTACATTAAAAAGCCGGTTGACGATAAGTACCAACAACTCGGTGCTTAACGCCCCCTGTAACACCAGTTCAAGGGAGCAATGCTTTAGCTGCCCCCCATATGAAAGAGCAAAGTGTCACTCAGCCATTACTGCAACCAAACGAACGATAATCGTCTTCAAAGACTTTCGTTCTGACCTTCGTGAGGTAATCAATTCGGTTCAGTAAGTCACCTGGGTAGATACCTACCCGGATATCTCTGGCCAGCAAGTCGTACTTCCCGTTGTCAGGGTACTCCACCAATCTCGATGCCGTGTCAGGTACTAACCCTAGGGCACTGTACCAAGCTGTGGTGATCATCGTCCTTAGGGTGTTTCTGCCGAGATCGTAATCCCCTAAGTGGTAATACGCTTTTTTATACAGGAATAGGAAAGTGTGGTAATGGACTTTCCCTTCCTGAGTAAACTCTCTCACCCAGGCATAACGGAGAGAGGATTTATCAGCATAGCCACCCACTTTTAGTTTTCTTTGGTAATCTGCATCCAGTTTAGCTTTTAAGGAATTCGTAAATCTAGCCATCACATTAGGGTCGGTATTAGGGAAACAGGATACTGTGTCACCGTTATCGTAAATAGCAGGGTAATGGAGATCCACTCTTAATGCTGTTACGCTGGAGTATTGATTCGTTGCTTTATGGATCACGTCAATGATCCTATCTCGGTAACGAGTGATATGTTCACCGTATTGAGTAACGTATGTTTCCATAATAATACCTTTTAGCTAGCTATTACGTATAACGGTACTACTACTGTTATACGAGTAAGTAATACCTTTAGAGTAAGGTTATAGGGTAGGTGTATATCGATACGGACATACACCTTGTTTAATACAGGTATCTTTCTAGATATAGATACAATGCATGTACATTACATTACAGTATATAATACCTATCCACCATTAAAGGTGTTGTGAAATATAGGTATGGGAAGCTCTGAGCCATTAAATATAACTCTATAGTTAGATTTAATTTGGAAGGCATTACCTTGTTAAAAATGAGTGTTATAACTTTAATTAACTTCCTCCTCCCCAAATGGATTAATGATAATGGTGTCACTATTTTTCTTCGCTGAATCTGGTGCGTTATCCTGATGAATAACCGGTATCATCACCGTTTTGTTGTTTATATGATATATAGGTATCCAACAAACGTATGGATGTTGAGGATAGATATTATTTCTTTTTAGTACTTCATCAATATCAAAAAAATTAAGTTCGTCAGATGGCAAGGTCACAATTGCACTGAAGTCATAGATGAAGCCACCAAATGTTGTTTCCCTAATCAAGATAGTATTAGCCTCCCCCCAAGGAGCATGATATGAATGGTTTACACGTCTGTCTTTATAGACATACATAGCTTTCTTGAGGTTATATTTATCAATGTATCCCTGGAGGTCTGAACGTATTTCCTCCCTTTCAGACGCCCCCATACTGGATGTGTCAGCTTTGTATTTACTAAATCCTAGCTCTATAACAGTTGAAGGATATAGTATGTATGCTCTCCAGATTTTAGTGTAATGATCTTCTTTACTCATTTCAGGTTTTAAGCGAATAGCCTGTGTACTCACCAATTGACACGCTGCTAATAAAGTACTTTTAATTTCATCTGCTGCATGATAATGGCTTACCATTTCGTTCAGTAACGGTGCCGTAGAATCTAATAATAAAGCTATAACAGCAGAACGTGAAATGCCGTTTATCTGTGCATATTCATCGATACGTTTTAACGTTGATTCATGTGTAAAGCTGAACGTTATTTCCTTTGCCATTGTAGGCCTCCATAGAACATTTAAGTTAATGAGATCACTATTTTCTTATCGTTGACTAATCCAATAAAGCAGATCGCTTAATAACCAACCACACGATTTCTGCCCGATTTGTTTGCGCGAGGGAAATTCCCCCTTTCGTTCCAGCTTCCACGCGGTTGAGCGGGAGATTGAAGTAATGTATTGGCGCTCCTTTTCACGCACTAACCGATCACCTTTCTCACCATAGTCTTGCAAGATATGTAATCTTTGCTCAGGGCTCGGGGGGGTAAATGTTGTTCTCATACTGCCTCCTATGTATCAGTGAAAACAGTATGTACGATTCAAATTAATTTTTAAAGGAATGAGGTGCCCACTAAATTCTCACATGATGAGCACCTTATTGGACATCTTATTGAGCAGAAAGTGATGCTATATCTTTTAGGTATTTCATTAATTGTGATGAGGTGATTTTTTTCTGTAACGTAAATTTCTCGCACTCTTCAAGCAGTGCATTAACCAATGAATCAAATGTTACATTTTTATTATCCGCCCAATAATACGCTTTAGCTATTATATATATGACATTATCTTTTTCAGGAGTGCGTCGCCCATTTTTCATTGGTATAGTTAAACTATTACCTTGTTTAAAAACATCTTTAAGCCATCGAGCAAGGCTGGAGCGACTGACAGCCTTAATATTTTCACATTCCGCCCCCTTCCTATCTGCATTTAAACTTTCTGACGCAGATAATATCTTTAGCTCTTTGTTAGCTTTCCGATAATGCCTACTAATTAACAGAGCAACTATTAAGTTTTGTAAGTAATAGTTTTCAATTTCAATAGATTCGTCACAATCAGGTAATAACGCTTGAATGAGATTTTGATAACTGTAATTATCAACAAGCAGCTCGGCATGAGGGATGGCGATATTCTTATTGAAAAGTAGATAATCATTTCCATCCCGACCATAAACTTTAACCTCACCTGGAATAGCCGTCCAATCGTCCTTGGAATTTTTAAGGTTGTAATGCTCTCTTACTAAATGAGTTATATTTGTGGGGTGTAGTCGCCAATAACCACTTGCATAACCATTGTAAATATATTTATAATAACACCCCGCCTTAAAATCCATATGCTCTTTAATTTCAGATTGCCCGCAAGGTGTGAAAATTCTTACTGAAGGGCTATGAATATTTTCACCTTGATAAAAATCCCTGCTAGTACCAATGTCGCTTACTTTGTAGCGAAATTCTTTTTTGTTAGTATAACGATTAATCCTGCAGTATTCAGCACGAAGATTAATGTACAAATTTATTTTATTCTCTAACCATGTAGCAAGTATATCTTCAAATTTGATATTGAATTTTTTAGAGAAAGAACCCACACTATGAAACTCCTTCGAATCATCAAGAGTTTCTATCTCTTCACAAGAAAAAAGATAATCAAGCAAACTAATGGGATCATAATCACCTTTCATATATCACCACCAACACATTAACATTATAAGTAATAAATAATTATATCACGATAATCGAGGCTATAAAGCCTTTTAGGGAAGCTAAATAGCTTCCTAATTGCGCTACACCTTGTTGCGTAAGGAATTGCTCATTATCGGCAAAAAAATTCCGTCACCACAGGGCTTCCTTGATTACCACCGTCGCTTAGGCTAAAACTACTCAAAATCGCCAACTAGAGCGGTATTCAGAAGCTACTTAGGAACTACTTGTCGATGGCTCAACAAGGCTATGCCCGGCTGTTTTTACGGCGAATATCTAATTTATTGCACAGCACAATACAGTTTCTCTTTTATTCCTGTGCTCCTGTTCTGTTAAGAGCATTCCTTACTTATTAACCCATTAGGAATGCCATTCTACGTCAGCTAACTACCGTCAGGACAACTGACCTTTGTTGTTTATGTGCAGCAAAGCTATTCAAGTTAGAACAGTACTGACACCAATCTTTTTCACAACTAAGGTCATGTTTTTACATACATTTACCTCCGCCCAAACAAGTTCACAACGTTGTTTTCCTGCTGCCGTTGATAGTTGTTGACCCTATCCTCCCAGGTCTCAAGCGCCCTACGTTTTTCTGCCAAGTAGTCGTACCGATCATAGTGCTTCGAGCTGACATCGTTCAAAGCGTGATTCTGAATACGATCGCGGATCTCTTTGCTGATACCAGCCTCCCCCATCAGCGTC
This sequence comes from Serratia sp. HNCC26DJ206, assembly GCF_057180605.1. NCBI lineage: Bacteria > Pseudomonadati > Pseudomonadota > Gammaproteobacteria > Enterobacterales > Yersiniaceae > Serratia > Serratia sp. HNCC26DJ206. Next base: position 28,967 of record NZ_JBXUGP010000031.1, read on the forward strand.
TTGCAGGTACGGCGTAAATCTCGCGCCGTGAAAACTTTAAACTCAGGATTAAAGGTACGGAAATACATGATGGAACGCGCCAAGCTATCGGTACGTACCGGGCGCTCGCCATTGGTTGATAGAGGGAAAATATAGGGACTACCACTTTCCTTGGTCAGCTCTTTTACAGAGGCTAATTCCCGTAATGCTGATTCGGTAAGCGGGATCAGGTGCTCACGCTTGTTTTTCGATACATCGGCTATGACCAGTAACGTCTTTTGCTGCCAATCAATCGCACTCCACTGGCTGGCAATCATTTCAAACGGACGCTGCCCGCCAGAATAAATACAAAAGCGGATAAGATGCTGCATCAGCGGCCCAACATTGGTTGCCTGCGCAAACTGCTCCATGACAAAACGCAACTCTTCCAAGGTTAACCATGTATCGCCGACTTTTTCAGCCGAGGATTGCTTTGGTATGGCCGACACCGGGTTAACCTCGAGGCCAAAAGAAACACCAACGCTGGTATTCATCGGATCGTTATCGGCTTTCAGGCCGTAGTTAAATGCAGCCATCAGATAGGAACGAATTCGGTTCGCATGGACCACCGCATCACGCTGGATAATTCCTGAGAGGATGGTTTTGATCTGCAGAGGCGTCACATCCTTCGCTTTGGTTTCGCGAGGAATAACCGAGTAGCACTCTTTTTCAAGACGTTTCAGGACATCGGCCCAGGTTCGCTTATTGTCGAGCTTCATCTTGTTAACGTAGCCATGCACCAGTTCTTCAAACGATCCCTGAGAACGATGGAGCTGCATAACGTGCTGTTCTGCCAAGCGCTGTTGTTCAAGCTCTTGCTGAGGGTCTTTCCCTTCAACAAGCCAGGCACCATACTTCTTCGCCAGTTCATTGGCGGTCACCAGTTTCATCTCAGGCCAGATGCCTAACTGAATGAATTTCTCTTTCTTTCCTTTATCTACGTAATAACGGAAGTAAAAAACCTTACTGCCAGAAGGCTGCACTTTTACACCAAGTCGCCCTGTTCCACGCTGCGCACTGTTGCTCCACACGTAGAAGGCAGTGCTCTTTGTCTTTAATCCACGAATGGCTGTTTCTGTGAGATTCGCTGCCATAAATCCACCTATAAAGGATTGAGCGTTACCTGACCCTATGCTAATTTCGGGTCAGGTAATGGGTCAGGTAACGATAGTACAATGGGGAAACGAGACAACCAAATGGAAACAAAAATCACTTCATAACCATCTGATTATATAGAATATAAAAAACATTTCGCGACAATGGCGAACAATTACGAACACATCAATTCTATGACTCATAATCGCTTGGTCGCTGGTTCAAACCCAGCAGGGGCCACCAAATCGATAACCGGCAAGTACCAGATACGGCCAGTTAAAAACAGTAAACCCGCATTCCTCCTAGGTTTGCGGGTTTTTTATTGTCCAGTTACGGCCAGTTTGATAGTGTAAGAGCCAGATTAATTAGGTATACGATTGGGTATAAGCACCTTAAAACCCATTTTTACCGTATACCTTTCTTACAAAACCGGGGTGTAACCAATGGCGAAAACTCACAAGTCCTTAACTCCCGCAACCATCAAAAGCCTACAAAGAGATGCACTTGCCTCTGATAAAGATTTGTTTGTTACGGACGGTGACGGCCTGCAATTGGTTATCAAGGCTGGCAACGCCTCCACCCTTTGGCGCTTTCGCTACTACAAACCGCACAGCAAACAGCGTGCAATGGTAAGCCTTGGCGCATATCCAGAAATCAGCATTGCTGACGCACGCAAAACCAAAGATGAATATCGCGCTTTGGTGGCAAAAGGCATTGACCCGGTAGAATACCGCAAAGAGCAAAGGCGAACTGAGGAGGCGCAACGAGCAAACACGTTTGAGCATGTAGCCGCAGCATGGTTCGAACTAAAGCGCGGTCAGCAGTTGGCAGAAGGAACTCTGAAAGATATTTGGCGCTCACTGGAAAGGGATGTTTTTCCCGCAATTGGTGGGCATCCGATTACATCACTAACAGCCAGGGATTTTATAGACGCATTAACGCCGGTATCAGCACAAGGCAAGGCTGATACGGTGCGTCGTCTGGCACAACGCATAAACGAGGTGATGTACTACGCCGTTAACTCTGGCCTGATTGGGGCAAACCCAGCCGCCAAAATCAGCAAAGCCTTTAATGCCCCTATCGTCCGGCATATGCCAGCCATACGCCCGGAGGAACTACCTGATTTTATGCAAGCGCTTGCCGTTGCCCGTGTAGAGCGGCAAACCCGATTAGTGATTGAGTGGCAGTTACTGACCATCTGCCGCCCTGTGGAAGCTGCCGGGGCGCGGTGGGATGAAATCAACTTTCAGGCCAATGAGTGGCGGATACCGGAAGACCGACTAAAGCAACGCCGGGAACACATCATTCCCCTGAGCAAGCAAGCGTTAGCCATTCTGGAAACCATGCACCCCACCAGCGGCCACCGTGATTTTATTTTCCCTCATTACAGCGACCCCAAGCGGCCAATGAGTGAGCAAACCGCCAATGCTGCTATTAAGCGTATGGGCTATGGTGGGCGGCTAGTGGCTCACGGTCTGCGCTCTGTGGCAAGTACCGCTCTAAACGAGCAGGGTTTCCCCTCTGATGTGATAGAGGCGGCGTTATCACATCTGGATAAGGATGAGGTGCGCCGCGTCTATAACCGCTCCACCTATTTGGAACAGCGCCGCACGCTTATGGCGTGGTGGGGTGATTTCGTTGAGCAGGCCGCAACCGGAAGCCTTAGCGCCGCTGGTGGTATTCGTGGGCTTAAAATCGTCAATCAATAACTGAAAACAATATACTCAGCGCAATATAAAGGATAATTCACATGATTTATTCTTATTGCACTATGCGTAATAGTTTTTCAATAAACGACAATAGAATAAAAAACCAAATAAAAACATAGAAATACAAAGCAGCAAGTGAAATGATGTTACACATACTGAAACAAAAAAATAAAATATCTCACACTATTTCTTCCCGCATATCTGACAGTCAAGTCGTTCATTTCTTTATGGAAAATTAATAGTTATTATTAATCAAAGAGTAATCAACACGGCTGTTTTTAAAGAAACTGCTTAGTATACACGTTTTTCAAAATGCTAATAAGAGAAGCGCCGTCACCTAGTCGCTTTTTTTACCTCTGAAATGATGTGTGTACGGCCAGTAAGGGCCAGATACAACCGGGAACACTGACATGACTACTTCCACCGAAAAAATACTGACCAAGAAAGAGGTTGCCGCATTGCTCCGCCTTAGCTCCACCACCAGCATTGACGACATGATACGCGCCGGGGAATTCATTCCGGGTTTTCGTCGTGGCCTGCGCCGTGTGGGTTGGTTTGAATCGGAAGTTAATGCTTGGCTACAAGCCCGTATTGATGAACGCAATAAGGTTTTGGAAGCAATTTTATCTAAAAATAAAAGCCGTCAATCGGCGTAATGTGGAGAAATAACCAATGAAACAGCCAGTTATCAACCACAAAGATCTATATGAATTCTTACCGGAAACAGGTAAGCGCTTGATTACTATTATCGGTCAGGAATCGGCATTTACACTCATGCAGGAAATAGGCGGGAAAACTTACGGTAATTGCTATCGAAAACACAGCATCTTCTTTAAATACTGTACTGATGCACTTGGGGATTTAGAAGCAAGACGGGTTGTTGATTTGCTTTCATCCAGTGGTGATGATTTTATTTACATCCCCTCTTTGAAACCTGCAATTTCAGCACAAGAAAAAGCTGCCATGCGTCAAGCTGTAATGGTTCAATACACTGATAATGTTTCCAAGGGAATGAAGGTAATGGCAGCAAGAAACGCCGTAGCGCTTCAATTTGATATATCCGAAAGAACAGTAAGAACGATATTAAAAGGGGGTTGTGATGCGTGACAATAAAGATTATCTGCGTTTTCTTTCTGATAACATGCTGCAAATGGTTGGCGTTATTGGTCTTGATAATACACTGTTAATCATGAAGCGGTATGGCGGACTAAACCTTGATGTGGTTGTGGGAGATAGAGACTCATCCACTAAACGAGAAATTATTGACCTGATAGGCAAGGAATCGGCAACCTTGCTTACTCGTGACTTCTCACGTGACCGTATTTATATACAGATGCTTTCCGCTGTGAAAACCAAGTTAATGCGCCACGAAAGGAATAAAGAAATCAACAGCAGGTTTAACGAATTAGTCAAACAAAACCCAAGTTATCGCCATGCATTAAAAATACTTTCCAGTGAGTTTAATATCACTGACAGGCAAATATATAAAATCATTAACCGTATTTAATGCCGCTATACAGATCTATTACTGAGGCTTAATTTATGAACCGTTTATTTTATCCTGCGCTGGTGGGGTTGCGTTGCTGCGCTCAAATGCTGGAAAGGCTGCATATCGGCGCTACCACCGTGACGGCCACCAGCAACCGCCACACGGTCAAAACCGGCCAGCCAAAGGGAAGCCCCTCCTTGGTTGGCAAAAGCCCACTGGCTGGCCTGTGGTTAGCCCTGTCGATGCCCCCGATATATGCGCCGCTTGTCGCCTGCCGCCATGTGATTTCGTACTGGTGTTCTCTGGCGCTGTACAGGCTTTGGGGCGTGATACACGTTGATTACTCCACTCATGGCGGTGCTGGCTTTGTGCTAGTGCGTTACTCCTTTCTGACTGCTCACCGGGTTAATCGGGTGCTTGATGCCCTGCCGCTCTATGCGCCGGTACACATCAAGCGCGGCGGCTCGGTCTGGTGTGCGGCCACGCTGATTGCTGCCCCACTGGACGCCCTAAGGGCATCTGAGCGCCTACGCCATGAAACCCATAGCGCAGCACCAACGCCGCCTAATACCCCTCCCTGCGCTACTGTGGGCGTGTTCCTGCTGGTGCTGGTTGCGCTGCTGGTGTGTGCCTCAATCGCCGTGGGGGTGCTCCATGCGTAAAAATACCTTGCCTGCCGCCGCTGGTGGCTGCTATGGTTTCCTTGCTGGTGTAAATCCACTGGCCGGGTTTGACAGCCTGATTCAAAGCGCGGGTAAATACCGCTTAATCAATATGCGGTTTTTTTATGCCTGCAAGAAACTAGTTACGCCCCAATTATGGTGGGACGTAGCGGGGGAGCCTTTGCGCTCGCCGGGTTCCGCTTTGACCGGTCTGTCAACCCTGTTACGTCTCACCACCCCGTTTGACAGCGGTCTGGTGAGGTTTGCAAAACTCAAAGCAGAGGCCACCGCTATGGTTGCTACCCCTACCCGTTTACACCCTGAATTCACCTTTCACTTTCTTGCCGTTCGCCGCGCTGACCTGCGCGATACCCCGCACCGGGAATCTGTCACTGCACCGGATGAACTGACCGCACGCCGTTTACTGGCGCGTGATTTCGTGTTGCTGTTTGCTGGCCGGGTTCCCTCTCAGGGGGTGCGCCATGTTTAAAATCCTCATTACCACTACAGAGTATTTCAACGGCAAACCGACCCGCACGGAATCCTCTCAGTATTATCGCCAGTACAAAACCAGCAAAGCCGCACGGAACAAGGCCGCACAGCTTAATGAAACAGTGCAGGCGGCTGGTAGTCCGCTTAAATACGTGACAACCACGGAAGTCTTAGGGGGTGCAGCATGACTAACCCGGCACCGCTCAATCATCATTGTGTTTATGACGTGCTGAATCACGCAATGGACGCCATTACCACCGATGCGGCCCGTTGGAGTCTGCGCAGTGATGCGGAGGTTTCCCGTAACGCACTACTTGATGGGTTGGAATTTATCGGTTCAGCCATACAGGCCAGCACGGTGACGGGGCATCAGCCGCACCATTTCACCCCATCCGATGTAGCCCGCCTGAGTAGCTTCCTGATGTGCGCCCCGGATTTAATTCGGGCTATGAATGCTGTTATTGAGTCTTACAAAGAACCTGCAACCTGCGAGGGAGCCAGCCATGTCTGATATGTATAACACCACCATTCCCGAACTGATGCTTAACACCATGCGCAACGCTGACGCAAAGCAAGCTGAACGCCTGTTTGATGATGCCGAATTTTGTGGACGCAAACTGATGGAAGGAATCATGACCACCGGGCGTTTACTCTCCGGTATGGGTGACAGCCTCGACCCGCAGATATGGGAGTTACAAAGCATGGGTGACTCACTGGCCGTTATGGCTGAACTCGCAACAGGGTTTTATGACGTGGTGGATTTGTACCGTTGCCGTCAGCTTGCGGGTGAATTGCCACCGTTGCGGGGCGCAATCCGCTGATGTACTACACACTATCGCCGTGGTGATTGTTCACCACGGCCAGCAATCACCGTAACACCCGCCAGAAATCAGCACCGTGATGCATTGCATTGAGCGCCGCTACTGCTCAGGGCGGCGGCTTGCCTGATTTCCGGCTACAGATAATCAGTAAGGGTACAAATATGACCGGTAAATCCTCCCGCTTTGGCGTTTCCGCCGTGGTGGCCGCAGCATCCGGGCGCTGGCCTGAAATCTTCCGCTCGTTGAATATCGAGGTTCCCGCCAATGGTGCGCACGGTGCCTGTCCGGTGTGTGGCGGGAAAGACCGCTTCCGCTGTGACAAACACGACGATAAGGGGCGTTGGTGGTGTAACCAGTGCGGCTCTCATGACGGGCTTGATTTGGTTGCACGGGTAAATCGCTGTAGTTTGGTGGAGGCTGCAAAACAGGTAGAAAGCGTTATCGGCACGGTGGCCGGTAACGTTGCTGACCGGCAACAATCCGCACACGGCACACCAGCGGCGACGGTGCAGAAACACGACGATGCGCCCTCTAATCTGGCCGCACTGGAAAAGATTAACCGCATGTTATCCGCAGCGGCCAAAAGCCCCGGCGAAAGCGCCTATTTACAGGCCAAGGGGTTGACCGGTTATCACCTATCATTACTGGCTGATGGTTCGTTAATTCTGGCAATGGTGACGCTCTCCGGGGAAGTGACCGGCGCACAAACTATCAAGCCGGACGGCACCAAAAGATTACTGTCCGGGAGCCGGAAACGTGGCGCGTTTATCTGCACCCGTGCAGCACCACCGAACAGCCCGGAAGTGGTCATTATTGCGGAGGGATACGCTACCGCCCTCACCGCTTCCCTGTTCGATAGTAATGCTTTCACCGTGGCCGCGCTGGATGCGCAGAATTTAATGCCAGTCTGCAAGGCGTTTCGTGAGGCATACCCGCACGCCAAAATCATTATTGCGGCGGATAACGATGCTGGCGCGGACGGTGCAGAAAATACCGGTGTGTTGTGGGCGGAGAAATCTGCACGCAGCGCCAATGCATGGGTAACGCTGCCACCCACCGACGATAAAGCGGATTGGGATGATTACCGCCAACGTGCAGGAATTACCGCCGCTACCGCTGCGTTTTATGCCGGGCTTTACCAGCCAGAAACCGCCAGTGCGCAGACACGCACCGCACCGCGCACCGATGCGCTAAAACCCTATATTGATTACCGCAGTGACGGCCTTTTCTGGATTGAGCCAAAACTTGACCGGGAATCAGGGGAAATCACCGACAAGGAAGGGTGGTTGTGTGACCCGCTGGCCGTGATTGGCGTGGGTGACAGCGGAGAGGAGCAGTATTTACTGATTGAGTGGACGCCGGAGGGCCACAAAGCGCCACACACAGAAATTCTCCCCAAGCGGGAAGTGGGTGAGCGTGAGGGGTGGGCGCGGTTGCGCCGCAAGGGATTGGCCGTAACCAATAACACCGCTTTGCGCACCATTCTGGCTAACCACCTGCAACGCGCCGGTAAGCGGGAATACTGGCGGATAGCACTGTCTACCGGTTGGCAAAATGGCGCTTACCTTATGCCGGATGGCTCAGTTATTGGTGAGCCGGAAACGCCGGTAAAATTCAGTGGCCGCAGCGCGGCGGCGGGCGCTTACCGTGTGCGGGGTACGGTAGAAAGCTGGCGTAATTCGGTGGGCGCACTGGTGAACGGTAACGCCTGCATGATGCTGGGTGTGGCGTGTTCGCTGGCTGCACCGCTGTTACACATTGCGGAAATGGACAGTTTCGGCGTGCATCTTTTTGGCGATTCCGGGCGCGGTAAATCCACCATTGCCTATATTGCTAACAGCGTGTGGGGCCACCCTACGGAATTGCTGTTGAGTTGGTTTGCAACAGAGTACGGGCTGACCAATGAGGCGGTAGCGCACAATGATGGCCTGTTGTCACTGGATGAGATAGGGCAAAGCACCAGGGCGAAATCAGTAGCCAGCGCGGCGTATGCTCTGTTTAACGGTACGGGTAAGATTCAGGGGGCGAAAGACGGCGGCAACCGGGAAACACTGAGTTGGCGCGTACTGGCCCTGAGTACCGGCGAAAAGGATTTGGAAACCTACCTGAGCGCTGCCGGAGAGACTACACACGCCGGGCAACTGGTGCGCTTGCTCAATGTGCCGATTTTGGCCGTAGAACGCACACACGGCCACCCTGACACCCGTAGCCATGCTGACGCCTTGCAGACGGCCACAAAAGCCCATTACGGGGCGCTGGGGCGCGAATGGGTGTCTTACCTCTCCACCTGCAAGCCATTGGCCGTTGAAACCGTCCTGCGCACCGTAGAGGCGTGGCAATCGCGCATTCCTACGCAAGCCAGTGACCAAGTGCGCCGGGTGGCTAGCCGATTCGCGTTACTTGAGGCCGCGCTGATAATGGCAACGCACCTTACCGGATGGACGCAAGAACAATGTCGGCAGGCCATACAGCGCTGTTTTAACGATTGGCTGTTCCTGTTCGGATTGGAAAACCGGGAGGACTCCGCCATCGTGAGGCAGGCAATAGCTTTCTTGAGTGCTTACGGCATGAGCCGCTACGCCCCGGTAAAGTATGACCCACGTGATTTACCCATTCGTGACTTGGCCGGATACCGTCAAGGGCGGAAAGAAGCGCCGGATAGTGATGAGATAGACATGCGCTATTACACGTTCCCGCATGTGTTTGAGGAGGAGATAGCGAAAGGTTACAACCGCCTTAAGGCCGCGCAGGCCCTGTTTGAGTCGGGGATGCTGGAAAAGCCGGATAGCCCCAAGGCGCGGGGGTATGTGAAGAAATCACCCCGCATCAACGGCAAGCAACACACCGTATACGTGCTGATGCTGCCAGACGATGACGATACAGAGGGCGCATAACTTTTCTCATGTGTGCGCGTAAATAATTGTCGGTTCAGTCGGTTCAAATGGTTAAATGTCGGTTCAGTGCACCAAAATGGCATGGTAGGAGGGCTGATTTTTTTCAGCCTTTTTTCTGGCTGGCCGCTTGAATACTTAATTTTTTCTAATCAATAAATCACAAAACATGAAAGTTACTCCTTTTGTATGATTTATTAAATTTGAATAAAAAACCAAAAAAAATAGATATTCTCTCCTCCGCGCCATACGATGAACCGACATTTACCCCCTTTGAACCGACACGTTTTCAAAATGTCGGTTCAGCACAAACCCAGACACAGAAAGGCTCTCAGGGCAGTGAACCGACAAACCGACTGAACCGACACCTTCACGTCTATATAGGGAATTATTTCAGCAAAACTTTTTCTTCATTCATGCACAAGATTAAACATTAATGAATCATGCCGCCGTAATCCGGTGGCCGTTGCTGACCGGGAATCATTACCCGCAGAATTTTGCGGACTCAGTCAACCATGTACCACCCTTCGTAATATGTTCCCTTGGTGCCAGACTCTTTTAGTTCGCAAGCAAAGGTTTTCCCATTCGACAGGTTGCCAGTAACAATATCGGGCTTGTCTCTGATAATGGTGAGGGTGGAACCCGTATTTCTCTCAATCGATGCCAAGCACTCCGCCAAAGTTCTAAATTCCGCTTTCATTACGTCACCAGCAAAACACCCTGTAGCAATGAGTGCCGGGGTAAATGCCAGTATCTTTATCAGGGGTAGTAGTTTCATACTCACTTCTCTCCATGTTGTGCAAGCTGCTATATCTGCCCCGCAAAGGGGCCAAATAGTGAGCATAAACGATAGCATAGCAACCCAAAACAGCTTGAGAGCCCGGTTACAAAGCCGAATGTTTGCAGCATCCCATTAGAAGTAAACCGGGATTATCCGGGAAGATGTGGGATTTTTCGGGATGAATGACGTTAGGATGTAACAGTATCCATTTTTTCAAAAACCATATATAGCGCACACCTCTCCGGCAAGGCCACCGTCACAAAAACGCGCTGTAAGCCATTTTGAGGCGTTTTAACCATTACTCTCCCTTTGATAAGCCTGTAGCGGTTTTAACGCCATAGCGCCCCGTGCGAGTAAAATAGCTGCCCTTTGCGGCTGGTAGGTGGGGTGGTGCTCATTTTTCAAGGCTATTTAAACAAGGTAAGGCAAGGATAATTCATTGATATGGATCACTTTTCTTAACAGAAAATCACCGTAACCCACTGTATTAAAATGATAAAAAATGGTTTTTTATGGTGTTTTTTTGATAAAAAATGAATAGGAAACTGAACAAAAATGATAGGTTTTTAAACACACGGTGTTTAAACCCCTTTTAAAGCACGTTTAAGGATTTTTAGAGCCGCCGCAATTCAGGGTGAAAAATTCAAATAGGTATACATTTGGGTATACGAAATCAAAAATGAATTTATTAATTCATTTAAAAACAATAGATTAATGAACAAGAACAGACCCAGCAGGGCCAAATTATCAAGGGGTTACGTTAAAAACGTAGCCCCTTTAATTTTTCTGGGATACTTATGGGATACCTCAGAGCGGTAATATGCGGTAAGTATCTATCATGCAGAAGTGAATATTGACGAATATTTAAGCCATAAGAGGTCATACTCTTCCCAATCTGTCGCACCACTAGATTCCCGAAACCGAAGAATTTTGCTATCCGTTGGCGGTGGAGAAATGGGGGTCGTGAGTACATCACCTGCAAGCGTCCAGTATCTCTTCAAGTCATCATCTCCACACCACTTAGGAATAGGGAGTGGATACTTTCCAGTCCATAGGATAGATTCTTCATAAAATCTCAACAACTTAGCTTCATGAGGTGTTTTTTTAATGCCTAAGTCTGAAACTAATTGATTTAGATAATGATTTTTGGGTGGCTCAGTCCCTTTTTTAACAATCACTGCCTTAAGTATTAGCTCAAGCGATAAACCACACAGCATGTGGTAAACAGGCTTACATGCAACCCCCATAGAAAAACCTGAGCTTAGACCTAGAGATTCCACAACTTCCGTGTCTTTCAACTTCATGACATACCAAAGTGCACCAGCAGACGCATGTAAGTCCGACGCTCGATTATACCAATGGTTTGGATGGTTCCTTTCTTCCGCTAACGCTGGCCTATCATTTAGCCACTCCTCAGTATCACTATATCCGTCCATTAAAAAACCTCCATTCGTTAAGGCGTTCAGTATCCAACATGCACCGTGTTGACCGATTGTATCGGAAAAATGAACACCGTCGGTGTCATAAAAACCTTGCTATTTAATGTTCACCTGTACGGAGGTTTGTCTTCATAATCTGCTGCGGTAACACTCTGTGGTTACATTTTATCCTCGAACATACGGACATTAACCTGACAATGAGCTATGCTCGCTTCCCCTAAATATCTTCAATAAAACCATTACGTTTAGTCCCTGAAAAATATTGAATAGTGAGTTAAGAATGGAATCCAATACTTACAACTACACCCTAACGGACCTCCTTTGCCTAATGCAGATTGATCGGCCAATAGAGCATATCAAAGCTATTACTGAATGGGCTGAGCGTGAAGTCATGTCTGGCAACGGTTCCGAAACATTGTTGATTATTGCTGCACTGAGTCTTGATAAAACACCGGATGAATATGAGGTCATGCTTTACCTTGATCGTTACCTTATCGAGGTAGGGATAAGCTATCCAAGCAGAGAATTGAGCGCTCTGATATGGCTTAGGATCCAGCTTTGGCAACTCACCCATTCAGAAGACGCAAATACGGCTGAGTCTCTTTTATATTTATTTGTAAAAACATACTTCTGGTTCGGCCCGCGTTTTTTCTCTAAAACGTGTGGCTATCTCAGTTGGCTTTATTACAGTATCTTTGATGATTGTAGCGATCTTTACCCTTCCGAGGCCTCTAAAATGACCGATGCTGACATTCTTTCTTATATCAGAAAACATGTCACCCCATTTGAACGCATATTATTTAATGACGACTGGCTAAACTTTCTGTCAAAAAAATAGTTCTTAGGGTAACTAATGACCACAGTCTCCATCCGCCGCATTCAGGACTCTCTATGAGAAACACGTTAAAAACCAAAATCATCCAGGTTTGCGATGAGAAAATCCGTACGAAGGGAGATAACGTTGGGCTCTCATTTTATGCCTTTTTTGCCAACAGAAATGACGATCCTGAACTGCTGATGGAGGCCGCCAGTTGGTGGATCAAAGATATGAAGCTGGATCACTTTGAGAAGGCGGTGAAAATAAAGGCAATGGTCGAATCGATGGGGGAATAACGCCAGGAAAGATAAGCCGCCCTACCCCGCGGCTTATCGTTTATTGAGCCATCACATCAGCCCCAGATCGCGCGCGGTACGATCCACTGCACGTTTGGTTTTCTCCAGCAGTTCGTCGATCTCACTGTGACTCGCCACCAGCGCTGGCGCCATGATCATCCGCCCTGCGGTGGAACGGATAATCACCCCCTCTTCAAAACCATAAGTTCGGCAACGCCAGGTAATATCACTTTCGTTGCTAAAACGCTGGCGGCGGGTTTTATCTTCGGCAAACTGTAACGCGGCCACCATGCCGGTGCCTTGGATCTCGCCGATCAGCGGGTGAGCGGTAAATATCTCGCGCAACCCTTTTTGCAGGTATGGTCCGACATCCTTTTTCACTCTGCTGACAATCCCTTCGTCACGCAACGCCTTAAGGTTCGCCAGCGCGACCGCGGCCGCAACCGGGTGGCCGGAGTAGGTCAACCCATGCGCAAACACCCCGCCTTTTTCCACCAGCGCTTCGGCAATAGTGTGGGAAAGCACCAGCCCGCCCATCGGGATATACCCCGAGGTCAATCCTTTGGCGATCGACAGCGTGTCGGGTTCAAAGCCGAAGTGCTGATGGGCAAACCATTCTCCGGTGCGGCCAAAACCGCCGATCACCTCATCGGCACAAAGGAGCACATGATATTGGCGGCAGATGCGCTGAATCTCCGGCCAATAGCTCTCTGGCGGGAAGATCATCCCGCCCGCCCCCTGGAAAGGCTCGGCGATAAACCCGGCCACATTCTCGGCCCCCAGTTCGAGGATTTTCTCCTCCAACTGTAAGGCACAGCGGCGGCCAAACTCCTCGGGGGTCATAGTACCGCCATGGGCATACCAATAAGGCTCGTCAATATGAGCGATCTCCGGCAGCATGCCGCCCATTTCATGCATAAACTTCATCCCGCCCATCGCAGAGCTGGCCAGCGTAGAGCCGTGATAACCGTTCCAGCGGCCAATCATGACGCGCTTTTTCGGCTGCCCGACCACCTGCCAGTAACGGCGTACCGTGCGGATCAGCACTTCGTTGGCTTCAGAGCCTGAGTTGGTATAGATCGCGTGGCTGTAATGGCCCGGCAACAGGCTGAACAGCATTTCTGATAACTCCACCACCGCCGGATGCGTGGTGTGGAAAAACATATTGTAGTACGGCAACTGTTGCATCTGCTGAGTCGCCGCAGCCACCAAATCCTCACGCCCATAGCCGAGATTGGTGCACCACAGGCCCGACATGCCATCCAGGTAGCGGTTGCCATCGTTGTCCCAAAGGTAGAGCCCCTCACCTTTCACGATCACCCGCGGGCCTTCCGCATTCAGTACTTTTTGATCCAGAAACGCGTGGATATGATGGCTCGCATCCAGTTCCTGATAGTCACGGGTTGCGCGCTGACGATGATTTTGCATATTCATTGGCGGTTATCCTTTCACATAGTATGAGTATCGACGTTAGGCTGCGGCGTATGTACCAGCGGCTCTGGCTTGAACAAGGGTTTACGCATCACAAATTTGATCCATACCACCGCGATCAGTGAAACCAGTCCCAGAACCACTCCTGCCACCTTGTAGATCTGTATCGCTTGCTCGGTTGAAGGCGAAATATTCGCGATGGCATACAGCATGCCGACGATGCCGATCACCTGCGGCAGCGGGTAAAAAGGGGTACGGAAAGGCCGGTGCTGATTGGGGTAACGCCTGCGCAGCACCAGCACATTGATATGGGTGATGATATAAGCCAGCAGCCAGGCCAGTGCGGCGGCGCTTAGGAGCAGGTTGATCGAATCGTTTTCCATCAACAGCAGCGGCAGCCCGGTGATGCTGGCAACAAACAGAACCGAAACCCAAGGAGAACCCGTTTTGGCGCTATGCCGTTTGAAACAGGGGAACGCCTGGCCGTTTTGCGCCATCCCGCTCAGCATGCGGGGAATGGTGGCCAACGAGGAATTCAAGGTGCTACAGGTGGCGGTGACCGCAGCAGTCACCAGGAATATCTGCCCCGTTTCGCCAAACACCGCCGTGGCAAACAGGTAATGTGGCAAGCCGTTAGTGGCTAACTCCTCGGGCGGGATCATCAACAGTGCGCCGAGGCAATAAATCACAATGGTGCAGAAAATCACGCTCAAGCCGATGATCATCGAACGCGGGATATCGCGCTCAGGGCGCTGAGCCTCTTCCACCAGCGGGCAGACAAACTCCGCGCCGACAAATCCCCAAATTGCCATGGCAACCAGCGTCAGCACGCCCCAACCGAGTGGGTTTACCGGGCTATTGGCCAGCAGATTGGTCAAGGGCTGTGCCTGCTCATGACTGATAGCACTCAGGCCTAACAGCAGTAGCACGACCAACATCACCACCGCCAACAGGGATTGTAGACGGGCAAAAATATCGATGTTCATCAGGTTGAGTACGGTGAACAGGCCCAAGATGCCGAAGGCAATCGTCAGCGGTGGTAATGACAACCAAGGGAAGACTTTGCCGATGATCATATCGAGCAGCAGCAGTTCGGCAGAAAGCGCAAACATCGCCACCACGATATAGCCGGAGAACGTCGCCAGGATCGCCGGGAACTGGCCGATAGCCACCTCGGTGTAACTGCTCAGGCTGCCCGCGCGCGGGATCATCAGCGACAGCTCAGAAAATGAAAATGCATAACTGAGCGCCAGCAGATAAGCCAGCCCCAGCGGGATGATAAAACCGAATCCTGCAATGCCGACGGCCTGCAACATCAACACCATCACGCCTTGTGACACCACTAAACCGATCGAGACCGACAGTAACGCCACCAGGCCCAGCGTTTTATGCCGTGCCCCGGCGATCTGACGGGCTTTGGGGATAGCGTCTAATAATAGATTGGCTTTTTGAGTCATCGTTTTACCCTCGTCATTGTCAGGGAGCTAGCGCAGTTGAATCCAGGTCGTTTTCAATTGGGTATATTTGTCGAAAGAGTGCAAAGAGAGATCACGCCCAAAACCCGACTGCTTGCCGCCGCCAAAGGGCACGGTGACATCCAGCGCATCGACCGTATTGATCGATACCGTTCCCACATTCAGGCGCTGTGCCACCCGGTGAGCACGATTGAGATCATCACTCCATACCGAAGCCGCCAGCCCGTAGACACTGCCGTTTGCCATCGCGATCGCCTCGTCTTCCGTATCAAAGGCGGTAATCGCCAACACCGGGCCGAAAACCTCCTCCTGAAACAGGTGCATATCGGCATCAACCTGGGTGAACAGCGTGGGCTGCACAAAGTTGCTGGAGCCATTGCAGCTCAGACGGTTACCGCCATAAACCAGGCGAGCGCCGTCGCGCTTGGCTTGTTCAATAAAGCTCACCACGCGTTGGGTATGGCGGGCATCCACCAAGGCACCGGCATGGCTCTGCGGATCGAGAGGATCGCCGGGCTGCCAGTAAGCTGCCTGAGCGATCAGGCGTTCGACAAATTCGTCATGAATGGAGCGTTGCACCAGCAAACGGGAGTTGGCCGAGCAGACTTCGCCCTGATTGTAGAAAATGGCAAAAGCGGTTTTTTCTGCCGCCAGATGCAGATCCTGGCAATCATCAAAGATCAGGCTCGGGCTTTTACCGCCGCATTCCAGCCACACCTGTTTGAGGTTTGACTGTGCCGAATACTGCATGAAGTGCTTGCCAACCTGGGTTGAACCGGTAAACACCAGGCAGTCGACATCCTTGTGCAGCCCCAGCGCTTTACCCACTCGCTCGCCCAAGCCGGGCACCACGTTCAGCACCCCGGCGGGCAACCCCGCTTCCAGCGCCAGCTCCGCCAGGCGCAAGGCGGAAAACGGCGACTGTTCGGCAGGCTTCAGCACCACGCTGTTGCCAGCTGCCAGCGCCGGGGCCAGTTTCCAGGCCGCCATATCCAGCGGGAAATTCCACGGCACCACGGCGGCAATCACCCCCAATGGCACCCGAGTCACGGTCGCCAGTACGTTCTGCGCCGTCGGCGCAACCTGGCCATACAGTTTATCCAGGCTTTCGGCATACCAAGAGAACACCTGGGCAGCGCCGGGAACATCCACATTCCAGGCGTCCATCACCGGTTTGCCCATACTCAGTGAATCAAGCAAGGCAAGTTCTTCACGATGTGCCAGCATCAGCTCAGCCAAGCGCAGCAGGACCTTTTTACGCTCGGCGGGGGGCCGATGCGCCCATACGCCTTGCTCGAAACTGCGGCGCGCAGCACCTACCGCCTGATCGACCTCCGGCTCATCGCAAGCGGCGACTTTTGCCAAGAGCTGGTTGGTGGCCGGATTGATCACATCAAGCGTCATGCCCGATCTTGCGGCAACCTGTTGGCCATCAATAATGGCCTTATCGATGAAGCCCTGGCGAACTGCTCGCTCCTGCCAGTCGCAGAGATTAAACATACCTGCCCCTCAACATGTGAATAATATGTTTATTTAATGTTAAATAAGACGATTGATGCTATCTGGCTTCCAGGCTGAGGAAAAGCAGTAAAAATATGGTGGGTAGTGATAAAAAAACTTAGCAGGGGAATTACGCTAAAAATAGCGGTATGAGCCATGATGAATAAATGCATCGAGCGACGCCGATATATTTTTCCGCCGGAATCGCACTGAATTCTTTGAACTGCCTCACTGTTAAATAGCCTGAGTTACTCTATGCTTTAGGTCTATTTTTACATTTAAATAACAATTAATTAAAATATTAAGCTTAACTGTTAAACATTTATACCCTAAATAATTCGAGTTGCAGGAAGGCGGCAAGTGAGTGAGTCCCCAGGAGCATAGACAACTATGTGACTGGGGTGAACAAACGCAGCCAACGCACATGCAACTTGAAGTATGACGGGTATATTGCAAAAAAACCGGGAACGGGTTAACCGTCAGTAACGTTTATCCCTACAGGAAATCAAGGAGTCAACGATGGCTAACTACACCTTACGCCAGCTTAAATACTTCGTTACCACTGCCAAATGCAGGAGCGTGGCAGAAGCCTCTCGTAAGTTGTATATCGCACAACCTTCTATCTCCACCGCAATAAAAGGCCTTGAAGACAGTTTTGGGGTGCAGCTCTTTATTCGTCACCATGCTCAGGGCGTTTCACTCACTCCTTCGGGCGCGCGTTTTTACAGCAAAGCGCAAAAATTATTAAGAATGGCGCATATGTTTGAGCAAAATGCGTTAGCCGATAATGATATGGTTTCTGGGCAAATCAACATTGGCTGCTTTGAAACGGTCGCCCCATTAATTTTACCGAAACTGATTAGAGGGTTTAAAACGCTTTATCCCGGCGTAGAAACCATTATTCGCGATGGCGAGCAGCATGAATTAGTGCAAAGCCTAACTGCGGGGAATCTTGACGTTGCCCTGTTATATCACCATGAACTGAACAGCCATATTTCAACGGACATTCTGGCTGAGCCAAGAAAACCTTATGTTTTATTACCCGCCAACCATCGCTTCGCGCAGCAAACCCAGGTGTCTCTGGCAGAGTTAGCCGCTGAACCGATGATCCTGCTGGACGTGTTACCCAGCCGCAATTACTTCGTCAATTTGTTCACGCAGATTGGCATTACACCCAATATCGTCTTTAGCTCACCCTCCATCGAAATGGTACGTGGCATGGTCGGCCAAGGGTTGGGCTTTGCCATTCTAGTCACGCGGCCTTATGGTCAATACAGTTACGATGGTCAGCCACTGGTGACCATCGAGCTGCAAGATGAAGTCGAAGGTTCCGGGCTGGTGGTGGCCTGGCTGACCCGCAACCAACTGACCAAACCGGCGCAGTTATTCGTTGAATTTTGCAAGACCGAACTGGCGGAGATGCTCTAAGCCCGCATCCAAGCGCGCAGGTTAGCCAGCATTTTCATGCAGCGCTCCAACTGTTCAGCGCTAACGTATTCATCAGGTTTGTGGCCCTGCTCCATGCTCCCCGGCCCGCAAATCAGCGTAGCCACACCGGCTTCATCAAACAGGCCACCTTCGGTGCCAAAGGCTACCGTGGTGAACTCATCACTGCTGCACCACTGCGCCAACCAGCGGGCAAAGTCCGATTGCCGATCGGTGAATAACCCTGGGTACTGGCTAAGTGGCTGGAAGCGGATATCACTGCTTGCCGCAACCCGCCGCATAGCGGGCAACAACTCCTCTTCAGCATACTGCTCCAGTTCGCTCATCACGGCATCAACCGATACGCCGGGCAGATGGCGAATTTCAAAATCGAACTGACAGTCCTGCGGCACAATATTGAGCGCAGTGCCTCCGTGGATGGTACCCACCTGCAATGTACTGTAGGGAGGATCAAAACAGCGATTTTGCGTGGCGGTAAGTTGGCTGCCAAGCAGGGTTAATTTATTAATCAGTTTGGCTGCGTACTCAATGGCATTCACCCCCTGCGGCGTATAGGCCGAGTGGCAGGCATGGCCCTGTACCTGGCAGCGCATCGCCAATTTGCCTTTATGGCCGTAAACCGGCCTCATTTCCGTCGGTTCACCCACAATGCACATCGCGGGTTTCTCCTTCGAGGCTTTAAGATGGGCCACCAGGCTGCGAACTCCCAGGCAACCGACCTCTTCATCATAGGAAAAAGCCAGATGCAACGGCATGCGCAGCGGCTGAGCAACAAAATCAGGCACAGAGGCTAACACGCACGCCAGAAAGCCCTTCATGTCGGCGCTGCCACGGCCATAGTAACGGCCATGTTGCTGCGTCAGCGCAAACGGAGGTACGGTCCATTGCTGCCCATCGACAGGTACAACGTCGGTATGGCCAGACAGCATCACCCCACCATTGCCAACCGGGCCAGTGCGCGCGTATAAGTTGGCTTTTCTTGCGCTGGCATCGAGGAACAGTTGAGTTTCCACACCTAAGTCAGCCAGATAATTTTGAATAAAATCAATCAGCTCAAGATTGGATCCGCGGCTGGTAGTATCAAAAGCCAACAACTTGGCTAACAGGTTACGCACCGCATCACTCATCGCCCGGCACTCCATAGCTTGGTGCCTCACGGGGGTCTATCGCACGCGTAAGGTAGGCTTGCATCTGTGGTTTATAGGCTTGCCAAAGCGCATCCAGTTGCGCAATCGGGTCTTTATCTGCCCAATCAACCCGCAAATCAACGATGGGCCAAGAGTAGTTCCCCACCACCTTAACCGCCGCAGAATGTACCGGCCCCGCCTCACCGCCATGATCCCTTGCCGCTTGCAGCGCCGCCAGCAAGCGATCGGTCAGTTGGCCGCTGGCCTGTTCAAATGCGTTCACCATGGCATTAATCACCTCGATGTCTGCCAGCAGGTTACCCGCCGCCACGCAATTTGCCCCCTGCGCCGTATGGTAGAGGCCTAATGATTTTGCTCCGCTGAACACCACCGTTGCACCAACACTGTCGATCACGATGACTTGGCGATATTCACTAAACGCGTTATCCGCCAGCACGTTTTCCAACGCATGTTCAGGTTTCAACCCCTGTTCCAGCTGTTGCAAAACCTGTTGGCCGAGCATCGGCAGCGTAATGTTCTGGCTGGAGACCGCGCCAACGCCCGCCTGCAACCAAGGGCAGCGAGCGCCGACCGCAATGCTGGAAGAACTCAGCGCAATACCGAGTTGCCCGGTCTCTGCACAGCGCGCAGCAATAGAAAAGGTCATAACGCCTCCTGCGCTTCCCAGCCTTCGGGGATCACGGCGATAATATCGATTTCCATTAACCACTGCGGCTGGGCCAGCGCGGCCACCACAATCCCGGTCGAGATCGGAAATACCCCTTTGAGCCATTTACCCACTTCCTGATAAACCGGCTCACGATATCTGGGGTCAATAAGATAAGTGGTGGTTTTGACAATATGTGACAGATCGCTACCCGCTTCCGCCAGCAACTGTTTCACGTTTTTCATCGCCTGCTCGGTTTGAGCGCGCGGATCGCCCAACCCCACCAGATTACCGGCAAAGTCGGTTCCCACCTGGCCACGGACATAGACGGTATTTCCCGCCCGCACCGCTTGGCACAGATCGTTATCCAATGACTGATTAGGGTAGGTTTCTTTGGTATTAAACATGCGAATTCGAGTATGAGTAACGTTGCTCATTAACAACTCCTGTTAACGAAAAATATGAAATAAATGACCTTTGATAAAATAGAAAGCCGCCAAACCACTCATTCATCATCCAAGAAAAGCATTGCTGCTGAAACGATATTTTCACTCAGGCTTAGCAAGGTAAAAACTAATCTGACAGCACTTGGCGGCGATAGCGGCTATCGCGGCTTGCCATCCAGTAATACAGCGGTGACGTCACCACTAACCCCACCAGCCAGGAAAGATCGGCCCCATTAATATGGGCTGAAACTGGCCCTACGTATAACGGCGTGTTCATAAATGGGATCTGTACCAGAATACCAATGGCATAGGCTAATAATGCCTGCGGATTAAAGTAACCGTAAATACCGCCATTAGCTTGAAAAATAGAGTTAATATTGTATTGGCCTTTATGAATGGCGTAAAAGTCGATTAAATTGATGGCGGTCCAGGGCACCAATACCACCAGCAGGGCCAGCACCAAATCAACGAAATGGCCGATAAAATCTGCCGAGGAATAAATAGCGGCAATACAGCAGCACAACAGAACAATAACGGATAACACCGCCCGGCTCTTGGCAGTAGGGATCCAACGCCAGGAAAAGGTTTGCACCAGCGTGATCAACGATATCACCGCGCCATACAGATTCAGCGCATTGTGGCTAATCACGCTCAGCAGGAACAGCACCAGCATGAGGGGGCCAAGAGTACCAGTAGCCAGCTTCACCGCATCCATGGTGTCCATGCCGATGGGCGTGGCCACCACCGCGACCGCACCGAAGATAAACGACAGGCTCGAACCCAATACCGAGCCCAGATAGGTGGTCCAGAAGGTGGCCGACACGGAAACGTCTGCTGGCAGGTAACGTGAGTAATCAGAAACATAAGGCGCAAAAGCAATTTGCCATAACGCCGCCAGCGACACCGTGGCCAGCCAGCCGGAAATAGTAAAGCTGCCGCGCGTCAGAAAGTCGGCGGTGTGTATATGGGTAAAAATATAGCCAAACCCCAGCACAATGCCGATCCCCAATACCCAGGTCCCGATCCGGTTAAGCACATGAATAAAGCGATAACCAATAATGCCGATCACGCAGGAACCGACCGCACCGACGATAATCCCCACCGGAACCGATATGCTGCTCACCACGCCATGCAGGGATTTTCCCGCCAGAACAATATTGGAGGTAAAGAAGCCGACATACATCACCCCGGCGATCGCCACCACCAGCAAAGAGCCTAACGAACCGAATTGAGCACGGCTCTGGATCATTTGCGGAATGCCCATTTGCGGCCCCTGGGCCGAATGCAGGGCCATAAAAACCCCACCGATAAAGTGCCCCACCAGAATGGCGATCACCCCCCACAGCAGATTTAAATGAAATAGCTGTATGCCCAGTGCCCCGGTCACAATGGGTAAAGGGGCAATATTACCGCCGAACCACAGCGTGAATAAATCCCGTACTTTCCCATGGCGCTCTTCAGGGGGAATATAACCTATCGTGTGTTTTTCAATCAGCGGTGGCGATGATTCAGCGATGGACATGGTGAACTCCAGTTAAGAAAATTATTATTGGTATAGTGAAGTGGCCGTTATTATCGGCAGTATTTTCTTATTGGCGTGATAATGGGCACTGATGGAAGGATAGATAAAATATTAATTTTGTTATCTGAGAGAATAAAAAAACTGCCTTATCAGTGAGTCTGCAAAAACAATGCTCCCGCTTGCATCATTAATTTATACTCAATCCTTAGTTTAATAATATTTTACCCATTCATATCCATTCCATAGTCTTGCCCATCTATGCCCAAGCTATCACCAAGTTACTTCAAGATACAGGTAGGCGGCAATCGAACGAAATCCCGATGAGCTTACATTAGTAAGTGATTCGGGTGAGTGAGAGCAGCCAACACCCCTGTATCTTGAAGGGCGACGGGGATATTTCTCATAACCGAATAACCAGGCTAAGGATGCAGATATGACATCAGACAACATCAACATTGATACGCTAGTGGTAGGGGCAGGTCAGGCTGGGGTCGCGATCAGTGAACACCTGACTAAACTTGGCATCCCTCATTTAGTGTTGGAGAAAAATCGGATAGCCGAAGCCTGGCGTACTGGGCGCTGGGATTCTCTGGTGGCTAACGGCCCCGCTTGGCACGATCGCTTTCCGGGGATGGAGTTTACCAATATCGATCCCGATGGCTTTGTGCCCAAAGAGCAGATTGCCGATTATTTTGCTGCCTATGCGGATAAATTCAATGCGCCAATTCGCACTGGCGTAGAGGTAAAGCGGGTGCAACGCAACCTTGGCCGCCCCGGTTTTAGCATTGAAACCAGCGAAGGCATCATTGAGGCAAACCATGTGGTGGCCGCCACCGGCCCGTTTCAACGCCCGGTGATCCCAGCCGTCGCTCCCCAAGATGAGAGGCTCACTCAAATTCACTCGGCGCATTATCGCAACCCGCAGCAATTACCCGCAGGGGCGGTGTTGATTGTCGGCGCGGGCTCATCTGGAGTACAGATTGCCGATGAACTGAGGCGTGCCGGAAAACGGGTGTACCTCTCCGTTGGCGCGCACGATCGCCCACCCCGCTCTTATCGTGGCCGAGACTTCTGCTGGTGGTTAGGCGTGTTAGGCTTGTGGGATGCCGCGGTGAGCCAACCGGGTAAAGAGCACGTCACGATTGCCGTCACGGGGGCTCACGGGGGCTATACGGTAGATTTCCGCGAACTGGCGCATGAAGGGGTGACGCTGGTTGGCCTGACCCGCTCTTTCCAGGATGGCGGCGTCACTTTTGCCGCCGATCTCAAAGAAAATATTGCCCGTGGCGATGAAAATTACCTGGAACTCTTGGATGCGGCAGATGCTTATATCGCCCGCAATGGGTTGGATCTGCCCGAAGAACCGACGGCCCGCCATATTCTCCCCGACCCGGAATGCATCACTGACCCGATTTTGCAGCTTAATTTATCTGAGGCGGGCATTACCTCGATTGTCTGGGCCACGGGATACACGGTTGATTATGGCTGGCTTGAGGTCAACGCCTTCGATGATAAAGGCAAGCCACAGCATCAACGCGGGGTTTCCAGCGAACCTGGCGTCTATTTCTTAGGGTTACCTTGGCTATCGCGGCGCGGCTCAACCTTTATTTGGGGCGTCTGGCATGACGCTAAATACGTTGCCGACCATATCGCTACGCAACGCACCTATCTGCAATATCGGGATGCCAGGCGGCGTTAAGCGTATTTGTGAGGGGGTGTCCCTGTGGCTGTTTCTTATACACAACGCATTGGTCTATATAAGCCAGATGTAATGGGAGTTGCTGTAAACAGGGTAAAGCTTCAAGCAATAAAATAGGTCAGGTGAGCGCTGGTGTTGAAGCCATTGAAGGCGCCGAACGGAGAAACGACGCATAGGCGAAACCGCCATGGATAATGAGATGGACGCTCCTACCACGGCATCGCAATGTGCCACAATTTGAGTGTCTAATCTCAACAGCAGGAGCGTCCAAATGAAAGTATCTACCCTCGGTATTGACTTGGCAAAAAACGTTTTCCAACTTCATGGCGTTGATCACAATGGTAATACGGTCCTGAAGAAAAAGCTGACTCGCGATAAATTCGTGCCTTTCGTCATGCAACTGGAGCCCTGTCTTATTGGGATGGAGGCCTGTTCCTCCAGCCATCATTTCGCGCGGGTACTGGCTCAGTTCGGTCATCAGGTCAAACTGATACCGCCGCAGTACGTCAAGCCTTACGTCAAAACCAACAAGACCGATGCGGCCGATGCCGAAGCCATCTGTGAAGCCGTTACCCGCCCCAGCATGCGCTTTGTACAAGTGAAAACCGCCGAGCAGCAGGCCGTATTAACTCTTCACACCGAGCGTGACATCCTCATCCGGGAACGCATCGCCTGTGTGAACAGCTTACGTGCCATGCTGGCCGAGTTTGGCCTGGTGATGCCGACCGGGCAACGGGCTTTTCACCAAGGTGTTCCTGACCTACTGGAGAATGGCGATATCGCGTTGTCCCCGTTTGTCCGCCGCAGTGCGGCGCGTCAGTTTGAACATATCCTGGCGCTCGAAGACCAGGTCACCCTGATTGAGCAAGAGCTCAATCAGTGGGCGCAGACCCAGCCAGCCTGTCAGCGGGTGATGAAAGTGCCGGGTGTCGGGTTGATGACCTCGACCTATCTGGTGGCGTCAGTAGGTAACGGGCAGCAATTTCACAGTGCGAAGCAATTTGCTGCCTGGCTGGGCCTGACACCGCGTGAACACTCCAGCGGTGGCAAACAGCGATTGGGCAGTATCAGTAAACGGGGGGACGGTTACTTTCGGTATTTGCTGGTGCACGGAGCCAGAGCGGTGGCGGCAGTAATTGAACGCCACAAAGAAGGGATGCCGTGGTTGTTCGCGTTGTTGCAAAAGAAAAACTACAACGTGGCGGTGGTGGCACAGGCGAGTAAAACGGCGCGCATCCTGTGGTCAATGCTGGTGAAGGGCACAGAATATCGACCTGGAGCCGCTCATTGAGACGAGCTCAAAGGGCGGCTCCAGGTCAGCAAAGGTAAAACGCAGTCCGGTAGTTGCACGTGTAATCAAGAAGATGGCGAAACAGGTAAGACCGCAGGTGAGACAGGCCGTAAGCTGCCAGGGCATTTTAGCCCGTAGGGATGGTAGGCACTCACCTGGCGGATTTCATCATGGTTCGGGCCACAGAAAGGCCCAGAAAGAAACCGGATATATGGCTGCAATACCTGTTCACTTTATTCAAGAAAAACACTGGCATCATCGGGAGCGTCCATATACGGTGGTTTCAGGCGAGACAGGCAGGGACGCCTGTCGTAGCCGGCCGTAATGCGACGTGTCGTAGTGAGGGAAGTCGCGCAGCGACCGCCAGATATGGCGAAGGCGCGGATTGCCAAGGGCCCCGCCTTGGGCCCTTGGCTCGGTCGCGTTCACCCTGTTGTCGAATGAACACAAAATGTTTAGCGACCGAAATAAATACCCGTCCAACATGTGAACAAACGACGGCTCTATTCTCCCCCACCTATCCCCGGCTCGAGTAGCTGAATTTTTTTACCAACGTCAGTTCACCAGGATTACGCATCGGCACAATCACGGTCTCTTGTTTCTCGTTGGTGGTGCCTTCCTCGGTCACAATAGTGAGCTGTGCCGTCGTCAGGATCTCCTCCCCTCTGCCGCCATAATAGTTGACATACACCAGATATTGGCCGCTTTCAGGTGCCGGTGAAGAGAAGATCTCAGGGCCGTAGCCGGTAGTGACATCCACATCCAGTGCCCCGCCGTTGGCTAACTGCCGGCCACCATACCAGGCGTGCTCACCGTCGGGGGTTACCACATGCAGATCGAGGTCGGTATTATCCGTATCCCATGAGAGCACTAAACGTAAACGCGCCGGGATCGCTCCGTTACCTCTTTGCGCATAAAACTGGGTACGGTGCTTGGCTGCCCGATCGGGGCTACGGACTTCAACGCCGTTGCTGCCCTGCGGGAAGATGTAGGGGCGGTTAAAACGGCCATCTTCCTGAATTTTCAGCGGCATACTGACGCCATTGACAATCAGCCGCCCCGGTTCCTGTTTAGCCTTGCTGTCTGGCTTGGGGAAGTCTTTAATCTGCCCCTTGATCAGCGCCTGTGCTGACTGGCTCGCCGATGAATTCACCGACGATGCCGGATAGTTAACCTGCTGGGAAAACTCGGCTCCCTCACCCGACGTGTCATGCCACCCGGCGAGCGGCGTATCAATATCAACGCGCTGTTCGGCTAACGCCGAGGGGGCCACTACCATTAACAGTAACGAGCCTATGCCACATAACCGACGAATAATCATAACGTTATCCTAAATCCTTTAGTGAAGCCCTATTCCAGCAAGAGATGGCGGGCAAGCTGCTCGACAAACTCTTCATCCTGACCACTAGGGTGGGCCGCAAAGGCCAAGTGTAAATATTCATGAGCCAAATCCAGCCGGTCTTGCAGTGAGTAGAGATCCCGAACATAGATGCGGCTATACATGCGATCAACATGGGGCTTGCCGGAGAGCAAACGGCATACGGTGAACTGCCCCACGGGTGCGTAACCCGGCTGAGCGTACAGAGCTTCACGCCAGCGTTGTTGTTGGGTTGCTAACCAGGCTTCAGCTTCCGGCATCGCCTGACATAACGCCTCTGGCTTATCCCAGCGCCCCAAATTAGCGCGCGGATAAGCATGGGCCAAAATCGCATCATAACGCATCCCCTGCTGGGCCTGAGACACCGCCTGCTGCCACGACAAACGGTTATTACCGGCCTGATCGAGATGGTAAGTGACCGACGCACCGGCCAGCACCAAATCGGCGCTCCAGGCGGCAATTTCGCGTGCTGCCGCGGTAGCAGGCTCCGGGGCCACTCGCTGGCTGGCGCTGCTGTCAGCGATCAGCAGGCAGTCCCCCGCACGCGCGGCGTTTTGCAGCAGATAAGTGCGAATTGCCACCGCCAAGGCCTTTGCCGCTTCGGCGGGTTGGGCTGCTGCTTCACGCTGCAGTACCCGAGCCACATATTCTTCCCGATCAACACGGGCCGTTAGGGTCAAGCGGCCAGGATCCGCACGCAGGAAAAGCTCGCCCTGGCTCTCGATCGCCTGATAATTGCCATTGCTGAACTCAACCTGATAGCGCCCGCGTAATGCCCCCGGTTTGACCGGCTTTGGCTCACCGCTGCGGCGTACGGCAACGATCGGGTAACGATCAAACATGTTCACTACTACGCAACCCAGAGGATCAATGGGTTGTGCCTGCGGCAGCACGCTGTTCAGCACATTGGCATAATTTTGCAGGACCGTTTTGCTGGTCCCCGGGCCTTGCCCCCAAAGCGGCGTACCGTCCATCAGCCAGCCCGCAAATCCGCCCTGGCGCTGTTCGGGATCCTGCTCATCGTGCCAGCTCCAGGTTTTTATCCGTAACCGGCTGCCTAATGCGCCCACCAGCTTGCCATCAGCGGGCAGCAGAACGTCGAGCAACACATTACGCGCCTGTTGTTGACCGGGCAGCGTAGCCAAAACCCCCAGCAGTTCGGCGACCGATACCCGTTTCGCAGGCTGTAACTGGGCCAGATCCTGCAACCAGCCGGGGCTTTGCTGCCGTTGCCAATAGCTGGCCCACTGCTGCGGATCCAGTTGCAGCCGCTGGGGACTGAAGTAGAGACTGCACGATTGCACCAAGGCCCGATCGCGCCCAATCTTTTGCCCCACCTCACAGCAGTAAACCTCTTCCTGCGGCTGGCTGCCGTTGCAGGTGTAATCCGGT
Source organism: Serratia sp. HNCC26DJ206 (assembly GCF_057180605.1). Classification (NCBI taxonomy): domain Bacteria; kingdom Pseudomonadati; phylum Pseudomonadota; class Gammaproteobacteria; order Enterobacterales; family Yersiniaceae; genus Serratia; species Serratia sp. HNCC26DJ206. The sequence continues at coordinate 56,851 of NZ_JBXUGP010000031.1, forward strand.
TCATGCTGTTGGGTATCCACCAGGTAGGCATACACCAGCAGCTTCCAGATACTGCCCAACGGCGTAGTCAGCGTGGCTGGCAGCGGTTGCTGAGCAAGCTGCTGGTTCTGGCTCAGAATGAGCAGCTGATTTTCCTGTCCCTGCTGCAACGCCAGTTGCAACCGCGGTTCCGCACCCAGCGCAACCGCAGGCAGCATCAGCAACCACCACCAGCGCCACATTTATTTCACCGTCACGGTCTTCAGGCCGCGGCTGTTTTCCGTTGCGGCTTCCTGCGGCGCATACATCCGCGAATAACGGATCGGCGGCAGCAGGAACTCCCCTTTCTGTGAAAAACGGATCAGATGGCGATAGACCTTGCTTTCCACCAGTTCATCCACTGGCACCACATAGGAGAGCTGGCCCATCTCATTGCGCGCCTTTTCCAGCGGGATGCCGTTCTTACCGCTCAACCCAGACACCGTGATGCCCCAAGTGGTGCGCTCAACGTCTGCTCCCGGTGGCAATGGCACCTCAAGCAGCATGTAACGCTGCGGCACATCGCTTTTGTTGGTTAACGTCACTTCATCCAAATAGAGCGCATCGCTGGCCAGCGCTTCATTTGGCCCCACAGGGAGTACCGAAAACTCAAAGGCTTTATCGCCGGGAACCAGCTTCAGTAAGCGATGGCTGATGCCAACCGGCAGCGGCTGTTTCGCCTGATCAATACCAGTGGCGCTCAGCGGCAGGCTGAAGTTAACTGAAACATCAATGGATTGTGCCAAATCAGCCGGAAGCTCAAGCGGTGGCACCGGCTCTTTGCCCGACCATTGCCAGTAACGCTCACCAAGGGTTCCCTGTTGCGCCGCCCAGCCCGCTCCCGGGTTAAATTCCACCGGCTGCGCAGCAGAACCCAGCGAATTGTACAGCCAGGTCAGAGCCAACGCGCGCTCGGGGCCCGGCTGTGACGGTAGCAGTTGCGGCAACAGCCAAGCGACCTGCTCGGCATCGGCACCGCTGGTGCGCCAGATCGCCGCATAGGCAAACGGATGCTGGCTATAGGCAATAAACTGCTGGCTTTGCTTTAACGCCTGTAATTCCTGCTCTTGCAAGCGGTAACCTGGCGTTTGCTGTAACAGCGAATAAGTCAGCACCCGTGCCACTGCCAACCCCAGCTTAGAATCGGGAGCGGCCATCACCAGGCTGTCGGTTTCTGCCAGTGCATTGCCCTCAACCGCCGTGGCATCCGGCAGTGCTTCTGCCAACCCTTGCAGCATGCTGGTCACCGGTAAATGCATCTCCTGCGCAAATGACAGCAACAGAGCACGATGCAGCATTGGCATTTCATCCGCCTGCTGTGCATACACATCCAGCAAGCGCTGCCAATGCTCTGCCGGGATAGCCACGCCCAGCGCCTGGCTGGCGTACCAATCCGCGTAATAGGCGTAGGCGGTCAGGAAGGCATCAGGATCCCCATCCTCACCCCACCAGGTGAACTTGGCCCCAGGCCCGGCCATCTGCATCAGGCGCTGGCGGTTATTCTGCATGATCTGCCGCAGGGTATTCCCCCGCTGCGTATCCTCTTTGGCCAGCATGTTGTAGGCCAGGCTCAGCGGCAACAACCGGCTGGCGGTGTTGATTACGCCGCCGAAAGGCTCATTGAGCAGATCGTCCAGGCTACTGCGGAACAGCGATTGCGCATCACCATTGATGCGCAGCCGAACGTCATAAGCCCCGGCGGGCAGATTCAGATTATTGCTGCCGCTGTGCAGGCGGATATCCCGCTGCTGTGGCACCGACCAGTTATCTTCAAGCACTTTCAGGTCAACGCTCAGGGTATCCAGCACCTGGCCGTTTTTCACTACCTCAGAGATCCAGCGCCCGGAATGCATCGCTTCCACCGGCTGGCTGACATAGTTCACCCCTTCATGCAGGGTGATCGACTGAGTCAGGGTCTGATCGCCATAGCGCGTGCGCAGCTCTACCGCTGCTGGCTGCTTGTCCTGACTGAAGATAAATAGCCCCGGCTGCGGGCGATCGCCCTGGCGGAACTGCGTCGCACCGCTCCATTTCAGGTAGAGCGGTTTTTCCGAGCGGGTAAAGCCCTGTTTCTGGCCCACTTGCCCCTGCGGATTCTGCGCGCGCACGGTGATCCGCCAGCGGGTCAAAGAATCCGGCATACGGAAGCTGAAGGTGGCCTTGCCGTTAGCATCAGTCACAATATCCGGCTGCCAGGCCGCCGTATCCACATCTTCACGGCGCGGGCGTTCTAGCACCTTAACGCTGCGATCGCTGCGGTTAGCGCGCCCGGGCGCAGTAAGCGAGCCCGGCAGCGCCAGATCGTAGGCGATAAACGACAGGCTGGCGCTGGTACGCACATTGTTACGCCGCGGATGATAGAAGAACTGGTCGATCGTCGGGGCGATCTCCGGCTGCAAGGCATAGATCATCTCATCGACCACGCTCACGGTAAGGTGAGCGGCAACCGGTTTACCGGCAAATTGGGTATCCAGCGCCACCTTCACCGTCTCACCCGGCTGGTAAACGGCTTTATCGGTTTTGATAGCAATAGCAATGCTCGGCATCGAGACTTTGATCCCGGCATTCTGGAAGCTGTATTGCCCGCCCTTGCTGTACAGCACGGAGAACGTGAGATTAGGCGCAAAATTCTCCTGCACGGCGATGCGCGCAAGATACTGGGTATCGCTCAGGCGCTGCATTTTGATCCATTCGGCACCGCTGGCGAGCAGTGCGATCCTCTCCACCTTATCGCGCTCCAGCGTCAGCAATGCGTGGTCAACTGGCTCAGGGAAAGTGATCAACGCCTGGGCAACGTCACCCACCTGATACTGGCCTTTATCCATCACGATCTCGACGCTGCCCGGTACGGCTTTCTCCCCTGGGCCGCTGACCGTATGGCTGGTGGCTCCGAGGATCATGCCCTGCTCGCTTCGCAGGGTCACCGTGTAAGTGCCGGGCTTTTGGAACGCAATGGTGAAGGACCGATCCGCAGCCGGTAACGGTGCCGTAGTCAGCTGACGATCTTCCAGCCGTAGCCACTCATAAGTGGTTGGCGTCGCACCGCTGCCCTGCACATTACGGAAGCTGAATGCCACTTCTTCGCCAGCCTGACTAAAACGCTTCGGCGCAGCGATCTCATAGCGCGATGCCCCGCGCTCGATCAGGATCTCACGGGTGGTTTTGACCCGATAAGCCGCTCCGTCGCTGGCAAAAATAGTCAGCAGATAGCGGCTCGGTTTATCCACCGCGGGCAGATCCAGCTTGGCATGGCCTTTGTCATCGGTGGTCAGCTGCGCCGTTTTCAGCGCAACCGGGAATTTACCCTGGTATTGCAGATCGTTACTGACCATCGAAAGCTGCTGGCTATACAGGCTAAGATCCAGGCGCGCGTTAGCCACCGGTTTGCCATCGGGGTAGAGCAGTACGATGTCACCGGTCACCGGCTCGTTGGTGCGAAAATCGGTTTTCGCCATCGCCAGTGAGATTTCAAAATGCGGCTTGAGGTAACTGGCAACGCGGAATGAGCTGCTATAGACCTGATTGTTGTAAGTGGTACGGAGTTCATAACCCCCCGCCACCGCGTTCTCTGGCAGTTGAAAACGCCCCTGAGCGCCCGACTTGCCATCAATTTGCAGGTTTAAGGTCTGTAATTCGCTACCGTTGGCATCCAGCACGGTTAAGGATACAGACGCAGGCGTGATCGCCACGGAATCGAGCGCATTCTTGAATTCACGCCCCAGCAGTTTGACCTCGACCCAATCACCTGGGCGATACAGTGGGCGATCGGTGAAGGCGTACAGCTTGGTGTCGTAAATCTCGCTGTCGTAATAGAAGTTCTCTGAAACGAACACCCCGCCTTCGCGGTCTTCGCCCAGCAGATAGGAACGCTCCGGCGCAATATGGCGCAGGTTCAGCAGGCCATTGCTATCCGTTTGGCCGCTGTTCAAAATGCCCAGCCCGTCACTCCACAGGATCTGGCTGCCACCGACCGCCTGGCCGTCATGGCGGTTAGCCGTCCACACCAGCAGTTCGTTACCTGAGATCTTGCTTAGCGCAACGGTATTGGCCACAAACACCACCGTGGTTGCGCGATAGCTGCCAATCAAGGCTTCTACCAGATATAAACCCGGTTTCAGTTTGCCTAGTGGGATGTAAACATTACCCGGCAGCGGCTCAACAAAACGGCTGGATGAGCCTTCCATTTTAACCTGCTCCGGCGGCTGGATCGGCAGTGCGTCCCACAGCGGGTAACGGAACTGGCTAATCAGCGGCAGGTTTTTCAGCGGAGCAAACTGGGGCTGAACCACGAATTTGCTCGGTGCTGCTAACGCTTCACCCATTTTCAGCTCAGGCAGTGCGTTGGTCACTTCCTGGCGGGTATCGAAAGAGAAGGTCCGTTGCATCACGCGGCGCGATTTGCCGTACCAGTTATCCCACAGATACGACAGGGTGTTGGATAAACCTTCCCCCTGGTACTGGCCTTCCAACATGATGCGATGCAGGTTCTTCTGTTTCTTCAGAAACTCCATCGGTTGATCGATGCGGTACAGCCGGATATCTACCCCGCCGTATTGCTCCACCTCAAAACGACGATAGTCGCGCCCCGGTGCTTCCAGACGCACTTTGGCTACTTCATCACTGGCAAAGCTGCTGTCGGAAAGCAGGAAAAAGGATTGTTTGGGGATCGCGTAATCACTCGCTGGCAGGCTGCCCTCGGCCTGCACCTGGGCCATCGGCAGTAACAGCGCTACCCCGAGCAGCAGTTTGCGACACTGGCGTAGGAATCTATTCATCGTGACAGGAAGCCCAAGCGATAAATGCCAATGAAGTTGGGGTTCGATTCGTCGGGTATCCATCGGGTATCCTTCCATTTCATCAATTGTTGCATGCTCACCGCACGCATTCCGTTATCCGTCGGGGTAGTTGTTCCGGTGTGATAGGCGATATAGCGCCCCATCCAGATCATCAAATGCTGCTCATCGCCTTGATCAAAAAACAGCAGATCGCCGGGCTGTGCCTGATTCAGGTTGCGGCCCAGCAGTTGGCTATTGAATTGAATCAGCTTGATGGCATCCACATAGGGGCCCTGCTGGCCGCCACCCTGCTGCCAGCGCTGGGCAAACTGGCGCTGCTGCGGGCTGATGGCCAGCTCTGGCGGCAGGTAACGGTTGGATAAACCGTTCGCCCGCAGCCATTTGCTGTCATGAACCTTTAGCGACTCGTTGGCGGCAAACCGCACCAGCCCGGCGCAGTCCTGCTGATACCAGCGTGCACTCGGCCCCTGATTCAGCTGTTCTTCAGCAATGCGCACAAACCAGGCGCGAAACCGGCTGGATTGCTCGGGATCGAGCGGCGCAACCTGGGTTTCAGCCTGCGCTCGCCAGCTAAAAAGCAGCGTGATGCCCAGCAGGAATAACGCTGTTAGCCTCATAACCCCTGCCATTTCAGTGGTAACCACTGCCAGGGGGCTTTCATCTCGGTATTAGCGGGCAGGACCAAGGCATAACTCTGCTGCCCGGCCAAAGCGGTCAGCTTGGGTAGCAGCAGGGTCTGAGCCGCGTTATGGAAGATGGGTTCCAGGTTCTTCGGCAGGCTGGCGAACACTTCCTGTTTGAACAACCCAGACAACGCTTCCGGGGCCATATAAGCAGGAACCACCGCCTGCTGCGGCAACACATCGGCAATCGGCGGGAAGTTTTTATCCAACGTCTGTAAAGCCTTGTTCACCAGCTTGTCATCCAGCGAAAACAGCAGGGTCTGCTGATGGCGCGCCAGGCTGACGCGGAAGAACTGACTGCCCGCCAGGCTCTGCTGCGCCGTGGATTCACTGAGCGGATACTGGCCGTAGCGGGAGCTGACTTCGCGCTGCCACAGCTTGGCCTGGTTTTTGTTGCCTGCCACCACCGGCACCGGCTGCTTCTCTCTGGCGCCGATCACCGTGTCAAACAGCCCAGCCAGTTTGTTATCGATCTGCGCATCCGCAGCGCTCTCCAAACGGCTGACAAACAGCGGCGTATAAAGATGCGAATCAGGATACCAGCACAAACCGCTGATCCCGCTCATCGCCAACGCTGGAGCATCAGCGTGTTCAGCAGAACTGGCGTTGTCACTGATGTCATCGACCCGCTGCAACAGGTATTCCGGTACGCTTTGCGACACCGGCAGCGCCACACAGAAACTGGCACCCATCGGCATGGTTTTCCAGATTGGGCTGAAATCAAACGTGGCATTGCCCGCCGTTGACGGATCGTTCAGCGCCAGATAGCTCGCCCACCCTTGCGGCTGCATCTCAAAGCGAACACCGGCAAACGCCGGGACAAAGCGTTGATAACCAAACCCGAGATAGTTGGCGCTAACCGCAATACGGTGGGCCGTTTTATCGGCACCCGCTGCGTTATCGCTGGCGGCATTGCGCGCCTTCAGACCAAAACTTTCCGGCCACGGCGTGCCGCCGCTCAGCAGCGCGCTGGCGATCTGGGAGGAGTCTTGTGAAGGAGCCTGCTTGTCATACAGCATATCGATATCGGAGAACAGCAACAGATTGTCGCCGTGGCTGGCAAACAGCAGCCGTTGATTACCGCTGTAGCGCAATTGATAAACCGAAACCGTTTCATTGCCCACTTTGAAGGGAGCAAAATCCATCAATTCCAGTTGAGTATCATCCGCCGCCACCTTGGCTAATGGCTCCAGCAGGCGCGCCAATCCGCCCAGCTTGATCACTGCCATAAAATGATTGAGCTTGCCGCGTTCATCATGCCAAAGCGCAATACTCGCCGGTTGATCGAGGAGCGTTTCCAGCAGGTTATCGCGCAGCGTTAACTCATGTTCAAAGATAATGCGCCGCAGGCTACCGGCAAGGCCCAGACGATCAGCATTGTTCTGGTAATAGAAAACCAGATCCTCAGTCAGGGTGTCGCGCAGAAACGGGATCGCCAGCAGATCTTTAGGCAATCTGCTCAGGGATTCGCTTTCGATCAGCACATCGGGGTGATGCAGATCAATCTGCAGATCGTTGTGCCAGACCAACTCTTTGGGAGGAGAAACGTGATGAGGCAACATTAAAAAGCGTTGAATACCCCATGCAGCGGCAGAAATCACCAGAATAATGCCTACTGCCCAAAATCCATATTTGCTGCGGCTCCGTTTTGCCGCAGATGTAACATTCTTGTTATCAACAGTCATTATGGCCGTTCCACACCAGGCATGAAATATAATGCGACGCTTGAATAACCATGCGCCAAGAGATTAGGTCAACAAAAAGCCAGAAATCATTACTTTAATAATACTTTGCAGGCCATATTATTATGATTACAAATATGAAATAACCTTATACTCTAAATAATTCGAGTTGCCTGTAGGCGGCCAGTCCGAGAGTCGTCAGGAGCATAGGCCACTATGTGACTGATGCAAACGGACGCAGCCAACACCCAGGCAACTTTAAATATGACAAGTATAAACCTGCAAGCACTGATTATTGCGGCAGTATACCCACCCCCGTAGTTTGAGTCGAACGACAAATGATTTTCTTTCTCAAGGTTTACCGCCCGACTTACAAGGCTTTGTTGTATGCACGTTAAAAGTTGGCAGAAATTGTGTAGCCTGTTTTTTGATCAGCCAACAGGTCACGTTGCTTTACAAGAGATAGCCGTCCCCGTCTAAATGCTGAACCTGTCTTTTGCTCCTCAATACCATTATTTCCAGTAGCCTTTGATATTGATATCGGTTTCTTCAATTCACCAGAAGCGCCCACTGAGCATTCAGTACCCCCTGTTCAGAACACCGACAAAATCATCCTTATGAGTTCGTCGGCGCAACCCCTGTTTCTTATTCTATTGACTATGTGATTCCCGCCTTTCATTAATCATCTCTTTGGTCACTTCGTTCTTATAGCAGCTTGGCGAATATCCTCCCGCGTGACGTCAGGCACTGCGTTGAAAGGATATGGACAACTCCCTGAGTAGGATACTGTCGACTTTCTGATCATTATCTCTTTAACCGCCTCGTCAGATAATCGTGTTACGCTAATAAATATTGTACGCCGCAGAATATCGTTAAAAAAACCTCCCTTATTTAATGAGTTTCCATGAGAAATGAAATGAGTGTTTTATCACCATTCAACGTGGCGATAGGATAATTAGATAATCCATTGATTTTAATACGATTATAAAAAACCACCGAATCAGTAAGTCAGTAGCAGTCAAGCCCCTCAGTAAGCAGGGTTCAAACAGCGAGACGCGTTAGCGCTAAAGCCCCCACAAGGCGTGTAAGATGCCTAACGCCTTAATAAGGCCAAGCATCTGCTCGCTCGGCATGATCAGTATCCGTATGAACTACTGCGTTCAAATAGCTACAGGTAAAGGGCAGTCATCCTAAAAATTTCAATAATAAGTATAAAAAAATGTATCTAAAAACAGGTTACTCTAATGTTTACCTGCTTAAAATTATCAGTTGATCTTTTAATGAGAATACTCTCAAGAAAACCGGTAATAATCTTATTAAACCACGTATTATCTTAGTAGCCTGCTGGATTACCAGTAAGCAGCATTAACCATTGTAGCGTGATTTTCTTAGTAATAATCCGATAATTGCTTACTTTTCTTGGTAAACAAGAATTATCCTTATGCAAAAACAAAAAAAAGAACTACCATATTAATAGGTTAGTATAATACCACACACAAGGATGTGATATGTTGCGATTAAAATAAAACTTGGGGAACGTTATTTTTATGCACAATATTTTTAATGGAGGTGATGCACATTCTATCTTCTTTAACGGTGGTATTTTTATTTGATACCAACCCCGTTAATCCTAGTTAAATTTATGACTACAGAGAGGGTATTTATGAAAAACCGGAAGTATTTAACCACATCAGAAGTAAAGAGATTAATTAATGCTGTTGGGGAAGGAGATCATGCCGCCAGAGATTGTTGCCTGATCTGGATGTGTTTTCTGCATGGCTGCCGCGTCAGTGAACTTAATTCGTTACGCCTCTCAGATATCGATCTGGAAGGTAAAACCATCATGATTAACCGACTAAAAAATGGCTTTTCGACCATACATCCGCTGTTTGAAATCGAGATAAAACCATTGCAACAATGGTTAAGTAAGCGATTGAATTACAAGGGTAGTGATAGTGAATGGCTGTTTCTTTCACGCCAAGGCAACCGCCTTTCTCGCCAACAAATCTACAAGATGATGCGCAAATATGGACGTGAATCAGCACTGTCAATTGCGCCCCATCCGCATATGTTACGTCACGCTTGTGGCTATGCGCTGGCAGACAAAGGAATTGATACACGCTTAATTCAAGATTATTTAGGACATAGGAACATTCGTCATACGGTGTTATATACGGCAAGCAATTCGAGGCGGTTTTTCAATATCTGGTGAATTGTAACAAAAAATTACCAGGTGATCATTTTGGGCTAAACTGGAGCCCATAGTAATGTCCACAATTCCTCCGTGTCAACTCTCCTATGATCCACATCAGTAATTTTATAAAAACCATTTAAATTCAAAGCGTTAATCATAAAAAACCGCCCGTATCCACGTCTGTATCGTAGAAAGCCCGCATGTTCCCCTATGGCAACAGATTTTCCATAAAAAAGCCAACAAGCATATAATGCTATCTAGTAACCAATAACGAGCGGTTAACTCCGAGCTCATGGGCCATTTGCTTTCTTTTTGGCTCAAAAAACCAAGGTATACAAAATAGCCCAAAATGACTACCTCGAGAAAGGCTCACTACGTATTAGTGAGCCTTTCTGATCAAGATGTTACTCAGGGGATAAATAGAATGCAACCGCATCATCAGATGCGATTGCACGACATATGAAGTGTTAGTTAAAAGGATTGTTTTCATGAACCGCAAAATTATCGCTGCAGCATTCTTGGCTTCCGTTGTGTCTATTCCTGCCGCAGTAGCATT
>NZ_JBXUGP010000032.1:0-65715 GCF_057180605.1 Serratia sp. HNCC26DJ206
ATCTTGCGGTAAGAAAGCCGAGGCGGCGGAGTGCCGCGCTGAAGCAGCAGGAAGGTGCTGCTGACGATCAGGCCTAATAGCAGGCCAGTGATCACTTCTGAGGTGGAATGGACGTGAATCGCCAAGCGTGAATAACCTACCGCGATGGCCAGCACATACCCCACAATCACCGCCACGCGCCGCACTATTGGTGAAAAACGCCCGCTAAGCAACCACAACATCACTGGCCAGATACTGGCCGACAGCGCCGAGTGGCCGCTGAATCCGGTGAAATCAAACTCGCGGCTGCCAATACCCCAGCCCATAAATGCCAATTTTGATATACACACCACGGCTCCGACGCCGCCGAACAGCAGTGTCCATTCCCAGGTGGGTTTTCTGCTGGCGGGTGCGAACATCAAAATAATAAAGATAATGGCTGCACAGGGTAGCAGCAGCATGCTATCACCGAAAAAGGTCAGGAAATGCCAGTTCATGTGCGGCGGCACTCCACGGTGGGAAATAAATCACGTTGTTTCACGGGTTTGAAGACTCGTTGAAAGTGAGCAGGATATTAATAAGACGATTGTACGCTGAGAGCCGGGTTTGCAGTAGCGGAAATGTTCTGAAAACGCCGTTCGGCGTCTATACAAAAATAATTCGAGTTGCTTGTAGACGGCAAGCACTGGAGAGCCCAAGAGCACAGATCACTATGTGACTGGAGCGACAGAGCGCAGTCAACACCCAAGCAACTTGACGTATGAAGTGTGTAAAGGGATAAACACTGGCGTCATATGGGGTAACTCCCTATAATCAGCCCGTTCTAGTTCCCCCTTTCCTCACTATAAATCAGGTCTTTAATTTTATGACTGACAAGCCGCATCAGTGCGTCATTATTGGTATCGCTGGCGCATCTGCCTCCGGAAAAAGCCTTATCGCCAGTACTTTGTATCGTGAACTCCGCGATCAGGTGGGGGATGAACATATCGGTGTGATCCCGGAAGACAGTTACTATAAAGACCAGGCCCATTTGACCATGGAAGAGCGGGTCAAAACCAACTACGACCACCCGAGCTCCATGGATCACGATCTGTTGTTTCAGCATCTGCAAATGCTGAAGGCTGGTCAGGCAATTGAATTACCGCTGTATAGCTACACCGAACATACGCGTAAAAAAGAGACGGTTCTTCTGCAGCCGAAAAAAGTCATCATTCTGGAAGGCATTTTGTTGCTGACGGATATCCGCCTGCGTCAGGCGATGAATTTCTCGATCTTTGTCGACACACCGTTGGATATTTGCCTGATGCGCCGCATGAAGCGCGACGTGAATGAGCGCGGCCGTTCGATGGATTCCGTGATGGCGCAGTACCAGAAAACCGTTCGTCCAATGTTCCTGCAGTTTATTGAACCTTCCAAGCAGTATGCCGATATCATCGTTCCGCGCGGTGGCAAAAACCGTATTGCGATTGATATTCTGAAAGCCAAAATCAGCCAATTCTTTGAATAACACGCTTTAATGGCTGGAAAAGCGCATTTTTCCAGCCATTGGCGGACTAGTTTGCGCTCTGACATAGACCTTCGGTCTGTTATGTGGCAATTTTTGTATGAATTCATACCCAAAGTACTTGGAGTTGCAGGTAGGCGGCAACTGAGAGAATCCCCAGGAGCTTACTCAAGTAAGTGACTGGGGTGAGTGAAGGCAGCCAACATCCCTGCAACTTCAAGTAAGAAGGGTATATGCGCTTTGATGGAATGGAGATAACTAAATGAGACTGTGCGACCGCGATATAGAAGCCTGGCTGGATAGCGAAAAACTGGTCATTTCGCCTCGTCCGCCGATTGAGCGTATTAACGGGGCCACAGTGGATGTCCGCTTGGGCAATCAATTCCGCGTATTCCGTGGTCATACAGCCGCATTTATCGATCTGAGCGGGCCCAAAGACGAAGTGGGCGCTGCGCTTGATCGCGTGATGAGCGATGAAATTGTGTTACCAGAAGGGGAAGCTTTCTTCCTGCACCCGGGTGAGCTGGCGCTGGCGGTAACGCTGGAGTCGGTGACGCTGCCAAACGATCTGGTGGGCTGGCTTGATGGCCGTTCTTCCCTAGCGCGCCTGGGTTTGATGGTGCACGTTACTGCGCATCGTATCGATCCGGGTTGGCGCGGCCGAATTGTGCTGGAGTTCTATAATTCAGGTAAGCTGCCGTTGGCGCTACGCCCCGGTATGTTGATCGGTGCCCTGAGTTTTGAACTGCTTACCGGGCCAGCTGCGCGCCCTTACAACAGCCGCCAGGATGCGAAATACAAAGATCAGCAAGGGGCAGTCGCCAGCCGCATCGATAAGGACTGACCGCGCTGGGTGTTTGCCGGTGTTGTGCTGATAATGAGGATGGCATGAGAAGATTACTGACAGCTTTGGTGATTTTGCTGGTAGTGCTGGTGGCAGGTATGACTGCTTTGGTGCTGCTGGTCAATCCGAATGATTTCCGTGCCTATATGGTCAAGAAGGTTGAACAGCGCAGCGGTTATCATCTGACGCTGGAAGGTGACCTGCGCTGGCATGTCTGGCCGCAGCTCAGCATTCTGGCAGGGCGCATGACCTTGACCGCGCCGGGGGCCAAAGCGCCGGTGGTCAGTGCTGATAATATGCGGCTCGATGTTAAACTTTGGCCGCTGATTTCCCACCAACTGTATGTCAAACAGGTGATGCTGAAAAATGCCGTCATCCGCTTGACCCCCGATAGCGAAGAACAAACGCAGCCGAATGCGCCGATCGCCCCTGGCGGTAACCAGGCAGATGATACCACCGAGTCCACGTGGAAATTTGATATCGATAATCTGCGCGTGGTGGACAGCCTGCTGATCTGGCAGCGCGCCAATAACGAACAGATTAACGTTCGCGATATCAATTTGACCTTGCAGCAAAACGGCCAGCATCAGGCACAGATGGAACTTTCCAGCCGGGTGAACCGCGATCAGCGCGACCTGACGTTTATAATGGCCGCCGATCTCGATCTGCAGCAATATCCCCGCCAGATTGGTGCCAAAGTCACACAGTTCAGCTATCAGTTTGAAGGTGCAGATATTCCTGCCGCAGGCATCAGGGGGGAAGGTAGCGTACAGGCGGTGTATCAGCAGTCGCCACAGCAGATCGCCTTCAGCCAACTGATGTTCAGTGCTAATGACAGCCAACTGGCCGGTGATGCCAGCGCGCAGTTAGGATCGATCCCCAGCTATACCCTGAATCTCAGTTCAAGCCATCTTAACTTTGATGCGCTTTCCGGCTGGCAGAAGAAAAACTCTGATGAAGCGCAACAGACGGCGGCAATGACGTCTGCGCCGGTTATTGCCAATCAGCTAGACGATCCACAACAGAATTTGCAGATGCTGCGTGATTTTAACGCCCAGTTGAGTCTGAAGGCTGAGCAGGTGACCTACCGTGGGCTGAGCATCAGCCAACTGGTGGCGCGGGCGGATAATCAACGGGGATTACTGGCGGTAAAAAACTTGTCTGGCAATGTGGCCGGCGGGGATTTTGCCTTGCCGGGTTCGCTGGATGCTCGCGGCAGCAAACCGGTCATCAAATTACAACCGGTATTGCACAAGGTTGAGCTGGGGGAGGTGCTTAAAGCGTTCGGGATGCCATTGGTGTTAACCGGAACCTTCAGTATGCAGGGGGATCTGACGGGCGATCGCCTGACGGCCTCTTCTTTTGAGCATCGCTGGCAGGGTACGGCTGAAATGGCTATGCAAAACGCCCAGTTGCACGGATTGAACATTCAGCAACTGATTCAGCAGGCTGTAGCACGTAGCAATAGCAGCGTACACGGGCAGGATAGCTATCAGCGCTATACCGAAGTGAAGCAGGTGAGTGCCAAAGGTAGCCTGCGTAACGGGACTATCAGCCTCAACGATCTAGCGGCAGACTCTGAACTGTTCAGCCTGACCGGTGGCGGCACGCTGGACATGCCGGGTAAACAGTCTGATATGACGCTGAACGTGCTGGTGACCGGCGGTTGGCAGGGTGACAATGCCTTGATTGCACAGTTGAGGAAAACGCCGATCCCACTGCGGGTTTATGGGCCGTGGGAAGAGCTCAATTATCAGCTACAGGTCGATCAGATTCTGCGTAATGCGCTGCAAGATCGCGCCAAAGATGCCTTGAATAAGTGGGTAGAGAAGAACAAGAGTTCGCGCGAAGGGCAGGATCTGAAGAAACTGCTGGATAAACTGTAACTTTTGGCCTGATGTGTAAGGTGTTCTACTTGGGTAGGGGAGACACCCCTAACCCTCTCCCACAGGGAGAGGGAACTGTCACCAGCGCGCATTAAGTTTATTTTCAGCACCCTCACCTTTGGGGAAGGGATTGTCACCAGCGCGTATTAAGCTTTTATTGCTACTATTTTTTGCCCCCTCTCCTTTGGGTAGAGGAGAAACCACAATCTGCCTCACTTATCAATACCACCGCAATCCCGCCTGAAGTTTCATTATTTCTTGATAGTTTCCTCTCGCAACGTTGATGAATGTCATAATGTCCTATGCCGATTTTCTGCAGAGTGTGGCGGTATTCTTCGGCCATAGTCGGTTGGGCTGAAACAAAACAATTAAGTTGAGGATTTATGATAGAACTTCTGATTGGTGTGGTAGTAGCGGTAGGCGTTGGCCGTTACATTATCAAAGGTTATTCGGCCACAGGAGTGCTGATGGTCGGAGGGCTGATGCTATTGACGATCAGCGCATTGATGGGCAAAAGCGTGTTGCCTGCCAGTGCAACGTCAACCGGTTGGCGCGCTACAGATATTTTCGAGTATGTGAAAATCCTGCTGATGAGCCGCGGTGGCGATCTCGGCATGATGATCATGATGCTGTGCGGTTTTGCCGCTTACATGACACACATTGGTGCCAACGATGTGGTGGTGAAACTGGCCTCGCGCCCGTTGCAGATGATCAACTCCCCTTATTTACTGATGATCGCCGCCTATTTCGTTGCCTGCTTGATGTCATTGGCGGTGTCTTCTGCCACCGGCTTGGGCGTACTGCTGATGGCGACGCTGTTCCCGCTGATGGTGAATGTAGGGATCAGCCGCGGTGCGGCAGCGGCTATCTGTGCCTCCCCAGCGGCGATTATCCTTTCACCGACCTCCGGTGACGTGGTGCTGGCGGCCAAGGCGGCTGAAATGCCGCTGGTTGATTTTGCCTTTAAAACCACGCTGCCTATTTCGATTGCCGCCATTGTTTGTATGGCGATTGCCCATTTCTTCTGGCAGCGCTATCTCGATAAGAAAAACAACGAACAGCATCACATTGTTGATGTGAGTGAAATCACCACCCATGCACCCGCTTTCTATGCCATTCTGCCGTTTGCGCCGATCTTGGGTGTGCTGGTGTTTGACGGTAAATGGGGCCCAGAGCTGCATATCATTACCATATTGGTGATCTGCATGTTCCTGACTGCGGTGATTGAGTTTATCCGCAGCTTCAATGCAAAAACCGTATTTACTGGGCTGGAAGTGGCTTACCGTGGTATGGCGGATGCGTTTACCAGCGTGGTGATGCTGCTGGTTGCTGCGGGGGTCTTTGCGCAGGGGCTGAGCACCGTTGGGTTTATCAGTGGCTTGATCGGCCTGGCGCAGTCGTTTGGCACCGGTGGCATTATTATGATGCTGGTTCTGGTGGTGATTACCATGCTGGCGGCAATGACCACCGGCTCCGGTAATGCGCCTTTCTACGCGTTTGTTGAACTGATCCCGAAACTGGCCGCCCAGATGGGGATTAACCCAGCTTATTTGGTGATCCCGATGTTGCAGGCATCAAACCTTGGCCGAACGCTGTCGCCGGTTTCCGGGGTGGTTGTGGCGGTGGCTGGGATGGCAAAAATATCGCCGTTCGAAGTAGTGAAGCGCACTTCTGTGCCAGTGATCGTAGGGCTGATTGTGGTAGTAGTGGCAACGGAACTGCTGGTTCCATTACGCTGATAGCCGATATTGCTGTACTAAAGCCCCTCTCCCTGAGGGAGAGGGGGAAAACATGACTAGTGTCTTCTCCTTTGTGGACAGGGGGAAGTTAACCGCACTACAAATCCCCACTCTGTTCTTCCACAAGATGAAAGGGAAACGCCGGTCAGTTCCTTCTCCCTTGGGGTTAGGGTGAGGGGGCGATCACCGCACTACAAGGCCCCATTCTGCACTTCTACAATTCAAACTTCGTAGTCTTCTTCCGGCGCGATTAGCGGGGTGATTTTTACTTTCATGATGCGGTGGCTGCTGATCTCCAGCGGTTCAAACAGATAGTCGCCAATCTGCAATTGTTCACCTTCTTGCGGAATGCGCTGGCAATGCTCCATCAATAAACCGGCCAGCGTATGGTATTCACGCTTTTCTTCTATTGGCAGCGGTACATATAACACCAGATCTTCCAGCGGCATGTGACCATTGGCGATCCAGCAGCCGTTGGCGGTTTGCTGGATGTCGTGGCGTGCGTCGATCTCCTCATCCGCTTCTGGCAGGTTACCGGCGATGGTTTCCATCACGTCGGTCAACGTGACGACACCCTCGATCGAACCAAACTCATCGACGACAAAGGCAAAGTGCGTTTTTGCCTGGCGGAATTGTTCCAGTGCAGAAAGTAACGTCAATTGCTCAGGGAAGATCAGCGGTTGGCGCACCAAGGCGCGCAGATCCAGTGAATCCTGTTGCAACTGCTGTTTCAACACGTCGATGGTGTGGATCACCCCCAAGGGTTCATCGCTGGCGTTGTCTTCTGTTACCACGATGCGCGTATGCTGGTTTTTACCCAGTAACTGCGTCAGCTTTTCTTGTGCGTCGTTGAGCGCAAGATATTCCACATCATGCCGTGAGGTCATGATACTGCTGACCGTACGCTGCGCCATGCCCAGCACGCGCTCGATCATGTGGCGTTCCTGCCGGTTGAAAATCTCACCGCTTTCACTGGTGCTGTCCGCCAGCAGGCTGGCAGAATGGCTGTCTACTTCTGCTTCTTCATGTTTGCCGCTCAACATACGTAATACCGCTTCAGCGGTGCGTTCACGCAGGGGGCGAACCTTGGAAAGAAAGCGACGCCGATTGAATTGCGCCAGTTGGTTCAATGCTTCGATCATTACTGAGAAGCCAATCGCAGCATAGAGATAGCCTTTCGGGATATGATAGCCGAACCCTTCCGCGACCAGGCTGAAACCGATCATCAGCAAGAAGCTGAGGCACAGAATAACGATGGTGGGGTGAGCATTAACAAAGCGCGTAAGCGGCTTGCTGGCAAGCAGCATCAGGCCAATCGCGATACAGACGGCGATCATCATTACCGCGAGGTGATCGACCATCCCAACAGCCGTGATTACCGAATCCAGAGAGAATACCGCATCAAGCACGACTATTTGCGCGACGACCGGCCAAAAACGAGCCCCTTTACGCTGCCCGTGCTGCTCTTCGTCTTTGCCTTCCAGCCGTTCATTTAGCTCCATCGTGGCTTTGAACAGCAGGAAGATACCGCCGATCAGCATGATCAGATCCCGGCCACTGAACGGGTGACCCGCGGCTGTAAACAGGGGCTTGGTGAGGGTTGCCAGCCATGAGATTGAGGCAAGCAGAGCCAAACGCATCAGCAGTGCCAGCAAAAGGCCAACAACGCGTGCTTTATCTCTTTGTTTTTTCGGTAACTTTTCCGCCAGGATGGCGATAAAGATGAGGTTATCTATCCCCAGTACAATCTCCAGCACAACCAGGGTGGCCAAGCCGGCCCAAATTGTTGGATCTGCGATCCATTCCATACGCCCAATTTCACCTTTATGTTCGGCGGCACATGCCGCGATCGGAATGATGGACGCTGATAAAGGGGAATTCAACTTTAAATCAACATATAGGAAGTTAGACAATAGAAAAGGTGAGTAATTAAGCATTACAATGGCTTTTTGATGGGGTGATAGGCGATGCAAAAAAATCGGTCAGTTTTTTAGGTATAATCCCAAGGCCTAAATTATATTCTTTTAAATCAATAAATTATTTATGTTGCAAAATGCATTAATGTGCACGGTAAAACCACAATAGTAGTCTTATTCTGAAAAGGCCTATACATGTTTATCTAAGGCTTGTTTCAATAGGTCAATAGTATAAGAATCTTAGCCCATCTATAGATGATGATAAGTGCCGTTAGCTTGTCAGCAAGGTGCTGCATTCTCGTTTTATTGTGAACTGTGTCTCATTACATTGAGTGCAAACCCCCAGATTCATCATAAGGTGTGGTGCTAGTCACGCCTTTTGATTCAAACATTTTCTACAGTGCATTGGTAGCTGAAAGCCAGGGGCGGTAGCGTGTAAAAAATTAGCATAACGGTTTGATGGTTTTTCACAATACAATGATTTAAAAGAGAAATTTTAATCCGCTAATATCGTTGCTCTTTCTGGTTCTGTTATACTTCTTGTTATTTTTCGGTGGAAAGAAACTATGCAAAAGAGATTAAAGGCCGTGATCCCCGTGGCGGGTCTGGGTACACGCATGCTACCTGCGACCAAGGCTATCCCGAAAGAAATGCTGCCGGTGGTGGATAAACCACTGATTCAGTACATCGTTAGCGAATGTGTAGCGGCAGGCATTAAAGACATTGTTCTGGTCACGCATTCATCTAAAAACGCGATTGAAAACCACTTTGATACCTCTTTTGAACTGGAAGCGGTGCTTGAAGCACGCGTGAAGCGCCAATTGCTTGCCGATGTACAGGGGATCTGCCCGCCGGACGTAACCGTTATGCAGGTGCGTCAGGGGCAAGCTAAAGGCCTTGGTCACGCCGTGTTATGTGCCAAACCGATGGTGGGTGATGAACCTTTTGTGGTGTTGTTGCCGGATGTGCTGCTGGATGATGCCACTGCCGATTTGCGCAAAGAAAACCTGGCCAAGATGATCCAGCGTTTTGAGCAAACCGGTTTCAGCCAGATTATGGTTGAACCTGTGCCTGAGCAGGATGTGTCTAAATACGGCGTTGTAGACTGCGGTGGTGCAAATCTAGCCGCTGGTGAAAGCACCCCGATGACCGCAGTGGTAGAAAAACCCGCGCGCGAAGATGCCCCTTCGAACCTTGCTGTAGTGGGCCGCTATGTGCTTTCGGCCGATATCTGGCCACTGTTGGAAAAAACTCCGCCGGGTGCGGGCGATGAGATCC
Source organism: Serratia sp. HNCC26DJ206 (assembly GCF_057180605.1). Taxonomy (NCBI): domain Bacteria; kingdom Pseudomonadati; phylum Pseudomonadota; class Gammaproteobacteria; order Enterobacterales; family Yersiniaceae; genus Serratia; species Serratia sp. HNCC26DJ206. The sequence continues at coordinate 9,147 of NZ_JBXUGP010000032.1, forward strand.
AGTTGACCGATGCAATTGCCATGTTGATGGAACAGGAAACCGTTGAGGCTTTCCATATGACCGGGAAATCGCACGATTGCGGCGACAAACTGGGCTATATGAAGGCTTTTGTGCAATATGGCCTGCGCCACCCTTCTGAAGGTGAAGGTTTCACCCAGTGGTTGAAGCAGACGCTAAACAGCAAGTGACAGCTAAGACCGCTGGCATGATCAGAAGATTCAGAGAGGGTTATCATGACTAAGATGTTGAAAGCTGTCATTCCCGTTGCTGGTTTGGGTATGCGCATGTTGCCAGCAACCAAGGCGATTCCAAAAGAGATGTTGCCGATCGTCGATAAGCCGGTGATCCAATACATCGTGAATGAGTGTGTTGCCGCGGGCATCAAAGAAATTGTTCTGGTGACGCATTCCTCCAAGAACGCAATCGAAAACCATTTTGATACCTCTTACGAACTTGAAGCCATGCTGGAAGCGCGCGTGAAGCGCCAACTGCTGGATGAAGTGAAGTCGATCACTCCGCCGGGCGTTACCTTGATGCACATCCGCCAGGGGCAACCTAAAGGGCTGGGGCATGCGGTGCTGTGCGCCAAGCCTTTGGTAGGCGATTCACCGTTTGTGGTGCTGTTGCCGGATGTTTTGCTGGATGACGCGAAAGCCGATCTGAAAAAAGACAACCTGGCGCATATGATCGCCCGCTTTAAAGAAACTGGTTTGAGCCAGGTGCTGGTGCAGGCGGTAGATGAAAGTGTGTTGTACAACTACTCGGTGGTTGAGTGTGAAACTAACACTTTGCAGCCTGGTGAAAGTTCGTTCATGACGTCGATCATTGAAAAGCCGAGCCGTGAGATTCAACTGAAATCTAATTATTCTGCCGTTGGCCGCTATGTGCTTTCTGCCGATATCTGGCCGATTTTGGAGCAAACCAAGCCGGGAGCTTGGGGGCGCATTCAGTTGACCGATGCTATTGCAGAACTGCTGAAGCAAAAACCGGTCGAAGCCATGAAGCTGGTGGGGGAGTCATTTAACTGCGGTGAAAAGCTGGATTACCTGCGGGCATTTGTGACCTTTGGCCTGCGCCACCCAACGCAGGGCAAGGCATTCCGCGAATGGGTAGAGAAGTTGGAATTGTAAGCATTCGTAGCGCTTTGCTGTTTATCTAGGCAGTAGCAGCAACAAGCTAAAATTAACGCCCCCTCTCGCTGAGGGAGAGGGCCGAGGTAAGGGGGACTAGCAACAGCGATGCCCCTTCACTTCGTAAAAATGCACAATAACGTTGCACCAAGCTGAAATTAACGCCCCCTCTCCCTGAGGGAGAGGGCAGGGGTGAGGGGGGACTAGCAACGGCGATGCCCTTTTTACCTCCGCAAAAAATGCACAATCGTGTTGCACCAAACTGAAATTAACGCCCCCTTTCCCTGAGGGAGAAGGCCGGGGTGAGGGGGGATTAGCCACAATTGGGCTTGCAATCAGGCGCGTGTTGCCTGCCAGCCTATATATAATCGTCATCAATAATTCCCCATGGTATTAATGAGTTTGCTGCTGAGGTTTTATAAAAGCGAAATCGTTATTTGGTCTTATTTTCGCAATCTGCAAAATTTTAATTATTTTAATTAAAATCAGATAATTAAAAATTATTATCAGCGTAAAAGTCTGCGTGTAGACACGCAAATAGTGGTCTTATTCTGAAAAGGTTTATGTGGCCTTTCTGAGGCTTGTTTCCATAAGTCAATAGTATAAGAATCGTATCATCACAATTTGGCATTAGTTCAGATCTTATGCGGTTACGCCTGGATTTTGCATTCGTGATGCTATGACGGATGAGATATTTACATCTTTTTGATTTCCATAAGAAAGCATGGAGCACTCGGGTATTTACGCTAAAGAATTCTCACAAACAGAACATGGTAACTGAGAATCAAGAACTCTAGCGTGCCTGTATTATTTGGATTTGGAGTTATAACTATTTGATTATGGTGAGAAAATGCAAGAATCGATGGTGGTCTTCGTCGGCGCGTTTCTGATGCTGCTAGCAGCAAGAAAGGTCGCTTTTTATGTTGGCTTGGTTGATAAACCGAATGCCCGTAAAAAGCATGATGGGCACATTCCGTTAGTGGGTGGAGTGTCGATTTATTTGGCACTGTGGGTGCTTTATGTGTTGCACCCAGACTGGATGCCGCAATTTAGTCTTTACATGATCTGTGCAACAATTTTACTGGTTGTTGGCGTATTGGACGATAGGTTTGATTTACCTGTGTTACCAAGGGTTGGGGTTCAGGCCTTAGTTGCTGCCGCCATGATGTGGTCTGGGTTGGTTTTGACAAGCCTTGGATATGTTACTGCGGATATTGAGCTGGTACTGGGAGTGTTTGGTTACTCGTTAACCTTGCTTGCAGTATGGGGAGCAATCAATGCTTTTAACATGGTTGACGGCATTGATGGCCTGCTGGGGGCATTATCATGCGTTACGTTTGCCGCCTTAGCCGTAATGTTCCAACTCGGCGGCAACTCAGAACTCGCAAAATGGTGCGTGTGTCTGTTAGTGGCATCCTTGCCGTACATTATGTTGAATCTTGGCATCCCAATGGGGAAAAGATTCAAGGTGTTTATGGGGGATGCGGGTAGTACGCTGATTGGCTTTACCGTTATCTGGCTGCTGGTGTTGGCTACCCAAGGTGATAAAGCTGTGATGCGGCCGGTATCTGCACTGTGGGTAATTGCGGTACCATTAATGGATATGGCCGCGATCATGGTGCGCCGGATCCGCAGGGGGGATAGCCCGTTTAAACCCGACCGTGAGCATCTTCACCACATCCTGATGAGAGCCGGGTTAGGCCCACGCCAGACGCTGTTGGCGATTGTTGGTTTTTCAGCGTTGTTGGCGGCAATTGGCATTATTGGTGATAATGCCGGGGTGCCTGAATTGCTGATGCTGGTGGGATTTTTGGTTGTTTTTGCAGCTTATTTTTGGTCTATTATCCGGGTTTGGAAAATTTTGACCTGGATCCGAAAGGCAGGCCGTAAGCAAGGGATGAGTGAGATCGGAAATTCGCCTTCAAACAAGTAATTAGCCACTTGCTTGGCAGGTACTTTGCTCTTTTTGAGCAGCTTTCCGTTTATAGAACTCGAATGTTAGATTGGATTGCTTTCCTTATAATAGCGAATAATTGGATGACAAAAGTTACGTTTAAACTGATATCAATACTGATATCTGCAAGTTTTATCAGTGGATGTACCATAGTGCCAGGGTCACATCTTTCGACATCAGGCAAGGCTGTTGTAAAGCAATCCGATGCAGATTTTAATATCGACGAGCTGGTCAATGTCTACATGATGACGCCGCAGTTGATCGAGACAATGCGCCCGAAAGCGGTTGTGGCCCAGCCGAACAAAGATTTAGAAAACGAACTTAAAAATTACGAATATCGCATCGGGGTTGGCGATGTTTTGATGGTAACAGTTTGGGATCACCCAGAGCTGACAACACCAGCCGGGCAGTATCGCAGTGCAAGCGACACCGGTAACTGGGTTAACGCTGATGGCACCATTTTCTACCCTTATATTGGCAAGCTTAAAGTTGCAGACAAGACGATAGCTGAAATCCGCAGCGAGATCGCCAGCCGTTTGGCACAATATATTGAAAGCCCGCAGGTGGATGTGAGCATTGCGGCTTTCCGTTCGCAAAAGACCTATGTGACAGGCGAGGTGGCGAAATCTGGCCAGCAGCCTATTACCAACGTGCCGCTCACCGTGATGGATGCAATTAATGCCGCTGGCGGCCTGACCGAAAACGCAGATTGGCGTAACGTGGTATTAACCCATGACGGCAAAGAGAAACGAATCTCCCTTCAAGCCTTGCTGCAAAAAGGTGACCTGACCGAAAACCACCTGCTTTACCCCGGTGATATTCTTTACATCCCCCGCAATGATGACCTGAAAGTGTTTGTGATGGGTGAGGTGAAAAAACAAACCACGTTGAAGATGGACCGCAGCGGCATGACCCTGACAGAGGCATTAGGTAATGCAGAGGGGATGGACCAGGCAATGGCAGATGCCACCGGGGTGTTTGTGATCCGCTCATTACGCGGTAGCGAAGGCAAAAAAATGGCGAACATCTACCAGTTGAACGCATCAGATGCCAGTGCGTTAGTGATGGGGACAGAATTCCAGCTTCAACCTTATGATATTGTGTATGTGACCACTGCCCCAATAGTGCGTTGGAACCGCGTTGTCAGTCAATTAATGCCAACAATTACGGGTGTTAATAACATGACTGAATCCGTGCGTTGGATAAGGAATTGGCCGAACTGATGTTTAACTCGATACTTGTGGTATGCGTTGGCAATATTTGCCGTTCACCAACCGGGGAGCGATTGTTAAAAGCCCGTTTGCCCGGTAAACGGATTGATTCTGCCGGGCTGGGAGCATTGGTGGGTAAACCTGCCGATGCCACCGCCAGCGAAGTTGCCAGCCAAAATGGCGTTTCGCTATTGGGGCACCAGGGGCGACAACTTACTGCCGAAATGTGCCGGGAATACGACCTGATTTTGGTGATGGAGAAAGGGCATATTGAAGCCGTTTGCCAGTTGGTGCCAGAAGCCAGAGGCAAGATAATGCTGTTTGGCCACTGGCTGGCCAAACGGGATATTAACGACCCTTATCGCCAAAGCCGCGAGGCATTTGAGTTTGTATATCGTCTTCTTGATGATTCTGCCCAAAAGTGGGCAGGCGCTTTAAGTCGCTAGTTAGCCGGGATTTATAATGTCAGAGAAAAACAGAGTAAATATTAGCAGAAACGAAAAGAACGATGAGATTGACTTAAAGCGTTTATTTGGAGAGGTTCTTGATAATCGTTGGTTAATAATCGCTGTGACCTCGGTCTTTTTGACCTTGGGGATTTTATATAGCCTACTGGCAACACCTGTTTACCGTGCTGATGCTTTGATACAGGTTGAGCAGAATTCTGGTAATTCGTTATTAAAGAATATTAACCAGATGTTACCGAGTGGGCAACCTGACTCTGCCCCAGAGATTGAATTGCTTAAATCCAGAATGGTTTTAAGCAAAACGGTTAATGATTTAAATCTTGAAACAGTAGTGGAGCAGAACTACTTCCCTATTTTTGGTAAAGGCATTGCGCGTTTAACCAAAGAACCCGAAGGTAAGATTGCCGTATCTAGGTTAATGCTCCCGGCAGAATGGGAAAATGATCCTACTATTGAGGTGGTAATAAAAGATGATAAACATTTTAATGTTAATAGAGATGGCGATCTTCTTGCAGAAGGTACTATTGGGACATTACTAAAAAGGGGGGGGGTCTCAATACTTATTAGCGATGTGGATGCAAAACCTGATACATCGTTCACTATTACTAAACTTCCAGAACTGAAAGCTGTTAACTCTATCTTGGATACATTTAATGTTCAGGATAAAGGCAAAAATACTGGAGTGTTGGGACTCACCTACACGGGCAATGATCCAGTGTTGAATCAGAAAATATTGAACAGCATAACAAACAACTACCTTGCTCAGAATGTCGAAAGAAAATCTGAAGAAGATGCCAGGAGCTTAGATTTTTTAAGGGAACAACTACCCAAAGTACGTAGTACACTTGATACTTCTGAAAATTTATTAAATAAATATCGGCAACAGAATGATTCTGTTGATCTTTCTTTAGAGGCTAAATCTGTACTGGACTCTATCGTTTCTGTAGATGCGCAATTGAATGAGCTGACGTTTAAAGAAGCAGAGATATCCAAACTATATACTGTGGAACACCCGTCATACCGAGCACTCTTAGAGAAAAAGAAAATTCTGGAGGACGAGCGTAATAAATTGAATAAGCGTGTCAGCAGTATGCCAAAAACTCAGCAAGAGATTTTAAGGCTAAGCCGTGATGTTCAATCTGGACAAGAGATATATATGCAACTCTTGGCTAAAGAACAGGAGTTGAGTATTTCTAAAGCCAGTACTGTAGGTAATGTGCGGATCATTGATAATGCGATGACACAGGACATTCCTGTAAGTCCTAAGAAGTTACTTGTCATAGCACTCAGCCTAATATTGGGGGGAATATGCTCGGTAGGTTATGTATTGGTACGTTCTTTCTTATACAATGGTATAGCAAGCCCAGAACAGTTAGAAGAGCTGGGAATAAATGTCTATGCCAGTGTGCCGTTATCTGAATGGCAGCGTAAACAAGATATTGCGATAGGGGAGAAGAGAAAAAATAAAAGAACTGATACTTCCCAGAATGTGCTATTAGCATTTGGTAACCCCGTAGACCCATCCGTTGAAGCGATACGCAGCCTACGGACAAGCTTGCATTTTGCAATGATGGAATCCAAAAATAATGTGCTAATGATATCCGGTGCTAGCCCTGGCATTGGTAAAACCTTTATCAGCGCTAACTTGGCGGCTGTTATTTCACAAAGTGGGCAGCGGGTACTATTCATTGATAGCGATATGCGCAAAGGTTATGCCCATGAATTGATGAGTGTTGATGGTAAATATGGTCTTTCAGATGTGCTTTCTGGCAAGTTAAGCGCTCAAGATGCCATTCAAAAAACCAAATATAATAATCTTGATTTTATTGCACGCGGCCAGATCCCCCCTAACCCTTCAGAATTATTGATGCATAGCCGTTTTGCAGAGTTAATTGAGTATGTTGCAGAAAATTATGATTTGGTGTTGGTTGACACGCCCCCGATTTTGGCAGTGACTGATGCCGCAATTATTGGCACGCTTGCAGGAACGTCGCTAATGGTGGCGCGTTTTGAGCGGAATAGCCCGAAAGAAGTAGAGATCAGCATCAAACGTTTCGAGCAAAATGGTATTGATATCAAAGGCGTGATTTTAAATGCGATAGTGAAAAAGTCAGCTAATTATTACAGCTATGGCTACTATAACTATGAGTATAAATCTGACAGCTAAGAAAAAAGCTAACTGTTACTCTGCTATCAAGAAACTCTGTCTAAACGTTGTGTCTGGAGTTTTGTTGAATAAATTGAATTTACGCGATTTTGGGACATGGGTGCTCTTGTAAATAACTGATTTATCATTTTTAACAACTTTCTTTTTGACCATTCGTCCAAACGGAAGTTGTTTAGGTCCTATTTCGTTTAGGGTCATTTTCACTTGCCATTCTGAATCTGTACTGTGTTCGAAATATTTATTACTCTGTGTTCGTTGCGGTTTCTGCGCGTTGTGTAACCAAAGTGCCTGCGCTAATAACACTATTGGCACGGGCACTTAATTGATTAGACGTAAACTATTTAAATCGTAAAAGACAGCATTAGATTAATTGTTGTTCAATGTGCTCTCTCGCCCTGATTTAAGATACGGTCTAGAAGTTTAAAACGATATCTTTTACATCAAGCATAAAATTCTCTTGATGTTAAAACATTACTATTGCCAGTGAAACCATGTCGTTTGGGATGCGGCAATAGCAACTCCTATTATAGTTGGTAACAAGATTGAATTCATGCATAATTTTATAACCAAAAATAGATCAGCGTTATACTCAATCTGTTCGTTATTTCTAAAACTGATGAGTGGGCCATTAGCGGTCCTTTTAGTTGCTACTAAATTAACCCCCGAAGTACAGGGGGTTTATTATACTTTTATTTCTATATCTACTATTCAGTGGATATTTGAAATTGGTTTTTCTACTGCTATTGTGCAGCATTTGTCTGCAACTAGAGTTAAAAAGCACTTTAATAGTTATGTTAAAGTCGCCTTGTTCTTTTTCACTATTATGTCAGCATTAGTGTTTTTATGTTCTCAATTATACGCGCTGTGGGTTTTCTCTGACACCACTAAATCAATATGGTTAATTCCATGGCTTCTATACTCTCTTCTGTTTTGCATAAATATAGCAAATAATACTGTTTTGCTTGTTGAAGAAGGTAGAATTAACGCTGAGAAAGTTTACTTATCAAAACTAATTAGTGGTATTTCATACTCAGCTGGATTGATAGTATCATTGTGGTTAGGTGCTGGTTTATATTCTTTGTTTTTTTCACAGCTAACTATGCTTTTGGCAAACATATATTTATTTAAAAGTGATTATTCAGTTGTATTTTTTGAATATAAGGATAGTTCGACAAAAAGAGCTATTGTTGTAGCTAAAAAAATGTTGTCATTTCAGTATAAACTTTCCTTAGTTTGGATTTTTGGTTACTTTTATTGGAATATTTATTCTATTTATTTTTATAAATTTATAGGGCCTGTTTTTGCTGGTCAATATGGAGCAACAAATTCAATTATAAATGCTCTGGCAATTGCAATGACTGCTTGGATTCAGACCAAAAGATCTCATTTAGGTAGTCTTGTGGCGGAGAATAGAGTTCTAGAAACGATACCCATATTAAAGCAGGCATTTTATTTTGGCCTGACCGGTTATATTTTCATCGTTTCATTGTTTGTTATTTTCCTGAAGCTTGATATTTTAGATTTACAGCATAGGTTTCTTGCTACGGGGTTATTGTTACAGCTAGCAATAATGAGGTTTGCTATTTTAGTTCATGAAATAGTGTTTATGTATTTTAGAACATTTAAAGATGAACCATTCTATCGCTTATCTATAGTAAACTATATCGTTACTCCTTTGGTTGTTATCTTAGCTCACCGATATAACTCTCTCGAAAATTGTTTTATATTTGCGATAGCAATACAATACATAATGATTGTGCCAATTTATTTTAAATCTAAAAGAATGATTATGGGGCGAATTTAAATGATTAGCGTTATTATGCCAGTTTATAATGGCGAGTTGTATTTGAGAGAGGCAGTTGAAAGTATATTAAATCAAACATATGCCGACTTTGAGTTAATTTGTATAGATGATGGTTCTACAGACAATACATTATGCATTTTAAATGAGTATTCAGCTATTGATGAGCGTATTGTTATTATTAGTAGAGAGAACAAGGGGTTGATTGCCACCTTAAACGAAGGGATTTCACGGTCAAAATATGAATATATTGCAAGAATGGATGCTGATGATATATCACTACCAACCAGATTTGAAAAACAGATAAATTATCTAATGTCACATGAGGATGTAGGGGTTGTTGGTTCTTCATATATATATATTGATCAAAAAAGGAATGTTCTTGGCGTGAGACGCTTGTGGAATATAAATTATGTGCTTAAAGCAATATGCATATTTGGGGCGCCCTTTGCACATCCTAGTATTATGTTTAATAAATCGATCTTGGGCAAGGAGTTTTATTATTCATGCAAATATAAGCATGCCGAGGATTATGAGCTATGGACGAGGCTTGAAAAAATAACAAAATTTGCTGTTTTAAGAGAACCGCTATTAGAGTATCGAATTTTACAGACAAGTATTTCACGGGAAAACCAAATGGAACAAAAGGAAAATATGCTTATTGCAGCATGTGATAATCTTTTGGTCTGTCACCCTAAGAGGATGAATTCTGTCCTGAGTTTTTATCTGGATGGGAAAGTTAATTTAGATTTCATCCGATTTCTTTTCCTACAAAAACGCATCAACAACATATTTATTCAGCTTTGCTATCTTTTTGTGAGATGTATTAAATGGAAAACTTAATTCTGTTGTCGATGCTGTTTTCGACTAAATATATGCTCCCTTCTGTTATGGGGATAAGTAAGTATCTATTGTTTATCTCTATGATAATTAATATCTCAGGGGTTGTATGGAATAGTTTTTCCCATCAATGGTTGACAAGAAAAAAACTTATTGTAATAGTCTTATTTTTTATTACAATGACATTCATTAACTTGGCTAAATTAAATTCTATTTCATTCACTTTGGATGATATGTATCCAACCGATATTTATATATTTAGTGCGGTCTTGTTGGTTATATCTACAAAGTATAAGCCGTTACTTAATGCTACTGTAAAATATTTAAAAGTTAATGCACTGATAATTTTTCTTGGTATCCTTCTGTTTTCTTTAGATGCGTTTAATTTTATTCGTCCTATTGGTCTGGTGAGTGCACCAGATCATGCAAATCTGGACGGTTATCAAAATTTATATTATTTAGCATATTATCCCTCTTGGATAACACTCGATCTTTCTGGGATTACTATACATCGTTTCACCTCTGTTTTTTGGGAGCCTGGGACTCTTGGACTGTACTTAATAGCATTTATTTTAATTGAAGCATTGTTTTTTATTTATAATAAGCAGTTTGCGAGTTGGAAGCGTGGTGCCATATTTTTTATTGCAGGGTTTCTATCATTATCATTATTATTTAACTTGCTAATAGTCCCAGTGATATTATTTATTTTAGCTTTAAATAAACGATGGGGTGTTTTATTTGTCATTCTTTTCGTGCTGTCACTAGTGGCTATCTATTTTTATAATCAGTTGTATGATTTGATTTTTTATCGATTGGAGTTTGATGCTGAGCGAGGTTTCGTAGGGAATAATAGGGCGAGTGCATTTGATATTATGCTTAGTTCTATGATGAGTGCTGATTTGGCAACAGTTTTGATTGGCCACGGACCGAAGGCTATTTTTCTTGGCGACTCGACTTCCTTTCCAATTAAAATATATCAACGAGGAGTATTAGGGATAGGAGGGTTGGTTTTTGCATTAGTTTATTCAGCTATTACTTTTCCGAAATATAAAACAGCTACATTTTTTGTATTTATACTGATGTGTGCATTGTTTACTTTAACGCAAATAGAAGGTGCTATAATAATGCTTTACTTTGGCATTTTAATGCTGGCTTCTTATAATGAATTTTATGAGCACATTAATAAGGTTAGATGATGATATCTATTTCTATATCTACTATATCTACGCGTATAGAAAAAATAATACTTCCCAAAGCATTAAATATCGAATATGTGATCGTTCATCAAAAGCCACATGAGGCAAAACAATCAATAATTAATGAATTGATGTCTCGAAGTGATGTTGTTTATACTCCTCTACAAGAAAGCGGATTAACTAAAAGTCGGAATGTTGGGATTGCTAAAGCATCTGGTGATTATGTTTTAATCATGGATGATGATGTAACATTCTCTATTGAAAGTGTATATGAACTAGTAGATATAATGACTAAGGAGCGTGTTGATGTAGCGACTTATTATCATAAGTTTCTTGATGGCAGAACAACAAAAAAAACAAATAAGAAGTATTTGTTAAATAAATTGACTATTGCGCAACCATCTTCAATTGATATTTGTTTTAATAAAAGAGTACTGACTGAACACAATATTAAGTTTGATGAGGATTTTGGGTTAGGTGCAAAGTACCCCTCTGGCGAAGAAATGATATTTTTATCAGACTGTCTATCTTCTGGGCTTGTTGTTAAAAGATATCCATTAGAGATATGCGTACATCCCCCTATTACCTCTGGAGTGGATTTCTATAGTTCTCAGCAAAAAATTTCTGCTAAAGCCGCCATGTTTGCAAGAGTTTATAATAAGTGGTGGCGTTTTATGTTCTTACTGTTTGTGATAAAGAAAATACCGAGAGTATTTAAAGCTGGATATACATTGTTTTTTATTTCACACGTATGCAATTACTTAACTAGTAAACATTGATGAACCGTCATCTAGTGGTATCAATTATAATGCCAATTTATAAATCTAGTTTGACGATGTCTAACTAGATTAATAGCATTTTAAGTCAACCCTACCACACCGATGATTGTCTGAGTGATAATACTGAGCAGTATGCTGATCCATTACCACGGTATTGATGCTGAAGCGTGTTTTCGGCCTGACTTTTCGGGCCCTTAAGGTTTCATCTACTCCTTTTTACACTGATGAAAGTGCCGTTGGATTATCCTGATTACACGTGAGTCAGCAAGCTGGCAACGTCCGTCAATATTCCTTTTAAAATGCCAACGCGAGGTGAAATCGCGCACTTTGTTATCTATTCCACCTGACTCAAAGTCTTTTATGAAAGGGATTGGAAGGTGAAAAATATGGTAAGGAAAAACTGCATTTGGCGGTAGATGCCCAAACGCATAAAGTCATCTGTGCTGATTTGTCCCTGAGCAATATTACTGACACGGAAACCTCGCCTGACGGATCGTAAAATCAAGGTCGCCTCAGCGGATGATGATTACAATATACGTGTCAGTCACGATTAATTAATACGCAAAAAATTGAGGCGTTAATTTCTCCCAGAAGCGGAGTTCGCTATTGGCCCGCAGACTACGCAGACCGAAGGTGAACCAGCGTCTTGCCGGGGACAACGCGCGCATTGGACAAGATGACGTTCGAAGGTATGCCAAGAAGTGTGCATTCTACCTGAGATATGACTTATTCAACAAAGCCGTTTAACTGCGGTATACAATGCAGATGTTTTGTGAAAAAAAGTGCCATTCATTAGAAAACGACAAGATATGAGATTGGGGCTTTCTTTGTTAAAAGAGTTCGGTACTATACGCTCCATACTTCAAATCGCTTGAGTGTTGGCTGCGTAAGCTCGCACCAGTCACATAGTTATCTATGCTCCTGGAGACTCTCAGACTGGTATCTACAAGCAACTCGAATTATTTTGGGTATATATATTTACCTGATGTCTTGACAAAACACAGAGCAGATACAGGAATGACACGAAGTAAATGTAGTAAAATACCAACGGGATTTTTACAGGGATGTTGTTAGTCTTGGCGTGATAAAGCCTTTTTAGGAGGCTATGCATTGAAATATTAGTTGCGATTTTTAATGCCATTCCTATTGCTTGGTGATTAATTTATTAGTTAATATTAAAGGGTCGTTTTATGACGATGAATGACTTAGTTTCGATAATTATGCCAACGTATAACTCTGAAAAAACAGTATCAGAGAGTATTGAGTCTATAAAGGCTCAAACTTATGATAATTGGGAGTTATTGATTACTGACGATTGTTCGACAGATGGAACATGGGATGTTATCAGCCAGTATGCAGAACAAGATTATAGAATCAAAATTTTTAAAAACCCTAAAAATTCAGGTGCTGGCTATAGTAGGAATAACTCAATAGCTAATGCAAAAGGCCGCTTTATAGCTTTTCTTGATAGTGATGATCTGTGGGTTCCAGCAAAATTAGCTAAGCAAATTAATTTTATGCTAGATAATAATTACCACCTTGTTTATGCTTGGTATCAAAAGATTGATAATAGTGGTAATAAAAAAGGCATTATTCAGTCGCCGGCTAATACCAGTTATAAAAAAATGTTGTATAGCAACGTTATCGGCTGTTTAACAGCGATCTATGACACTCAAAAGGTTGGTATTATATATATGCCACTAATCAGAAGAAGACAAGATTTTGGCTTATGGCTAGAGATTATGAAGAGAATAGAAGGTGCATATTGCTATCCAGAAGTCTTAGGATATTACCGTACTGGTAATAGCTCACTATCGTCCAATAAATTACAACTTATTCGTTATCAATGGCAGTTCTATCGTGAGGTGGTAGAACTCGGCATATTTAAGTCCTTTGGTTATTTTTTTATGTCTGTGGTTTTAAGTCTTATGAAGTATAATAAGTGATTTTTTGCTGAGTCTTTATGATAAAAATCATTTCTCCATGAGTTTGATGAAAAACTTTTTATTAAAAATGAAGGGGGTTGTTGTGTCAAAAATTGGTGTAATCGGTGGGGCTGGCTTTATTGGTTCGAGACTGGCTAAATTATTTAGTGAAAATGGTCTTGATTTTAAAGTGATTGATAAGGTAAAGAGTGCACAGTTTCCTGAAAAGTGGCAATATGCTGATGTGATGAAACCAGAAACACTTGATGCAGCACTTTTAGATGTTACAGTTATTATAAATCTTGCTGCTGAGCATAAAGATAACGTCAGCCCTATTAGTTTATATTATGATGTCAATGTTACCGGGGCTACGAATGTTTGTAATGCGGCTGAGCGTGCTAAAATTGATACTATCATTTTTACTTCTTCTGTTGCAGTGTACGGTTTCGTCGAAAAAGAAACAGCTGAAGATGGTGAATATAACCCTTTTAATCATTATGGGAAATCAAAGCTAGAAGCGGAAATGGTTTACGATAAATGGCAGCAGGAAGATGTGAAAAGAAAATTAATTACTGTTCGCCCTACTGTGGTTTTTGGCGAAAATAACCGCGGTAATGTATATAACTTGTTTAAGCAAATAGCATCACGAAAATTTTTGATGATAGGAACGGGTGATAATAAAAAATCTATGGCGTATGTTGATAATGTGGCGCACTTTTTAAAATATACTATAGAATTACCCTCTGGGAGGCATGTTTTTAATTATGTTGATAAACCAGATTTTACTATGAATGAATTAACAGGTATTATTTGTCAAGCATTATCTAAAAAGTCAAGTAATGTTAAAATACCCTATGTAATTGGTATTTTAGGTGGAGCGTTACTTGATATGGTCTCGAGGTTCACAGGTAAAGAATTTCCTGTAAGCCGTGTTAGAGTGAAGAAGTTTTGTGCAATAACCCAGTTCAAGTCAAATTATATTGATACTACAGGGTTTGTCGCCCCAGTTTCTCTTGAAGATGGTATTAAAAAAACTGTGCGTTATGAGTTTGAATAATCATATTTTTTGGTTTTTTATATTTAACTTAGACCTCTCAGAGGTTATGGGAATTGGTTGGTTTTTTATATGTGAATAACTGTGTTTTTCTATTTAATAGGGCATTTTTTTTTGCGGTAAAAACATATACTAATGAAGGTAATTTTACCTTTCATAAAATTTATATAATTTTATGTCCTGTTTTTGGTAATAGCTGATGCTGTATTGTGTGGTCTAGATTAAATTTAGTGCCAACGGGGGATTGTTTATCATAACCTTTGCGCGGCTCATGCTGCCCTCAGTATCAGAATAGTTGCCCCCTCTTCTGAATATTAACCCAGTGTTTGATGTAATTATAAACCAGTATGTTGGTAAAATTGCTGCCTTTACAACATTACCGCCGCAGTCTGTGGCAATAGAATTTTGTTAACACTCTCAGAGCGCTGGAAGGTTACTACGCAATATTTACTGGGCTGCTATGCGGCCCTTTTTTACATCAATGTTTTTCATTTTTGTTGAATACTATTACTGGCTTGCTGGTTACAATAGCGTAAGAAACCCCCATTTTTGGCGCCAAGGGCGCAAGCAAGGAGTTCGCATGGCAATTTTAGTCACCGGCGGTGCCGGTTATATTGGTTCCCACACCGTTCTGGCGCTGTTGGAGCGGGGTGAGGACGTGGTGGTGTTAGACAATCTCTCCAATGCATCTGAAGAGTCACTGCAGCGTGTGGAGCAGCTAGCAGGTAAAGCGGCAATCTTTTATCAGGGCGACGTGCAGGATGCCGAATGCCTGAACCGCGTTTTTGATGGCCACAACATCTCTGCGGTGATCCATTTCGCAGGGCTGAAAGCGGTAGGGGAATCCACTCGTAAACCTTTAGAGTATTACCAGAACAACGTTACCGGCACGCTAGTTTTGCTGGATGAAATGCGCCGTGCTGGTGTGCACCAGTTTATCTTCAGTTCCTCTGCTACTGTTTATGGCACGCCGGAGCATGTTCCTTTAGTTGAAACCTCTCGTGTTGGCGGCACCACCAATCCCTATGGTACTTCCAAACTCATGGTTGAACAGATTCTTCAGGATTTTGCTAAGGCAGAGCCTGAGTTCTCTATCACCACGCTGCGCTATTTCAACCCGGTAGGCGCACATGAATCCGGCCTGATAGGTGAGGATCCTAACGGTATTCCAAACAACCTGATGCCTTATATTTCGCAAGTGGCTATCGGCAAATTGGAGAAGTTATCAATTTTTGGTAATGACTATCCAACGCCAGACGGAACAGGCGTGCGTGACTATATCCATGTCATGGACCTGGCAGAAGGGCATCTTAAGGCTATTGATCATATTAACGATCAAAAAGGGTTCACTGTTTACAATCTTGGCACGGGTAAGGGTTACTCGGTACTGGATATGTTGCAGGCCTTTGAAAACGCTGCCGGGTGCAAAGTGGCCTATCAAATTGTGCCGCGCCGCGATGGCGATATCGCAGAGTGTTGGTCTAACCCGGCGTTAGCGGCAGAGAAGCTTGGCTGGCATGCAAAGCGGGATCTTAACGCTATGATGCGCGATGCATGGAACTGGCAGAAGAAAAACCCACAGGGTTACCGTTGAGCTTAGCCTTTATCAGCACAGTTTAACTATAGTTACACGTATTCCGATAGCAGACAGTAATAGATTCTTGTACAATGCTTCGCTTTGTTGCGTTGAGAATGTTCTTAACGCATTGATTATTAGGTCTTTCATTTTGCGATGGTTCTTTGATGAACAGTGTCGCTATTTAGTGGTGTTTGTTGAGTTTGAAAGCATAGACGCGGGTGTGGTCGAGTTTTGGCCGCACCCTGTTGTTTATAGAGGGTTATATGAAAATTATCGTTACCGGTGGCGCTGGCTTTATTGGCTCAGCCGTTGCTCGACACATTATCAACAACACCAAGGATCACATCCTGATATTGGATAGCCTGACCTATGCAGGTAATCTTGAATCGTTGCAACCCATCGCAGGTAGTGAGCGTTACCAGTTTGCGCAGGTGGATATCTGCAACCGTCAGGCATTGGATCGCATTTTCGCTGAGTTTAACCCCGATGCGGTGATGCACCTGGCGGCAGAAAGCCATGTCGATCGCTCCATTGATGGCCCAGCGGCGTTTATCGAAGCCAATATTGTGGGCACCTACACCCTGCTGGAGGCTGCACGCCAGTACTGGCAAGGTCTGGGCGAAGTGGCGAAAAAAGCATTCCGTTTCCACCATATTTCAACTGACGAAGTGTATGGAGATCTGCATGGCACTGACGATCTGTTCACAGAAACTATGCCTTATGCACCGAGCAGCCCCTATTCAGCTTCAAAAGCTTCTAGCGATCACCTGGTCAGAGCCTGGTTACGCACCTATGGCTTGCCGACTCTTGTGACAAATTGCTCAAATAATTACGGCCCTTATCATTTCCCAGAAAAGCTGATACCGCTGACAATCCTTAATGCATTGGAAGGGAAAGCGTTACCGGTCTATGGTAATGGGGCACAAGTGCGTGACTGGCTTTACGTTGAAGACCATGCCCGTGCTTTGTATCAGGTGGTTTGTGAAGGTGAAGTAGGCGAAACCTATAACATCGGTGGCCACAACGAACGGAAAAATATAGAAGTAGTACAAACAATTTGCCGTCTGTTGGATGAGTTGGTGCCAAATCAGCCAGGTAACGTGGCCAAATATGAAGAGCTGATCACCTTTGTTACCGATCGCCCAGGCCACGATCTGCGTTATGCGATCGATGCGTCAAAAATCGAGCGTGAGCTGGGTTGGAGGCCGCAAGAAACTTTTGAAAGTGGCATTAGAAAAACCGTTGAATGGTATCTGGCTAACGAGGCCTGGTGGAGCCGTGTAAAAGATGGTTCCTATGCTGGCGAACGTTTAGGGTTGACCCATTAACCTAAAGTATAAAAATGAAAGGTATTGTTTTTTAGTGGATGGTTTATGTACGTGTCTTTACCCCCGCTGGAGGCAGAAGCCAAGTTGCTTAGTAAGACCTCATATGTGCAATACTTATCGCAAATGATTGTGGAGAAATAGAATGCAAGTCACAGATACCAAAATCGATGGCGTGAAGATCATTCAACCAAAGGTATTTGGGGATTCGCGCGGATTCTTTCTGGAAACGTTCGAAAAAAAGCGTTACCAGGAAATGCTGGATATCGATCTGGATTTTGTGCAGGACAACCATTCGCGCTCTTCGCGCGGGGTGCTACGTGGGTTACATTTCCAAAAGATAAATCCCCAGGGGAAACTGGTTCGTGTCGTCCGTGGGGAGGTATTTGATGTGGTCGTAGATATTCGGCCAGATTCTCCCACCTACGGTTTATGGGAAGGGGTAGAGCTGTCAGAAGAGAATAAAACCCAGTTCTGGATCCCACCAGGCTTGGCGCACGGCTTTGTGGTGTTATCAGATACAGCAGATTTTGAATATAAATGCACCGACTATTACAACCCCGCGCATGAAGATTGCCTGTTGTGGAACGATCCTGAGGTAGGAATCGAGTGGCCTATTGCCAACCCGCTGCTATCAGAAAAAGATAAACTCGGTAAGTTATTGAAGGAGTTAGGGCAATGAAAGTATTACTTACCGGCGCTAAAGGGCAACTAGGGCGTTGTTTTTGTGAGCGTTTACCAACCGGTTGGAGCGTTCTTGCAACGGACTCCGACAGCCTGGATATTACCGATCTTGAAAAAGTGAAGGCAGTTGTCGCCGAATATCAGCCAGATGTTATCGTCAATGCCGCTGCTTATACGGCGGTAGATAAAGCAGAGGCTGAAGAAGATATTGCAATGTTGATCAATGAGGTGGGGCCTAAAAACTTGGCGCTTGCGGCTAATGAGTGCGGTGCCCGCTTGGTCCATATCTCTACAGACTATGTTTTTGATGGTGAGGCAACGGCGCCTTACGTGGAAATGGCCACGACCAACCCATTAGGTGTGTACGGTAAAACTAAACTGAATGGCGAACTTGCCGTCAGTGAGATCCAACCTGCGGCGTTGATTATCCGCACCGCATGGGTGTTCAGTGAATATGGTAATAATTTCGTCAAAACGATGCTGCGTCTGGCTCAAGGACGAGACAGTTTAGGCATTGTAGCTGATCAGCGCGGTTGCCCAACGTACGCTGGCGATATTGCTACTGCGCTACTTGTATTATTGCAAAAGGAAGCGCCCGGAGGTATTTACCATTTCTGTGGTAACAGTGAAGTTGCCTGGAGTGAATTCGCAGAAATTATATTTGCCTCAGCATTGCAGCAGGAAGTATTAACTCAGGTTCCTGCAGTCAATGGCATCACAACTGAACAGTATCCAACCCCAGCCAAAAGGCCAAAATATTCCGTTTTGAATTGTACAAAAATTCAGAATGAAGGCGTTGAGTTGTCACCGTGGAAAGAACGCGTTAGCTTTGTTGTCGCCCGCTGCCAGGTGTAATAACGCTGTTGTCATGCAGGCTTGTTTTTGATTAATTGATAAGCCTGCGTGATTTCTTGGTCAACTCGAGTACATCCTCCCTCCATACATCCCGCCTCAATCCATAAAATTACAACTCATCAAATCCTTACAGTAGGCTGTTTTCTCAGAAAATTTTAGCCAAACCATAGAACCTGCCTAGCCGTTAGGCGCTGATTGATTTATAGGTGCGTGAAAAATAGTCAGTGATAACTTTTGTAGCCAAGTTTTTTATGGCTAGTGTCGGATATTTTGAGGATTTGTGCTAACCTCCGGTGCTTCGTTTATGATACTCGCGCTGAGTCTTTGGGGGCTTGGCCCAGAGTAGTTTGCGCATAGTTCTCTCTTAGAAACTGTTGTTACAGTATTGCCTCTTCACTGGATGAAATGAAAGGGATAAGGTTGTCCCCTTTGGCGCTTTACACATTGAATTATACGTTTTCGTTCCGTTTGGGCGAATAATGAGCGCAACCATCACCCAATCTGTATGGCTATGCATCATGGCAAGTATTACGGGTTCAGGAACTTCATACGGCATGTCATTAGAATCAAAACAATATCAGATTGTTGCTTCAATTGTGTTGTTCAACCATAGCTACGCTCAGTTGGAGGATACGCTGTCATCTTTGCTTAGCGAGTCCTGCGTTGAAAAGATTGTATTGGTCGATAACGGTGGTTCAGAGTGGGCTGCCACGTTGAATAATCCGCGAATATGCTACCTTTCTCTTGGGCAGAACAAAGGGTTTGGCTGCGGGCACAATCTTGCTATGAAGCACTATCTGGACAAATGCAGTTACTTTTTGATTTGTAATCCAGATATCAGCTTTGCCCAAGGAGAACTGGAGCGCCTGTACCACTTTGCCCGTGATGGAAAACACAAGTTTGTTTCTCCACGTATCCACTACAACGATGGGCGTTTTCAATACAGTTGCCGTTTGTTGCCGACACCGGCAAATTTGTTCCTGCGCCGTTTTATGCCGAACTGGGGTGCAAAGCTTGACGTTATCTATGAGCTTCAGCACGCGGATTACTCAAAATCTTTTTCTGTTCCTTCGGTCTCTGGCTGCTTTATGCTGATGGAGTCACAATTGCTGAAGCAACTGGATGGGTTCGACGAACGATATTTCATGTATTTGGAGGATGTCGATCTCTGTAGGCGTGCATTACCGCTGACTGAGATTCTTTTCTATCCCGATGCAACAATCACTCATGTTTTCAGTAAAGGCTCTTATAAGAGTTTGAATTTATTTATTTATCATATTAAATCGGTTATTTCATACTTTAGCCGATGGGGATGGTTTTTTGACCAAGAACGAGTCCTTGCTAACCAAAAATGTTTAAAGACGATTCCCATGACTTCTCCTGCTGAGAAGCGGTAAAATGTTCGATTAGCAGAAGTGGCGGTTTTATGAGTCTAATTAAATCTAAGGTAGTGCTAATGTTGTTTGTAACTGGGTGTCATTTTGATGTGGGGCATGCTGTGCGTGTGCTGGGGGTGGCTAAATGAGCAATCCGCATAAAACGCGGCCTCTTTCGCCACTAGCCTTGATTCGCAATATTTGGGGATTTAGATCTCTCATCCTACAGATGGCGAAACGTGAGGTCGTTGGCCGTTACAAGGGCTCCACGATGGGGCTTGCTTGGTCATTTTTGAACCCGCTGTTCATGCTAATCGTTTACACCTTTGTTTTTTCAGTGGTTTTCAAGGCGCGCTGGTCTGTTGGTGGTGATGAGAGCCGTACTCAATTTGCCGTGATTTTGTTTGTTGGCATGATTGTTCACGGTTTTTTTGCGGAGGTGGTTAACCGGGCACCGCAAATCATTCTGGGCAATACCAACTATGTGAAGAAAGTGGTGTTTCCTTTGGAAACGCTGTCAGTGATTAGCCTCTGCGCCGCGCTGTTCCATACGTCAATCAGTGTGATTGTGCTGCTGTGTGCCTTCTTCCTATTTAATGGTTTCCTGCACTGGACGATCGTTTTCTTACCGCTGGTGTTATTGCCGCTGGTGATATTTTGCTTGGGGTTGGGGTGGATCCTCGCATCTTTGGGGGTATTCATTCGTGATGTGGGGCAGACAACGTTGATTATCACCACGGTTATGATGTTCCTATCACCGGTCTTTTTCCCCATTACTGCCTTGCCGGAAAAGTACAGGATCTGGATCATGCTGAATCCTCTGACCTTTATCATTGAGCAATCTCGTAATGTACTGATTTGGGGGCGTATTCCTGACTGGTTAGGGTTGGGTATTTATACCTTGGCCGCAGCGGTTGTGGCCTGGTTGGGTTTTGTCTTCTTCCAGAAAACTAGAAAGGGGTTTGCTGATGTCCTCTAATGAGGTTGCCATTGAAGTTATGGGATTAAGCAAGTGTTATCAGATTTACGATCGTCCACGTGATCGTCTGAAACAGTTTTTTGCCCCTAAATTACAACGTGCTGTGCGTCGTGAAAGTCGTACTTATTTCCAGGAATTCTGGGCATTACGGGATGTTTCTTTTCGTATTTACAAAGGTGAAACTGTAGGCATCATCGGTCGCAATGGGGCTGGTAAATCAACCCTTTTACAGATGATCTGTGGAACATTGACGCCAACTTCGGGTGATATCCAAGTTAATGGCCGTATTGCAGCTTTATTAGAATTGGGTGCTGGATTCAACCCTGAGTTTACTGGGCGTGATAATGTTTATCTGAATGGAGCTGTACTCGGCCTTAGCAAAGAAGAGGTTGATGATAAGTTTCAGAGTATTATCGATTTCGCAGATATTGGACATTTTATCGATCAGCCGGTTAAAACGTATTCTAGTGGAATGTATGTGAGGCTTGCATTCGCTGTACAGGCATGTGTAGACCCTGAAATTCTCATTGTTGATGAAGCGTTAGCTGTAGGGGATATAGGGTTCCAGTATAAATGTTTTAAGCGTATGGAGGCACTGAAGCAGCAAGGTACGACCATTATTATGGTCACACATTCAACAGGTAGCGTTCTTGAATATGCTGATCGCTGCCTAGTTATGAGTGATGGGATGTTGGTCGGTGATACATCAGATGTATTGGCTGCAGTGCTTGCTTATGAAAAAGGTATGTTGCTTTCTGAGAAAAATACGGAGATGACCGCTAACATTCCCGCACAGTCCGCAACAACTTTTGGGGTGGATGAATTACGGGCTATGCAGCAGACTCATCTCAACACAGAGGTAGATGAAAAACGATTTGGTACTGCCCGGGCAATTATTGAGTCGTTCAAGGTGTATAGAGTAGATGGCACTTCATTAGCAGAGAAACCATTGGTTCAATCCGGTGAGGAGCTGTATTTCAACTTTACACTAGCAGCCGCCGAAGAAATTGCAGATGTTGTCCTAGGTATTTCTATTTCTCGCTCTCAAGGTGGAGATATTTGGGGGGATAATAATGTTGCTGCTGGCCATCCACTCCGACTGTTCCCTGGCAGTCAGACAATTAAGTATAAGGTAAAGTTGCCCATTAATGCTGGTGATTACTTGATACATTGTGGCTTGGCATGTTTTAAAAATGGTGAGCGTGAAGAATTAGACCAGCGGCGACCTATTAGTAAAGTCAAATTTTGGTCGTCACGAGAGCTCGGTGGTGTACTCCATGCACCAATTCAAATAGTTGCTGAATGAGGTTAATTTATGATTAGCGTATTCCTGCCTGCTTACCCGTTCAGAGGAGTCAAAGCGCCATATCTGTGGTTATTCTTCCGCGTATTGACTTCATTAAAGGAACGCACACATTTTATTATAGGTGCCGACTATCTCTCTCCATTGGATGTATGGAAAACTGCAAATCGCTGGGAAATGGAACCCGAGTCCTTGCAGCGTTTGCAATATAACTTACCTGAGTTAAGTACTATCGAAAGTGAACACGATATTAATATAATTAATGAGTCATTTTTTGATGCTTATACTATTGATAAGTGTTTTAATAATCCTGGTGAGCTTTTTCGAAGGTTTATTACTGAGGTTATTCCTGAGCTTGAGCAATCTATTTCATCAGTATTAAGCCAAGCTAATAACATTGAGTGCGTTTTAACCTGGTGCAATTGCCCATCATTAAATTCTGCAGCGAAAAAAAATAATATACGTGTTGTGAATCTGGAAGTTGGCCCTCTCAGAGCACCTGATTATTTATCAACGGCTTATTTTGATTTTAAAGGTGTTAACGGCAATACTGAAGCTGAGAGGCGCTATCTTAGCGCTAACTGTAAACTCAATGAAGACGTTGATCTGGATAAATTGCGCGCTTTTTTTAGCAACATAGATTCAAATACAGATATTAAGAGTTTGAGTGGCCTAGAAGAGCCTGAGTATGATGTCGGTGTTGTATTGCAAGTTGAGAATGATTCCAACATTATTGCTTTCAGTAATTCATTCAATAATCAATCACTTATTGATTATGCAGAGCTTCATTTTGAAGGTAGAAAACTGATTCGAAGTCACCCAGGTAGCCGGTTTATATTAAATCCAGGTAAAGATACTATAGATCATTCTGCAACCAGCATTGAGTTCATAAAAAAATGTAAACATATTTTGACAATAAATTCAAGTGTGGGCTTTGAGGCGATGTTAATGGGGGTTCCTGTCACTATTTTAGGTGACTGCTCATATGCATTTTGCAATGTTACAACCCATGAGGAGAGAGTGAATCGTCTGGCATTCTACTTGTATTCATACTTAATACCATTTGGTGTTTTATTTGATGCTGACTATATCCGTTTTCGACTTTCCTCTCCTTATGAACGTGAAATTATAGAAAAACATATTAATTACTATGCTGAGTGTGGTGAGTATATGAATAGTGGAGATATGGATATTAACACATCCCTCTTTTTTGATGATAAGTGTACCGGAGATAACGCTCATATGATTGAGAGTGAAATACAGAAATTGAAATCAGAGCTTGAGTTGAAACAGACAAAAATAAACGAGTTGGAAAGTAACGTTAGGATGTTGAATATATTAGTAGATAGGCAATCAGAAGTTATCGTTGATGTTATTGTACCGGTTTATGCCGGTTTGCAAGAAACGCAGGAGTGTATCGAGTCTGCGTTGGCTACCTTACCACAATGGGCGCAACTGGTCGTTATTAATGATGCATCACCAGAGCCTGAGCTCACTGAATGGTTGCGGGAAAGGAGCAAAATTGCTCGGTTTACATTACTTGAGAATGAACAAAATCTTGGTTTTGTTGCGACCGTAAATCGAGGAATGAAACTTAATCTCAAACGAGATGTTTTACTACTGAACAGCGATGTTGAAGTAGCCAACGACTGGCTTGAGCGTATTCGGGATGCCGCATATTCATCCAGCAGGGTTGGGAGTATTACTCCATTCTCTAATAATGCGACTATTTGTAGTTTCCCTAATTTTTGTGAAGATAATCAGCTCTTCATGGGCATGAATGTCCAGCAACTCGATGAACAATTTGCGACATTCGGTAATAAGAATAATTTGGTTGAGGTACCTACTGGGGTTGGTTTTTGCATGTATATCCGCCGTGATTGTCTTAATGAGGTGGGTTACTTTGATGTAGAGACATTTGGGCGTGGTTATGGAGAGGAAAATGATTGGTGCCAACGTGCTGCAAAGGCTGGATGGCCCAATTTCCACCAACTGAATGTCTTTGTCTATCACAAGGGCGGGGTTAGTTTTGCTGGGGAACAAAACCCGCGTAAAACTCGAGCTCTCGAACTGTTGAACGATTTGCACCCTAACTACACTAGGGACGTAATGGATTTCATTGCGCAGGATCCAGCAAAGAAAGCTCGTCAGCAGATGTTATTACGTATTTTGGCAAAGAGAAATGTCTGCAAAGTTCTCTTGATTTCACATAAAATGGGTGGCGGAGTAACGCAACATGTTAAGGAACTTGCCCGTTTTTATAAAGATAAGGCTCATTTCTTATTATTGACACCTGAGGTGGAGGGACAAAGTGTAAGCCTGTCACTAAGTACTGATGATGCAGTATCGCGTGAAAAATTTATTATAGATTTCAATTACGGTTACGACATTCTGGTTAGTCTCCTACGCTTTATCGGTGTCGGCCATTTGCATTTTCATCATCTGATTGGTGTTCCCGATAGAATATTTGAGTTAAAGGATAGCTTGGCATGTACTTATGATGTTACCGTGCATGACTACTATTTTATTAACGCCAATCCAACTTTGACAAATAAGTATGGGGTGTTTACCGGGGATCAGGTGGCGGAACGAGATCGTCTCTGTGCTGAGCACTATCCTATTCCTCAAAACCTATCAGCAGAACAGTGGCGTACCAAATTGTCGCCAGTGCTGGAAGGGGCTGAACGAATTATTTTCCCTTCTGCAGATTGCCAGGCACGGTTCACCAAGGATTTTCCACAGTCTTTAGAAAAAAGTGTTATCGCATGGCATCCAGATTTTGAGATGTGTGCACCTTACCCAAAAGCCAAGTGCCAATACCAAGCGGGTCAAAAACTTAAGGTGCTAGTGTTGGGTGCGCTTAGCCGTGAAAAAGGTGCGCTGATGTTGGAAGAGGTTGCCAACGAACTTAAACATGATGACATCGAATTCCATCTTCTGGGTTATGCATTTCGGTCTTTAGGAGATGCGGTGAAATGTCATGGTGCTTATTCTGAGCTGGATTTGCAACAAAAATTGGTTGATATTCAGCCTGATATCGTTTGGTATCCTGCCCAATGGCCCGAGACTTATAGCTACACACTAAGCATTGCTCTTGAATGCGGATTGCCTGTTGTAGTGCCTAATATTGGTGCATTTGCTGAACGTGTCGTCGGGCGTAACTATAGCAAGGTTATTGCTTGGGATATTTCAGCCAAGGAAGTGTGCGGTCTTTGGCGTTTACTGTATCAGGATCCTCTAGCTTTCTTCAATACAGAAAATGCATTGCCGCAACTCGATATTTCTCAAACTGAGAGAACTGAGAGTTTTTATCAGCAAGATTATATACAGACGAGTTGGCTGAGGGATGGTGAGTTAGGACGTACTGATTATACTATGCTTCTTGCTTCTGTATATTCTTCTAATTATGTCAATGTTGTCCCAGCCATTTCAAATGTACTGCGGGGACGTAAAGAAAAGTTGTTGGCTATTCTCTGGAAGTTGAGCCAACATCCTACATTATCATGGGCTGTTAAGCTTATACCATATCGTATTCAGCGTTATGTTAAAAGACACTTATCGCGCAGGGCTATCCATGAAATAATTGACTGACTTCCATTGTCTGATTTAGTCCTTGTTGGCGGTCGTAGATCGCCAATTTATTGTGTTCCGCATGTATTACATATAGTTATTCTTGTTTAATGTTCGTAATTATATTCGGAGATAATAATACAAGATGATTAGGAAGCCTTGGGCCGACCTCTGTAGAGTTGTTGCTATCTTTGGTGTGATTGTGATTCATGCTTGCGTGAACAGTTTTTATCAGTTCGGGAAAATTCCTCTGGAGGATTGGCTTACTGCCAATGCATTAGATTCCTTTGCTCGCTGCTCTGTTCCATTATTTGTGATGATATCTGGTGCTCTTATTTTAACTAGGGACAATGAAGTAATTACACCTAGTGCGATTTTTAAACGTGTCTGCAAGGTGGGTATTCCATTATTAACTTGGAGTGTAATATATCTTGAATATATTTCTTATTTCACAGAGGAAAGCATTGATTGGTTAAGTATCTTTAAACAACCATCGATGTATCATCTGTGGTTTGTCTATATGATTATTGGTATATATCTATTGTTACCTATGTTACAAGGGGTGTTCTATATATTAACAGATAGACGAAATTTGCAGATATATCTTCTTGCTTGCTGGTTTATTGTGACATGCATTCCAGTATATCAACCAATACCATTGCTATCCTTATTAGATCAGACTAGTTTATTAGGTTTTTGTGGGTATTTCTTGATGGGTGGAATAATATCTAACTCCGTAACAAAGAAAAATGCTGTGTCTTTGTGGTTCGCTGTTTACCTTATCTCAGTTGTAGTCACTATAGCACTAACATGGTATTACTCTGCTCACGTTAACTTGGCAAACGAGAAAGCTTATAACTATTTTAGTCCTAATGTGTTTGTAGCCTCTATTGCATCCTTCATAATATTCACAAGAATAAGGTGCAGTGAAGGCGTGTCAAAGATTATCTCTTGGATATCTAAACACTGTTTTTTGATTTTCTTTATGCATGTGGTTGTTTTAGAAAGAGTTATAAATTACATTGTATCTTTAAACTGGCAATTGCCAGTATTTGCTGAAATATTAGTAGGGGCATTGATAACATTTTTTATCAGTTTAGCTATATCCTCAGTGCTAAAATTAACTCCAAAGTCAAGTATGATATTAGGATGATATTAAACTCACTTTCAAAGGACCTCCACAACGGGCCAGGCGTCATTAGTATACAAATTAGCGCAGTGGCCATTAACCACTACGCTTTAGGTTGCTTTTTACTTTACAGCTATTTCTGTTGGGCGGCGTTCTGTCAGTAGATTTGTCTTTTTTCGTAGGAATCGTCGTTCAACAAAGTGCCAAGAAAATGCACCTAAGAGTATTGTTATACAAGCACTTGCCAGCATGCTGGTATAAAAACCTAGCCCAGTATTATTAATAATAATTTGTTGCGTAGGGAATGCATAAATATATATTCCGTAAGAGTAATCAAATCGTCCATAGATAAGTTTATCTGTCAAAGATACACCTATGATGATAACTAATGCCGGAACGATAATGTAGCCTAAGACGCGGATTTCATAACTTCCTTTCAGAATGTAGAGCAAAACCATGCCGGATATTAAGATAAATATCTTGGTTTTTTTGTTGTTCCAATGCTCTTGGCTTAATGCCATTAGTGAGCCTAAGAAAAATGCAATAGCCCTTGGTGTGAAAAGTTGTAAGGAAATTGAATAAAAGCCAAGATCTGAAGGGGTGAAAAGTAAGTATATCGTCAGTGCTGTCATTAAGATAAATACAACAAGTATTGAGCGTATGTTCTTAACAAAGCAAAATGCAATTCCAAGTATAAGATAGCAGGCAAATTCTAAAGGTAATGTCCAAAGGCTACCATTAATGGCATTGGGATAAATATAATGCTGTACCATTGCAAGTGGGTCTGCTCCTCGAAGTGCAACGAGATTAATGGCTGCTATTAATGTTCTCTTTGAAAATAAATTTTCAGGTTGAAGTATTAAACCCACTATGCCATATAATGTCAGACTGCAGATAACTAATGCTGGGAATATTCTCTTTATCCTTTTTTCCATAAATGAGATAAAGCTATCACTTCTCATGCCTGACAGTGCGATGAGATATCCTGATATACTAAAGAATATTGTTACCCCCAACCCACCAAAACTTTCAAGACCCAGAAATGAGGGTTCAGCTTTCCCACTTAGAGCGAAATGGTGAGAATAGAGAACGAGTAATGCAGCGATAATGCGAATGACATCAAAGCAATTCTTTTGATGAGTGCGTAATGGTTCCATATTAGTCCATACAATTTTTATGGTAAAAAATTATTTCATGATCTTAATTCATATTTGTCAAAATTTAAAGATGTTCTTCGTATAGCCATAAATTTTTGGGTCAGAAACTATGGCTGTTCAGTACAATGTTACAATCAAATGCTAATTCTGTGACCTATCGCACCAATCACTACCCACCGCCCTCAATCCTGAGTTAACATGTGAGCCACATCAAAAAACCTGTTGGCCACGAGCCGTGATACAGGTGCTATCTTCAGACAGGAGTTCTTAATGTCCAAACAACAAATCGGCGTTGTCGGCATGGCGGTGATGGGCCGCAATCTGGCATTGAACATCGAAAGCCGTGGTTACACCGTTTCTATCTTTAACCGTTCAGGCGACAAAACTGACGAAGTTATTGCTGAGAATTCGGGTAAAAACCTGGCCCCTTATTACACCGTCGAAGAGTTTGTCGCATCGCTGGAAAAGCCGCGCCGCATTTTGCTGATGGTGAAAGCGGGCGAAGCGACGGACAAAACCATTGCCTCTCTGACTCCACACCTGGAAAAAGGCGACATCCTGATCGATGGCGGTAACACCTACTATCAGGACACTATCCGTCGCAACCGTGAACTGTCTGCTCAGGGCTTTAACTTCATTGGTACCGGCGTTTCCGGTGGTGAAGAGGGGGCGCTGAAAGGGCCTTCTATCATGCCGGGTGGCCAGAAAGAAGCTTACGAACTGGTAGCACCTATCCTGAAGAAAATCGCTGCCGTGGCCGAAGGCGAGCCTTGTGTGGCTTACATCGGTGCTGACGGTGCTGGTCACTACGTGAAAATGGTGCACAACGGTATCGAATACGGCGACATGCAACTGATCGCAGAAGCTTACTCTTTGCTGAAGCAGGCGCTGAACCTGAGCAACGAACAGCTGGCAGAGACTTTTGCCGACTGGAACAAAGGCGAGCTGAACAGCTACCTGATCGACATCACCAAAGACATCTTCACCAAGAAAGATGAAGAGGGTAAATACCTGGTTGATGTGATCCTGGACGAGGCAGCCAATAAAGGCACCGGTAAATGGACCAGCCAGAGTTCACTGGATCTGGGCGAACCGTTGTCGTTGATTACCGAGTCGGTGTTTGCACGTTACCTGTCTTCTCTGAAAGACCAGCGCGTTGCGGCATCTAAAGTGTTGACCGGCCCGAAAGTGGCTGCTGTCAGCGGCGATAAAGCCGAGTTTGTGGAGAAAGTACGTCGCGCTCTGTATCTGGGCAAAATCGTTTCCTATGCGCAGGGCTTCTCTCAGTTGAAAGCCGCTTCCAAGGAAAACAACTGGGATCTGAACTACGGTGAAATCGCCAAGATCTTCCGTGCCGGTTGCATAATCCGCGCCCAATTCTTGCAGAAGATCACCGATGCCTACGCGGAGAATGCCGATATCGCTAACCTGCTGCTGGCACCTTACTTCAAGCAGATTGCCGACGAATACCAGCTGGCGCTGCGTGATGTGGTTTCCTATGCGGTGCAGAACGGTATCCCAACGCCAACCTTCTCTGCGGCGATCGCTTACTATGATAGCTACCGCTCAGCGGTGTTGCCAGCTAACCTGATTCAGGCGCAGCGTGACTACTTTGGTGCTCACACCTACAAACGTACCGACAAAGAAGGCGTATTCCATACCGAATGGATGGAGTAATCCCGATAGTTGAACGATAAAAAAAGCCGCCGAGGTTAACGCCCGGCGGCTTTTTTATTACTTCTGATGCCGCTCCCGCAGGCGGCCAATCACTTTACTTAAGTCCAGATCCTGATCCTGCAACAATACCAGCAGGTGATAAATCAGGTCGGACGCCTCGTTGGTCAGTTCTTCGCGATCGTGCACCGTGGCGGCCAGAGCGGTTTCTACGCCTTCTTCACCGACTTTCTGCGCGATACGCTTGGTGCCGCTAGCATACAGCTTGGCGGTATACGAACTTTCCGGGCTGGCGGTTTTGCGTGACGCCAGCAACTGCTCAAGCTGATACAGGAAGCCCCAGTCGCTGCTTACCGGGTGGAAGCAGCTGTTGTTGCCCAAATGGCAGGTTGGGCCGATCGGGTTCGCCAGGATCAGCAGCGTGTCGTTATCGCAGTCTGGTGTGATACTCACCACGGTGAGGAAGTGGCCGGAGCTTTCGCCTTTGGTCCACAATCGCTGTTTGGTGCGTGAGAAAAACGTCACTTTGCCGCTTTGCTCGGTCACCGCCAGCGCTTCCTGATTCATATAGCCGAGCATCAATACTTCGCCAGAAACGGCGTGCTGGACGATCACCGGCAACAGATTGTCGGTTTTTACCCAATCCAACTGATTTCTTTGTTGTTCTGTTAACACAAACGCATCTCCACGCCACGTTCCGCCAGGAACCTTTTCAGTTCGCCGATATTAATGATTTGCTTATGGAATACCGAAGCCGCCAGCGCACCGTCAACGTCTGCGTCGCGGAAGGCTGCCAGGAAGTGTTCCATGGTGCCAGCACCGCCGGAGGCGATCAGCGGCACTTTGCATACGTCACGCACTTTCCTCAGCTGTTCCAAATCATAACCGTTACGCACGCCGTCCTGGTTCATCATGTTAAGCACGATCTCCCCAGCGCCGCGCTTCTGCACTTCTTGCACCCAATCGAGGGTTTGCCACTCGGTCACCCGGGTGCGGCTTTCGTCGCCGGTATATTGGTTGACGTGATATTTACCGGTTTCGGCTTCATACCAGGTGTCGATACCGACCACGATGCACTGCACGCCAAAGCGGTCTGCCAAGCGGCTGA
The DNA here is from genome assembly GCF_057180605.1 of Serratia sp. HNCC26DJ206. NCBI lineage: Bacteria > Pseudomonadati > Pseudomonadota > Gammaproteobacteria > Enterobacterales > Yersiniaceae > Serratia > Serratia sp. HNCC26DJ206. Next base: position 40,410 of record NZ_JBXUGP010000032.1, read on the forward strand.
TCAGGCTAGGGTCAGCCAGCGCTGGCGAGTTGATGGAGATTTTATCTGCACCAAACGACAGGATCTGGCTGGCGTCTTCGGCGCTTTTGATGCCACCGGCCACGCAGAATGGAATGTCGATCACTTCCGCCACCCGCGATACCCAGCTTTTATCCACCACGCGCCCATCGCTGGAAGCGGTAATATCATAAAACACCAGTTCGTCAGCCCCTTCCTGCGCATAGCGCTGGGCCAGCGGCACGATATCGCCAATGATCTCGTGATTGCGGAACTGTACGCCTTTCACCACTTGCCCATCTTTAACGTCCAGGCAGGGGATTATCCGTTTTGCCAGCATGCGATTGCCTCCTCGACGCTGAATTTACCATCCAACAGGGCGCGCCCGACGATCACCCCTTCAACACCGCTGCCGCGTAACTGGGCGATATCATCCAAGTTACCGATACCCCCAGAAGCCTGGAAGGCGATCTGCGGATAGCGCTCGCACACTTCCTGATACAGCGCCACGTTGGAACCTTTCAATGTGCCATCGCGCGAAATATCGGTGCACAGCACGTGTTTCAGGCCGAATGGCAGGTATTGTTCCACCACCTGTTCCAGCGTGGCGTCCGAGTTTTCCTGCCAGCCGCTGATGGCCACGCGCTTGGTGCCTGTGGCATCAATGCGCACGTCCAGCGCCAGCACCATGGCGTCGGCACCGTAACGCTCGAACCAACCCTGTACCATCTCCGGCTGTTTCACGGCGGTAGAACCAATCACCACGCGGGTGGCACCGGCTTCCAGCAGCGCTGCAACGTCCTGTTCATTACGAATGCCACCGCCAACCTGCACCGGTACGCTGATACCAGCCAGCAGCTTGCGCAGCAGCGGGATCTGGCGCGCAGCCGGATCTTTAGCGCCGGTCAAATCCACCAGATGCAACACCTGTGCGCCTTGGCGCTGGTAATCTTGCAAACGCAGCAACGGGTCGTTGCCGTAGTCACGCTGCTGGCCGTAATCGCCCTGATGTAGGCGCACCACGTTGCCGTCGATCAAATCCAAAGCGGGAATAATCATGCTGCCTACATCTCCAGAAAGTTTTTCAACAGTTGAGCCCCGGCCGTGCCAGATCGCTCGGGATGAAACTGCACGCCAAAGAAGTTGTCTTTTTGTACGGCGGCGGTGAATGGCTCGCCGTAGTTCGCCTGAGCGATGGTGCTTGAGCATATCGGCATCGCATAACTGTGAACAAAGTAGAAGTAAGCACCGTCCTCGATGCCACGGAACAGGTGGTTACCCGCCTGAGAAGTCACCTGATTCCAGCCCATGTGCGGCAGTGGCAGGCCGAAGTCGTTCATCTGCTTCACCGGGGTATCGATAATGCCCAGCGCTTTGATACCGCCACTCTCTTCACTGCTTTCTGCCAGCAACTGCATGCCGAGGCAGATGCCCAGCACCGGCTGGGTGCAGGCTTTGATCAGCTCGATCAGATCGCGCTGTACCAACTGCTCCATGGCCGCCTGCGCGGTACCCACGCCGGGCAGAAACAGTTTGTCGGCGCGCAGCACGATCTCGGGGTCACGGCTGACTTCTGGCTGATAGCCCAGCCGCTGCACTGCGTAATTAACAGAAGCCAGGTTGGCGCAACCGGTGTCCAGGATCACCACGTTCATCACAGCACCCCTTTCGAGCTCGGGAGGGTGTTGCCCTCAACGCGAATCGCCTGGCGCAGCGTGCGGCCAAACACTTTGAACAGGCTCTCAACGCGGTGATGATCGTTTTTGCCCTTGGTTTTCAGGTGCAGGGTGCAGGCCATGGTGTAAGACAGCGAACGGAAGAAGTGCTCGACCATCTCAGTGCTGAGATCGCCCACGCGCTGATAGTTGAACTCGGCGCGGTATTCCAGATGCGGGCGGCCAGAGAGATCCATCGCGCAGCGCGCCAGGCATTCATCCATCGGCAGCACAAAGCCGAAGCGTGCGATGCCGCGCTTGTCGCCCAGCGCCTTGTTCAGCGCTTCACCCAGCGCCAGCGCGGTGTCTTCCACCGTGTGGTGATCGTCAATGTACAGATCGCCATTCACCTGAATGTCCATGCGGAAACCGCCGTGGGTGGCGATCTGATCCAGCATATGGTCGAAGAAGCCGACGCCGGTCTTAATCTTGCTGCCGCCTTCGCGATCCAGCCAGACGTTAACGTCAATCTGCGTCTCTTTGGTCACGCGGTTAACGTGAGCGTGGCGATCGCGCTGGGTCAACTGCTGGGTAATGGCTTTCCAGCCCAGGGTTTCACGCTGGTACAGCAGCCCCTGAATGCCCATATTGTTGGCCAACTGGATATCGGTTTGGCGATCGCCAATCACGTAGCTGTTGGCGGCGTTCATCACGCCCGGCTCCAGATAGCCTTTTACCATGGCGATTTTCGGCTTGCGGCAGTCGCAGTTATCTTCCGGCTTGTGCGGGCAGATCAGAATATCGTCGAATTTCACGCCCTGTGAACTGAGGATCTGCATCATCAGGTTGTGCGGTGGATCGAAGGTTTCCTGCGGGAAACTGGCGGTGCCGAGGCCGTCCTGATTGGTGATCATCACCAGCGTAAAGCCCGCCTGCTGCAACGCCAGCAGAGAAGGGATCACATCCGGCTCCAGCGCCAGTTTATCCAAACGATCAACCTGAAAATCTTCAGGTGGCTCAGCAATCAGCGTGCCGTCGCGGTCAATAAAGAGGAATTTCTGGCTCACATAGGCTCCTTTGTGCCAAGCAGGGGTTTGAGTGCGTTAACGACGCGTTGGCATTCTTCACGCGTGCCAATGGTGATGCGCACGCAGCCGGCAAGACCGGGCTGTTTATGTTGATCGCGCAAGATAATGCCCTGATCCCACAGCGTTTTAAACACATTGCTAGCAGCGTTGCAGCGCACCAGCAGGTAGTTGCTGTCGCTGGTGAACACCTGTTCAACGCAGGCGCAGTTTTGCAGCGCCTGTTGCAGCCAACTGCGGTTAGCGCTGACTTCCGCAACCCGCTGGCGCATCAGGTTTAGCCCTTCGGTGCTCAGTGCCTGGGCCGCAATGTCGGCTACCGGAGTCGAGAGCGGGTAGGGCGCGATGACTTTCAGCAGCAGGGCGAGCACCTCGGTATTGGCCAGGGTAAAACCGCAGCGCAGGCCAGCCAGCGCGAAGGCTTTTGACAGCGTGCGTAGAATCACCAGGTTAGGATAATCGCTCAGCCAGCCCGCGACCGAAGCCTGTGGGCAGAATTCGATATAGGCTTCGTCAACCGCGACGATCGCTTTACCGTTGGCCATCTCCAGCAGCGCACGCAGATCGTTCGGATCCAGCAGATTACCGGTCGGGTTGTTCGGGCTGCAGGCGTAGATCACCTTGACGTTATCCAGGCTGGCGGCAATGGCGGGCAGATCGAGCTGCCAGTCGGCTTTGGCGGCCACGGTACGGCGCTCAACCCCGAAAGTCTCGGCGCTGACGGCGTACATACCGTAAGTGGGCGGGCAGAACAGAATGGCGTCTTTGCCCGGCTCACAGAAGGCGCGGATCAGCAGTTCGATGCCCTCATCTGCGCCACGGCTGACCAGCACCTGATCCTGATTCACCCCGGCGTAAGCGGCATAGCGCTCGATCACCAGCGCCGGTTGGCATTCCGGGTAGCGGTTGAAGGTCTGTGCGGTCAGTTGGAACTCTGGCGCGACCGGGTATTCGTTGGCATTCAGCCATACGTCGCCCTTGCCACCCAAACGGCGTGCCGACTGGTAGGGGATCAGCTCGCGCACGTTTTTACGTGCTAATTGTTCAATGCTCATGCTTGCTCCTTCAAGGCGGCGACGCGTAAGGTCACGGCGTTTTTGTGGGCGATCAGTTGCTCGGCAGCTGCCAGCGTTTCGATAGTGGCGGCCAAGTTCATAAAGCCTTGCGGCGTCAGTTCCTGCACCGTCATGCGCTTTTGGAAGTCCGCCAGCCCCAGGCTGGAACAGGTGGCGGTATAGCCATAGGTCGGCAGCACATGGTTGGTGCCTGAAGCGTAATCTCCGGCAGATTCCGGTGACCAGTCACCGAGGAACACCGAACCGGCGCTGGTAATGCTGTCTACCAGATCGCGCGCGTTGCGGGTTTGAATAATCAAATGTTCCGGGCCGTATTGATTGCTGATGGTGATACATTCGGCCAAATCCTGTGTGACGATCAACCGGCTGCTGGCCAGCGCCTGGCGGGCGGTTTCTGCACGCGGTAATGCGGCCAACTGCTGCTCAACCGCTGTTGCCACCGCTTGTGCCATGGCGGCATCCGGCGTCAGCAGGATCACCTGTGAATCTGGCCCGTGTTCGGCCTGTGACAGCAGATCGGAGGCGACAAACGCCGGCGTCGCGCCACTGTCGGCAATCACCAGTACTTCGGAAGGGCCGGCAGGCATATCAATCGCCGCGCCGTCCAGCCGCTGGCTGATCTGGCGTTTGGCTTCGGTGACAAAGGCGTTGCCCGGCCCGAAGATCTTAGCCACCTGCGGCACGGAATCGGTGCCGAACGCCATAGCGGCAATTGCCTGCGCGCCGCCGACCTGAAACACTTCCTGCACGCCGCACAGCTTGGCGGCATAGAGGATCTCATCGGCAATCGGCGGTGGTGAGCACAGCACCACGCGGCGGCAACCGGCGATACGTGCCGGGGTAGCCAGCATCAACACCGTAGAGAACAACGGTGCAGAACCGCCAGGAATATACAGGCCGACCGAGTCGATCGGCCGGGTTACCTGCTGGCAGCGCACGCCGGGCTGAGTTTCCACATCCACCGGTGGCAGTTTTTGCGCATTGTGGAAGGTTTCCACGTTGCTGACGGCAACGGCCATCGCCTGCTTGATTTCGTCACCCAAGCGGGCGCTGGCCTGTTCGATCTGTTCTGCGGTGACGCGTAGCGCACCCACTTCCGTTTTATCAAACTTGGCGCTGTATTCACGCAGCGCGCTGTCGCCGTTAGCCTTCACGTTGTCGAGGATCTCGCGCACCGTGCGGGTGATGCTGTCTGAAGCGGAGATCGCCGGGCGCATCAGCAGTTCTGCACGCTGTGGTGCGCTGCATTCTGCCCAATTGACGATGGTATTGAAGTTCGACATGGCGTTACTCCATCATCTTCTCAATTGGCAGCACCAGAATGGAGCTGGCACCCAGGGTTTTCAGTTTTTCCATGGTTTCCCAGAACAGGGTTTCGCTGCTCACCATGTGCATCGCAACGCGGTTCTGCGCACCGGCCAACGGCAGGATGGTAGGGCGTTCAGCCCCGGGCAGCAGGGCGATGATCTCATCCAGACGATCGCTTGGCGCGTGCAGCATGATGTATTTGGATTCACGCGCCTGAATCACCCCTTGAATACGGGTCATCAGGCGGTCGATTAACTGCTGTTTGGCCGCAGGCATTTCGCCGTCGCGTTGGATCAGGCAGGCTTTGGAGCGATAAATCACTTCCACTTCGCGCAGGCCGTTGGCTTCGAGCGTGGCGCCGGTAGAAACCAGATCGCAGATGGCATCCGCCAGGCCAGCACGTGGTGCCACTTCCACCGAACCGTTCAGCAGGCAGGATTTAAAACGAACGCCTTGTTTATCGAGGTATTGCTTCAGCAGGTGCGGGTAAGAGGTGGCGATGCGGGAGTCTTGCAGGCTTTGCGGGCCGCTATATTCGCTGTCCAGCGCGGTAGCCAGCGACAGGCGGCAGGAGCCGAAATCCAGACGACGCAGGGTGAAGTAACGCGGATCTTCGCCTTGCGCACGGCGGTTGAGCAGCTCTTCTTCCAGCACGTTTTCGCCGATGATGCCCAGATCCACCACGCCATCCATCACCAGCCCAGGGATGTCGTCATCACGCACGCGCAGGATATCAATCGGCATATTCTCGGCGAAGGCAATCAGGCGTTGCTGCTGTAGGTTGATTTTAATACCGCAACGGGCCAGCAGTTCCTGAGAGTCTTCACTCAGGCGGCCTGATTTCTGCATTGCTATCCGTAAACGTGTTTTATCCAACATGGTAACCTCTGTTTAATCTGTAATTTTATGAATTTATTGTAAAAACTATTTTTCTGTCTGTCCGGAGCCAAAAAAAAACCCTCGGAAGATATCTTCCGAGGGCTTTCTCTTGCGTTTGTTAGGTTCTACGCGCCACTGGAAGATTTTAAACCGTCTTCCAGCACACATCGCCCGAAAGACTAGTCTGGGTGATGGTGATGATGGTGGTTGAACTGAACGCGAGTCATGTGTTTTCTCTTTAAAATAAATCAGCCAATGCTGAGTTGCTGATTAACCTAAACTATCAGCATGGTCTCGCGCAACTGTTTTTTATCAACATCAATTTAATTCATTGAAACAGGCTGAATTATTAGCCAGCTACGGCTTTACGAACCTTTACCTGAGTTGATTGTATCCCTATGCCGAGTGGCGTAGCCTTAATCACCGAGCGTTATCATTTTCAGGAGAATTAAGTTAATGAAAAAAGTCGCCATTATTGGCCTGGGCTGGTTGGGCATGCCGCTGGCTTTATCGTTAATGAGCCGCGGGTTTGAGGTAGTTGGCAGTAAAACCACGCCGGACGGTGTCGAAGCCGCGCGGATGAGCGGTATTGAATGTTATCAGCTCGAACTGACGCCTGAACTGATTTGCGAAGCTCATGATTTGGAGCAACTGCTGTACGCTGACGCGTTGGTGATCACGCTGCCAGCCCGCCGCACCGTGGAAGGCAGCGAAGGCTACTTTAATGCCGTGCGCATGCTGGTGGACAGCGCGATGGCGTTTGGTGTGCCGCATATTATTTTTACCAGCTCGACCTCGGTGTATGGCGAGACTACCGGCCTGGTGCGTGAAGATTCACCGCTGCAACCGGTGACCCCTTCGGGGCGGGTGCTGGCAGAGCTGGAGCGCTGGCTGCATGAATTGCCGAATACCTCGGTCGATATTTTGCGCTTGGCGGGTTTGGTCGGTGCCAATCGCCATCCGGGCCGTTTCCTGGCGGGCAAGGTTGACGTCAAGGGCGGGGCGCAGGGGGTCAATCTGGTACACCAGGATGATGTGATCGCCGCTATCCAACTGTTACTGAAATTGCCCAAAGGGGGGCACGTTTATAATCTCTGTGCGCCAAGCCATCCGACCAAACGTGAGTTTTATCCGGCGCTGGCGGCACAGTTGCAGTTGCAACCTCCGCAGTTTGCCGAAGAACCGGAACAGGCAGGGCGGCTGGTGGACGGCAGCCGTATCTGCAAGGAACTGGGGTTCGAGTATCAATACCCGGATCCGGCGCGTATGCCGATCAGTTAAATCGAATTGGGCTGATCAGGGCAGCGTGGCACGCTGCAGGTCAAGTCCTCTAACAGCGCCGCCAGCGACTTTTTTGGCTGACCGGGGCGTGTGACCAGGCTTAACTGCGCCTGGTAAGTGAGCGGTTGGCCCCCTAGCTGCTTCATCAAACCCTGTTCGACCCAACGGCTGGCGAAATGGGTGGGCAGATAGCCCAGGTATTCGCCGCTGAGGATCAGATGAGCCACGCTTTCCATGTGGTAAGCCATGGCACCAAACTCCAGCGGTGCTACCGGGCAAAGCTGTTGTGCCAACAGGTAGCCGCGTTTTACCCAGCGAGCATTTTCGATTTGCTCGCGGTTTGGGGCATCAAGGGTAAACAACGGGTGCTCGCTGCTGCAATAGATCGCCTGCGATTCCTGGCACCAAGGGTGATAAACCAGTTCGTTCAACTGCTGGCCGAAATAACCAATCCCCAGATCCAACTGCTGATTCAATAATCCCTGCTCAATCTCCGCGGGTGAACAGATACGGCATTGAAACTGCACGTCCTGACGGCGGCGGCGAAATTGCCTGATGGCTTGGCTGAAAGGGATCCCTGGCAGCGAAACCAGATTATCTACCAGGCCGATCATCAGATCGCCGCTTAGCATGCCATTGAGTGACTGGCTGACGCGCGTGAAGTCACGTGTGGCGTTGAACAGCGTGCGGCAGGCGCTCAGCATTCTTTCCCCTTTTGGCGTTAACTGAAAGCCGGATCGCCCGCGCTGGCACAGCCTGAACCCCAAGCGCGTTTCCAGCGTGCCCAGATGGGTGCTGATAGTGGATTGATTCATCATCAGGGCATCCTGCGCGGCGCTAACCCCCCGAGCTTCCGCTACCGCCACGAATACCCGCAGCAGTTTGAAATCGATCTCGCTGAGATTGGTGATCATCTTCGCTCTCCCTGAATGTTCACTATTTAACGCCACAGCAACATATCTGATACGGGCGCTAGTGATAGGCGTTTCCTCTACCCTTTATGTCTGTGAAAAAAATAAAAATCAATATGTCAATGTGTTATGACACATCGGCTTTTCCAATGCTTACATTAAAAACCGGGAATAGTAACGCGGGTCGGTTAGGGCATAGGCTGTCGTTGTTGCGTAAATGTTATAAAAATGATTATCTGACAAGGAAAACCTATGCTGAATCAACCTCAAAGCGGTAATGAAATGCCGCGTTTTGCTGGCCTGCCGACCATGATGCGTTTACCTGCTGCCGACAATGCACAGGGGTTGGATGCTGCCTTTGTTGGCATTCCTTTGGATATCGGAACCTCCAATCGCAGTGGTACGCGTTTTGGGCCGCGACAAATCCGCCAGGAGTCGGTGATGCTCCGCCCTTACAACATGGGGAGCGGCGCTGCGCCGTTTGAGCGGTTACAAGTTGCCGACTTGGGTGATATTGCCACCAATCCCTATAACCTGACAGACAGCGTTAGCCGCATTGAACTGGCGTACGACGAGATCCTGCACCACGGCTGCATCCCTCTCACCCTCGGTGGCGATCATACCTTGACGCTGCCGATTTTGCGTGCGGTGGCGCGCAAGCATGGCCCGGTCGGGCTGATTCATATCGATGCCCATTCCGATACCAATGACGAGATGTTTGGCGAAAAACTGGCGCACGGCACCACCTTTCGCCGGGCGCACGAAGAAGGTCTGTTGGCTCCGCAGCGGGTGGTGCAGATTGGCCTGCGCGGCAGTGGTTATGCTGCGCAGGATTTTGACTGGTCGAGGCAGCAAGGGTTCCGCGTGGTGCCAGCAGAAAGCTGCTGGTATCGCTCACTCGCCCCGTTAATGGCCGAGGTGCGTGAGCAAATGGGGCAGGGGGCGGTTTATCTCAGCTTTGACATCGACGGGCTGGATCCGGCGTTTGCCCCCGGAACCGGCACCCCAGAAGTCGGTGGACTATCGGTCTGGCAAGGGTTGGAGATCGTCAGGGGATGCCAGGGGCTAAACCTGGTGGGCGCGGATCTGGTAGAGGTTTCCCCGGCATACGACAGTTCCGGCAATACCGCCTTGCTGGCGGCCAATCTGCTGTTTGAAATGCTGTGCGTGCTGCCGACTAAACGTTCCATATAACCCAATAAATAACAACATGATAGGGGATACTTTATGCAACTCGATCTGTTTGTGGTCGTGCTCTATTTTTTGGTTATCGGTGCGGTGGGTTGGCTTGGCGTTCGTAAGGCCACCACCAAGGAAAATTATCTGGTCGCTGGCCGCAATCTGGGGCCGGGTTTGTATTTAGGTACGCTGTCAGCGGTGGTGCTCGGTGGGGCTTCGACCATTGGCAGCGTAAAGCTGGGCTACACCTATGGCATTTCCGGGCTGTGGCTCTGCTTCGCGCTGGGTATGGGCATTGTGGTGCTGAGTACCGTCTTGGCCAAGCCCTTGCTCAAGCTGAAGCTCTATACCGTTAGCCAGGTACTGGCGCAGCGCTATCATCCGGCGGCTAGGGTCACCAGCGGTATCATTATGCTGGCTTACGATCTGATGGTGGCGGTGACTTCGATTATTGCCATCGGCAGCGTAATGCAGGTGATGTTTGCGCTGCCGTTTGCTGCCTCAATACTGATTGGCGGTGGGATGGTGGTGCTCTATTCAACGCTAGGGGGCATGTGGTCGCTGACGCTGACGGACATTATCCAGTTTGTCACCATGACGGTGGGGATGATGCTGGTGCTGATGCCGATGAGCATTGTCAAAGCGGGTGGATGGGAGATCTTTACCCAGCAACTACCGGCGAGCTATTACCAACTGTCCTCCATTGGTTTCGACACCATCATTCTGTTCTTCCTGATTTACTTCTTCGGCATCCTGATTGGGCAGGATATCTGGCAGCGGGTATTCACCGCCCGCAGCGTGCCGGTGGCGCGCTACGCTGGCTTGGGTGCGGGTATCTACTGCGTACTTTATGGCGTTACCGGCGCGATGATCGGAATGGCGGGGAAGATCGTGCTGCCGTTGCTGGATAACAGCGATGGTGCGTTTGCCGCCATCGCTCAAGCGGTACTGCCCGCAGGCGTCAGCGGGTTGGTGGCCGCAGCGGCACTGGCTGCGCTGATGTCAACCGCCAGCGCCTGCCTGTTGGCCTCTTCGACCATTGCCTTGGAGGATGTTCTGCCCGCCATTCGCCAGCGGCCATCGGGCGGTTTAGCCGCGGGGCGTTTAACCACGTTGGTGATGGGAGTAGTGATGCTGGGGTTGGCTTTTCTGGTGCGGGATGTGCTGTCGGCTTTGACGCTGGCTTACAATCTGCTGGTGGGTGGGATGTTGATCCCGCTGGTGGGGGCGATTTTCTGGAAGCGCGCTACCAGTACCGGCGCGATAGCCAGTATGGTGATGGGCAGCCTGTGCGTGTTGGGCTTTATGTTTTATCACGGGATTCAGGCTAACAGCCCGATCTACAGCGGTTTACTGGTGGGAGCGCTGGCCTTTATCGTCGGTAGTTTATTAACGCCGGAACAACGGGCCGTCGCAACGGCCTGAATCGGTTGCGCTGAGGTTACGGGAAGGCATCACGCCATCCCGTAACCTGCTTGATTAGACCAGCGAACCCCAGAGATCGTATTCGTCGGCGTTTTCGATCTTCACTTTGACGATCTCGCCCACTTTCACGCCGGTTTCACCGTTCAGGTAGACCGCACCGTCGATCTCCGGTGCATCGGCCATGCTGCGGCCAATCGCGCCTTCTTCGTCCACTTCGTCGATCAGCACCAGCAGTTCGCGGCCAATCTTTTCCTGCAAGCGCTGGGCAGAGATCTGTTGCTGCAACTGCATAAAGCGGTGATAGCGCTCTTCTTTCACCTCTTCTGGTACTTGATCCGCCAATTCGTTGGCGGCAGCACCTTCTACCGGGCTGTATTTGAAACAGCCGACGCGATCCAGCTTGGCTTCCTGCAGGAAGCTGAGCAGCATCTGGAAGTCTTCTTCGGTTTCACCAGGGAAACCAACGATGAAGGTGGAGCGCAGCGTCAGATCCGGGCAGATTTCACGCCAGCGTTTGATGCGCTCCAGCGTGCGTTCTACGGCGCCAGGGCGCTTCATCAGCTTGAGGATTTTCGGGCTGGCGTGTTGCAGCGGAATATCCAGATACGGCAGGATTTTGCCTTCCGCCATCAGCGGGATTACGTCATCCACATGCGGGTAAGGATAAACGTAGTGCAAGCGCACCCAGGCACCCAGGCTTGAGAGTTGCTCACACAGGCTAACCATGCTGGTTTTCACCGGCTGGCCGTTCCAGAAACCGGTACGGTGTTTGACATCAACGCCGTAGGCCGACGTATCCTGCGAGATCACCAGCAGCTCTTTGACCCCGGATTCCACCAGGCGCTTGGCCTCATCCAGCACTGAACCGATCGGGCGGCTGTCGAGATCGCCGCGCATCGATGGGATGATGCAGAACGTACAGCGGTGGTTACAGCCTTCAGAGATCTTCAGATAGGCGTAGTGCTTCGGCGTCAGTTTTACGCCTTGCGCTGGGATCAGGCTGGTAAACGGGTTATGTTCCGGCTTCGGCACATAGTGGTGAACGTGGTTCAATACCTGCTCATAGCTGTGTGGCCCGGTAATTTCTAACACCTTCGGATGCACTTCACGGATCTGGTTTTCTTTGGCACCCAAACAGCCGGTCACAATCACCTTACCGTTTTCTTGTAGTGCTTCACCGATCGCTTCCAGTGATTCTTGCACGGCACTGTCGATAAAGCCGCAGGTGTTGACGATCACCAGTTCGGCGTCGTCGTAACTTGGTACGACCTCATAGCCTTCATTACGCAGTTCGGTCAGGATCCGTTCAGAATCAACCAGGTTTTTCGGGCAGCCTAACGATAAAAATCCAATCTTAGCCATTTTTTGTACAGTATGTTATTCAGAATCCGCAGAGTATACACATGCGCAAATTATCCCGCTATATCCGGTATCTGCTGGGTATCATGTAAATATCGCGCTGTAGCCCATGCACGTTTTGAGATCTCGATATTTACCAAAAGGTTAAGCAGCAGGAACCTTTTGCACATCAATTCAGGCGAATCTTAAATAAGGCGGATTGCAAGGCGTTCCAATCGGCTTCGCTGCTGTGGATCAGTTCAATGCGGCTGTCCAGTGGGGCAACGGGGCGGGTTTCGATATTCAGATCCTGCCCTTGGCGGTTGATCAGTAAACTCCCTTCGGGAATGCGCACCACCGCTTTAGCCCGTTCAACCGGTGCCAGCCTGATCCATTCCATCATGCCCACGGTGTCGAACAGGGTTTCGCTGTCAAAAATCCAGCCACAGCTGGTATAGCCCTGGCCCTGATTCAGGGCCCGGCGCCAGCGCGCATTTTCTGGCAGGCGCAATGCCGCCAAGCCGCGCGTTTTGGCTTGGGCGTGATGATGATGTTGCGCATCCGGCAATTCGCTGTGATTGGCTCGTGGCTGGTCAAGCCATGCGACGTTCATGCGCCCTTGCTCAATACGGTGAACCGGCCGCTGCTGGCCATATTGTGTCTGCCATTGCTCCAGAGCCAGGTCATCTTGTGGCTGCCAGGTGTCGATCTTATTAGCGATGATGATGTCTGCGGCCGCCAACTGGTCGCGGAAGTTTTCATTTTCGCGATACTGGGGCTGGCTGAGTTGACGGGCATCGAGCAGGCAAATCGTTGCCAGCAGTTCGATCCAACCGGCGTACGTTTCCTGTGTCAGCAACTCCAGGATCTGTTTTGGGTGGCCAAGACCGGTGGGTTCGATCAGTAACCGATCGGGTTTTTCCTGTTGCAACAGCATGTTCAGCCCAACCTGCATGGGTAGGCCGTTGACGCAGCACATGCAACCACCAGGGATCTCCTTGAGCACGGCACCGCTGTTTGCCAGCAGGGCCCCATCGATACCAATTTCACCAAATTCGTTAACCAGCACCGCCCAACGTTCGTTCTGTGGCTTATTGTCCAGCAGATGACGAATGGTGGTGGTTTTACCACTGCCAAGAAAACCGGTGATCAGGTTGGTTTTTGTCATTTTTTATTTCCTGGTTAAATGTTTTTTATTCTATTGATAACCATAGCTTATGGGTTTTGCATGCGGTTTGAACATTTTATCTGGGCGAAGTCACAAATTTAACATTTGCTTTCGTGCGTTTCCTAACTCGATAGAGTTATTTTTATTTAAGATAATTCCCAATAAAAACGAGGGATTATAAAAATCAATTGTGTCGTATTGATGCTTTCTCCGTGGCTAATGCGCCGAATAGCGTCCAAAAACCCCCGCTGGCCTTGCGATTATTCCTAAAAAAATATTCTATGATTAAAGTGACTTAACAAAAAGTGAGGTTGCCATGAATAGCTTACGGTTATTTTTGATCGCAGGAGCGTTACTTTCATGGATGGCAGCAGGTCATGCGGGTACCCCAGGTACCGTTGGTGGGGTCATCAACTTTGTCGGTTCGATTGTTGAAGGCCCTTGTCTGGTCAATGTTGTCAACTCATCGGCTAATACCCAGTGTTATCGTAATGGGCAAAACTACACAGGCACGCAAGCTCTGGCAAGTTTTAACGCTAGCAGCAAAGAACTCCCACTGAACTTAGGTACCACTGAAATGAGGTGGGTGGACCAGCAACAGAAGCTTGCGATAATGACTGTAGTATACCGTTAAGTCGCTTGCGTCATGCCGGGCTTATGCCCGGCATGACCTCCCAAACCTCAGGCTACTCGATCCATTACCCACTGTTTCACCGTCTGACGCGCACCGCGATCGCGCAATGACAGATAAGCCTGGGTTACCGCCGCAACAAACTTCTCATCAGCCGGTAATTGTTCGCCAAAAACGCTCTTAATCGCCAGCAACGCAGCCACACGGGGTTCACCGTCTTGCGATGAGCCAACCACCTGCTGCAAAGTTGCCAGCATAGGGTCGCGAATATCAATCTGCTGCCCGGCATCGTCAATACCGCCCACATAACGCATCCAGCCAGCCACACCCAGAGCCAGCCCGGCATAGCTGCCGCCATGCTGCAAATGCCAGCGGGTAGAGTCCAGCATGCGTTGTGGCAGTTTCTGCGTGCCGTCCATGGCGATCTGCCAGGTCTTATGTTGCAGCGCCGGGTTGCTGTAACGCGCGATCAGCCGATCGGCATAGGCGGCCAGATCGATACCGCTCACTTGCAGCGTTGGAGCCTGCTCATGCAGCATCAGGTGATAAGCCGCACGGCGATAATATTCATCCGCCATGCAGTCATTAATGTGCGGATAACCTGCCAGATAGCCGAGATAAGCCAGGAACGAGTGGCTGCCGTTCAGCATGCGCAATTTCATCTGCTCAAATGGCAGTACATCATCCACCAGTTGCACGCCAGCGGCTTCCCACTCTGGGCGGCCAGCAACAAAGTTATCTTCTACTACCCATTGAATAAAAGGTTCGCAGGCAATGGCGCACTCGTCGCGCACTCCGCCCAACGCTGCGGCGACTTCATCCAAGGTTTCCGGCGTGCTGGCAGGCACGATGCGATCGACCATGGTGCTGGGGAAAGTGACGTTGCTGGCAATCCATTGTGCCAGCTCCGCATCGCGGGCCTGTGCCAGGCCGGTGACCGCATTACGCACGACATGGCCGTTTTCTGGAATATTATCGCAGGAGAGTACGCTGAAGGCGGGCAGGTTACGTTGGCGCCGCCGATGCAGCGCTTCCACCAGGATCCCCGGTACGGTGGTGGGCCGGGTCGGGTCAGCCAGATCGGCTAGAATGGCCTCATGCTGCAAGTCTAACTGGCCGCTGCCGGGTTCGATGCAGTAGCCCTTTTCCGTAATGGTCATTGAGACGATCGCCACCTGCGGTTCCGCCAGTTTCTCCAAGACGGCATCAATATCTTCCAGCTTGCGGTGCACGCTTTCGTGAACGGCACCGATCACGATCGCCTGATTACCCGCCGCCCCTTTTTCCAGCACGGTGTAGAGATGATCCTGGGCACGCAGGGTTTGGAACAGCTTATCGCCGCCGAACAGGCTGATCTCACAAATCCCCCAGTCGCCACCTTTACGGTTAAGCACGCGATCGGTCAACAGCGCCTGGTGGGCACGATGAAAGGCACCGAAGCCCAGGTGTACCATACGGCTACGCAGCAGGCGGCGATCGTACTGCGGTTGCTGCACCTCAGCAGGAAGCGATGAGTTGGCGATAGTCTTCATGAATGGCTCCATTACAAGAGAAAGTCCTGGCCGGTAGCTTGCATAAAGTTATCAGACCAGTTGGCCGTGCGCAGTCTGTTGCTGATGCGCCGGTCTCCGTGTGTTGTTATCTGCCGCCACTCTAAGGTGGTTGCGGGGCTAATAAAATGGGTCAGTCCAAAATAAGCCAGAAGCGTGAGTTGGATCAACCCATCAAGATTTCTATTTTGACAGCATGCGGCTAAAGAGTAAGGTTAAAGATGAATGATATCTATCTCAATGTGGTATAACAAGATTGATTTGATTTTGCGATCTACTTCACCACTGGCAACAAACCTCAGATGACTGAGCGACTATTCACAAGGATAAATCTATGGAACAAACATGGCGTTGGTATGGGCCTAACGATCCGGTTTCGCTGGATGATATACGGCAGGCGGGGGCAACCGGTGTGGTGACGGCGTTGCATTATATCCCTAACGGTGAAGTGTGGCCGGTTGAGGAAATAAAAACGCGTCAGGCTCTGCTGGCTGAGAAAGGGTTGGTGTGGTCGGTGGTGGAAAGCATCCCGGTGCATGAGGAGATCAAAACCCGCAGCGGCAATTATCAACGTCATATCGCCAATTATCAGCAGTCGCTGCGTAATCTGGCGGCCTGCGGTATCGACACCGTATGCTACAACTTTATGCCGATCCTCGACTGGACGCGCACCGATCTGGAGTATTTATTGCCAGACGGTTCAAAAGCGCTGCGTTTTGACCAGATCGCCTTTGCCGCTTTTGATCTGTATATCCTGCAACGTAAAGGTGCCGAAAAAGATTACAGCGCCGAAGAGCAAACCGAGGCGCGGGCCTATTTCAACGCGATGAGCGCGGCGGAGATTGCCAAGCTGACCGGTAATATCATCGCTGGGCTGCCAGGTGCAGAAGAGGGTTACACGCTCGATCAATTCCGCGCGCGGCTGGCCGAATATGATCATATCGACAAAGCCCAACTGCGTGAAAATATGGCGGTGTTTTTGCGCGCCATTGTACCGGTGGCGGAAGAGGTGGGAGTGCGCCTTGCGGTGCACCCGGACGATCCGCCGCGCCCGATCCTTGGCCTGCCACGCATTGTTTCCACCATTGAAGATATGCAATGGCTGAAAGAGACCGTTGATAGCATTCACAACGGTTTTACCATGTGCACCGGTTCCTACGGCGTGCGGGCGGATAACGATCTGGTACGGATGATTGAGACCTTTGGCGATCGTATTCACTTTACCCATCTGCGCTCGACCTGCCGCGAGCAGAACCCGAAAACCTTCCATGAAGGGGCGCATTTGCAAGGGGACGTGGATATGGTGTCGGTGATTGAAGCCATTCTGACCGAAGAACAGCGCCGCTTGCAGGCGGGCGATCGTCGGCCAATCCCGATGCGGCCGGATCATGGTCACCAGATGTTGGACGATCTGAAAAAGAAAACCAACCCTGGCTATTCGGCTATTGGCCGTTTGAAAGGTTTGGCGGAAATTCGTGGCGTGGAGTTGGCGCTGAAGCGGCGCTTTTTCCCGGAATTACTCTGAGGTTTGAAGGCAGGGCGCACCGCTGCGCCCTGAATCACAATCAGTCGGCACGGCCCATATAACGACGCTCGGCAATATGAATGCGGATTTTGTCGCCTGGGCTCAGGTATTCCGGCACCAGAATAGTCAAACCGGTCGCCATGGTGGCCGGTTTGTTACGGGCGCTGGCCGAAGCCCCTTTGATGCCCGGTGCGGTTTCGACAATTTCCATATCCACGGTTTGCGGCAATTCCAGCGCTAACACCTGGCCTTCCAGCGTTAATACCTGCATCCCCGGCAAACCCGCCTCAGGAATAAACAGCAACTCGTCTTCGATCTGATCTTTGGTGAAGATATACGGGGTGTAATCTTCATCATCCATGAACACGTATTCTTCGCCGTCGATATAGGAGAAGTTCACCTTGCGGCGCGACAGGGTAATGGTGTCCAGAATATCGTCACCTTTAAAGCGCTCTTCTACCTTGAGCCCGGTGCGCACGTCAGAGAAACGCATTTTGTAAAGGGTGTTGGCACCGCGTGCTGTTGGGCTTTGGACATCAATGTCCTTCACCAGCAGCAGTTTGCCGTTGTAGTTGATCGCCATGCCACGCTTGATTTCGTTAGCTCTTGCCATTGGAATAACCTGTCGATAAGGAGTTTTGAGAAGTTGCGACAAGTTACTCGTACCGCGCTTTTCAGGCAATAGCCCTGCAAAAAAAGAGTGAGTGAAGTAGGGAGATTTAGGAGCGTAAAAAGGGCGGCAATGGCCGCCCTCAGAAGGTGTTATTTAAACACCGGCAGCATATTCAGCAGGGTGAGTATGTGAGCGACGGCGTTGATCACGCCAAACAGGATAATAAACAGGATCATGCCATGGCCGCCGGGAGCGTGATACGCAGACTGCGGGAAGCGGCGGCGGCTGGCGCGCGCCATCATGGCTGGGACGATCACCGCCCAGACAGTGGCCGCTAAGCCTGCAAAACCGATGGCATACAGGAAGCCGTTCGGGAACAGCAGGGCTGCCAAAGTCGGCGGAACGAACGTCACCAGCGCCGATTGGGTGCGGCCCGCGGTATTATCGCTGAACTTGAAGAAGTCAGCCAGATAATCGAACAAGCCCAACGAAACCCCAAGGAATGAACTGGCCAGCGCCATATAAGAGAAGGCACTGAGCAGTTGGCCAACCGCCTGGCTGCTGGAAACGTTGCCCATTTGCTTGAGCAGGCTGCCGATATTGCCACCCTCGGCGATCACCTGTTTGAACGCATCACGCGTGATATTGCCCTGGATCACATACTGCCACAGGATGTAAATCCCCAACGCCAGCAGGGTGCCGTACACCAGGCTACGCACCACGGCACGGCTGTCTTGGTGATAATACTTCACCAGCCCCGGCACGTTGCCGTGATAGCCAAATGACGTCAGCAGATAAGGTAAGGCCGCTAGGGCATAGGGCAGGTAACTGGCGCTGCTGTCGCCACGGTTGAACAGCACCGCAGGCTGGACGTGGGTAAACATATCGCCAACCGACATCACGAAAGTGATCACCATACCGCCAATCAGAATGGTGCTCAGACGATCCACCGCCCGGGTCGATAACCAGACGATAAACGCCACTACAACAGCAAACACCAGCCCGGCCACCGCCTGGTTGGTGCCGACAATGCCTTCCAGCGTGTGGGCGATGATTGAGCCACCGGCCGAGATGTAGGCATAGGTCAGAATGTACAGCACAAAGGTGATGGACAAGCCGTTGATGGCATTCCAGCCTTTACCGAGCAGGTCTTTGACGATGGAATGAAAGCTGGCACCGGCCGGATAATTGAGCGTTGCTTCGAGGATCATCAGGCCGGAAATCAGCATGCAGGCCCAGGTATAAATCAGCAATGCCACTGAGCCGCCGAACCACACGCCAGAAGTGACAATGGGAATAGAGAACATACCGGCCCCGACGGCAGTACCGGCAATGATCATCGCGCCACCGAGTACGGAAGGGCGGGAAAGTTTCTGGATGGTGTCCGTGGACATTGTTGCTCCTGATGGGCTGCGAGTTCTTTTGTACTAGCTCAATAGTACATTGCGTGATGTGTGCATGTAAAGAGTCTAATTTGCTATTTTCATGCGCAATGGATGAGGCATTGGTGTTTCTATGCAAAGAGAGCATTACCGTTGAAAAATGGAGGGAGATAAAGATTTCGGTCTGAATAGGATTCTGCTGGCGGCAATTACGGCGTACTGTTATTGTCCGGCTTCAATTCTGCCAGCCCGCCAGGAGAAGCGCTGATGGACTGCCGTCCCGACTGTGGCGCTTGCTGCATTGCACCGTCAATTTCCAGCCCGATCCCCGGCATGCCCAATGGCAAACCGGCGAATACCCGCTGTATTCATCTGGATAAGCAACTGCGTTGTGGCCTGTTTCATTCGCCATTGCGGCCCCGCGTCTGCGGCAGCCTGCAGGCCAGCCGGGAGATGTGTCACGATCGCCGTGACGAAGCGTTAATCTATCTGGCAAAGCTAGAGGTTGATACCGCGCCTTAAGCTCAGGCGTCCTTGAGCCGCCATAGGCATAGCACTGCACCTATCACCATCGCCAACGCGGAATAAAACACCGCATGGTAGTTCCAGATCTCAGCAACGGAACCGGCGATCGAACCGGCAATAATCCAGCCAACGCGCGTGGTATTGGTAAACAGGGTGGTTGCCGCCCCGGCCTGTCCAGGCATCAAATCCTGAAAATAGAGCATGCCGATACCCGCCAGCACGCCGATAAACAGCGCATTCAGCAATTGCAGGGCGATCAACTGCCAGGTGCCGGTAATAAACAGCAGCCCGGCATAAAACAGCACCCCGGCGATCACTGCGCTGCGCATCAGGAAGCGTTTACCGAAGCGCTTGGCAACCATCCCGGCCAGCAGCATGGTAGGGATCTCCAGCCCGGCCGCCGTACCCATCAAGATCCCGGCCAGTTTTTCTGGCAAATGCAGCTCTTGCACCATATACAGCGGCATATTGATCAGATACATGCCGTTGGCGGTCCACATCAGGGTACAGGCGGCAAACAGCAGCAGCGTGTCGCGGCGGTTCTGGCGTGGCGCTTCCAGCGCGGCACCTTTGGCCGACGGCGTTTTCGGCATCGAGGGCAGCGTTTTCCACACTAAAGCGCCACAGAGAATGAAAGTAGCTGCCGCCGCCAGATACATCACCTGAAAGCCAAAACCCAATGCCAGAGCAAAGGCAATCGGCGGGCCGATTACCCAGGCCAAGGACACCTGTGCGCGCAGGATCGAGCTGAACATCACCGCTTCGCGCCCGGTGCGTTCAGCGTGCTCGCGTGCCAGCGCAAACATCTGCGGGTTGGCGGTGGAGCCGAAGCTGCTCAGCAGCACGCCGACAAACAGCAACAGATAGTAGTTACGGTTCCAGGCAAACAGCGCGCAGGCCAATGCGCCCAGCATGCAGCAAAGAAAGATCAGTGATTTGCGATCGCCTTTTCTATCTGAACGGCGGGCAAGAAACTGGCTGACCAAAATGCCGATCACCGCGCTGCCGGTAAAGAACAAACCGACCATACTCGGGCGCACGTTCACTTCGGTGGAAAGAAACAGGCTCAGCGTGGGGGTTTGCAAGGCACCGGCAATGCCGGTGAGAAACGCCACGACAATAAATGCCAGCGAAGTGAAATCGGGCAAGCGTCGAGTTATTGCAGTTGAAGTACGCATAGTGGTGAGCAAATAGCCAATAGAGAAACAAGTCGCGCGTAGAGTACGCGTTTTTAAAAAAAACAAAAAACGGTTTCAATCAACAACAGGGTAAAAAGTCTTTTCTGTGGCGAACAGGCTTCAAATTGTAGATAGATAGGTTTTACCACTCAGCCATAGGGCGATCGCGGTGCGGCTGGCTTCAAAATGCGGTTCCGGCAGAGCGTCGGGAGAGCACCAGCGCCATTCGGCACATTTTTCCGGCTCTTTTAATTCGGCTTTGCCACCGGCGTGCTGAACCAGCATACAGATGGATACGGTATGTTTGCCTTCAGCCCGCCAGGTTTGCAGATTATTGCTGATACCAATGAACTGCGGAGCATCAATCAGCAGCCCGGTCTCTTCAGCAATTTCGCGCTGGGCACAGTGTTCAAAGGTTTCACCCTCATCCAAATGGCCACCGGGAATCGACCAGAAAGGGGCGTGAGAACCGCAGCGTTTACCTAATAGAATCTGGCCCTGCGGGTTAACGATGATCACGCCAACGCCGGTTGCTACCGTCATGCCTTTCTCCTTCAGCAGTGTTTCAGCACAGTACGCCACTTTGTTCTGTAAGCAAGGTTTTTGCAGAGGAAAATGTGCGCAATGTCAAAAATCCATCATATCGGAATTAAGAAAACTTGCTTTCAGCAAGACCCGATCCCACACTGATTGAAACGTTTCAGCGTTATCGAAAGGGTCAATCCGGTTTTGATAACGCTCCTTTTTCCCTACATAGCTGAAACGATTCAATTCAGCAGGAGAGGAGAACTATGTTCCAGTTGTCACAGCAAGACATTCACCTGGGCGCCGCCGCCAGCGGTAAACAGGAAGCCATCCGGCAGGTCGCGGCAGCGCTCACCTCCGCCGGGTGCGTCAGCGCCGCCTATGTGGACGGCATGCTACAGCGCGAGCTGCAAACTTCTACCTATCTGGGTAACGGTATCGCCATTCCGCATGGCACCACTGATACCCGCGATCTGGTGCTGAATACCGGGGTGCAGGTATTCCAGTTCCCGCAGGGGATTGAATGGGGCGAAGGCCAGACCGCCTATGTGGTAATCGGCATCGCCGCCCGTTCAGACGAACACTTGGCGCTGCTGCGTCAGCTGACGCACGTGCTCAGCGATGACGGCGTAGCGGCGCAGCTGGCGAAAACCACGTCGGCAGAAGAGCTGCGCAGCCTGCTGATGGGCGAAAAACAAACGGCAGAGTTTCAGTTCGATGTTTCACTGATCGCGCTGGACGTGGCGGCAGATTCTTTGATGACGCTGCAAGCTTTGAACGCGGGCCGCCTGCAAAAGATCGGTGCGGTCGACGCCCGGTTTGTCAGCGATGTGATCACCCGCAAGCCGCTGAACCTGGGGCAGGGTATCTGGCTGAGCGACAGCGCTGAAGGCAACCTGTTCAGTGCGGCAACCATCAGCCGCCCCGCGCAGGCGTTTGACGAAGAGGGCGAGCAGGTTGCACTGCTGCTGACCGTGGCGATTGCCGATCAGCAACCGCTGACGCTGCTGAACTACCTCAGCGACCTGCTGTTGAGCAATAAAGCTGAACGCTTGCTGAACGCCGATGCCGTTGCCGTGCTGGCATTGCTGACCAGCGAGGTGGCCGAACAGAGTGCGGTGCTGAGCGCAGAATATATCGTTCGTAACGAACACGGCCTGCATGCCCGCCCGGGCACAGCGTTGGTTAACGTGATCAAACAATTTTCCAGCGAAATTACCGTCACCAATCTTAACGGCAGCGGTAAACCGGCTAACGGCCGCAGCCTGATGAAGGTAGTGGCGCTGGGTGTGAAGAAAGGTCATCAGTTGCGTTTTACCGCCAGCGGTGATGATGCTGAAGCGGCGCTGAAAGCCATTGGCGAAGCCATCAGCGAAGGTCTTGGCGAGGGTGCAGCATGAGCAGAAGAGTAGCAACCATTACCCTTAACCCGGCTTACGATCTGGTGGGTTTCTGCCCGGAGATTGAACGGGGTGAGGTTAATCGGGTAAAAACCGCCGGGCTGCACGCCGCCGGTAAAGGTATCAACGTTGCCAAAGTACTAAAAGATCTAGGTATTGATGTCACCGTGGGCGGTTTCCTGGGGAAAGATAATCAGGATGGTTTCCAACTGTTATTCAGCGATCTGGGCATTGCCAACCGTTTCCAGGTGGTGTCAGGGCGTACCCGTATCAACGTGAAGCTGACGGAAAAAGACGGCGAAGTGACCGATTTCAACTTCTCCGGGTTTGAAGTCACGCCAGCGGATTGGGAACGTTTCGTTAGCGACTCCCTGAGTTGGCTCGGCCAGTTCGACATGGTGGCGGTCAGCGGCAGTTTACCGGAAGGCGTACCGCCTGAAGCCTTTACCGAGTGGATGGTTCGCCTGCGCGCACAGTGCCCGTGCATCATTTTCGACAGCAGCCGTGAGGCGCTGGTGGCGGGGCTGAAAGCCGCGCCTTGGCTGGTGAAACCGAATCGCCGTGAACTGGAGATCTGGGCCGGTCGTCCATTGCCAACTTTAGATGATGTGGTGGAGGCCGCGCATGCGTTGCGCGATCAGGGGATCGCTCACGTGGTGATCTCGCTGGGAGCGGAAGGCGCACTGTGGGTGAACGCTTCCGGTGCCTGGATCGCTAAGCCGCCAGCCTGTGAGGTGGTCAGCACGGTGGGGGCAGGTGATTCGATGGTCGGTGGTCTGATCTACGGCCTGCTGATGCGTGAATCCAGTGAACATACTTTACGTTTGGCCACCGCCGTGGCTGCCCTGGCGGTGAGCCAGAGTAACGTCGGCGTGACCGATCGCCCGCAGTTGGCCGCGATGATGGCGCGTGTCGATCTGAAACCTTTTAACTGACAGGAGGAAGCAGAATGAAAACGCTGCTGATGATAGACAGTTCGCTCGGGCAGGCTCGTGGTCACCTGGCGAAACGTATGCTGGAAGGCGCTGCGGCCAAAACCGGTCTGGTGCTGGTAGATGTGCTGAACGAGGCTGAACTGGTGGTTGTAGCAGGCCAAGTTGCGCCTACGGATGCTGAGCTGAACGGTAAACAGGTGTATATCGGTGATGTGGAACACGCGGTGCGCGATCCCGAAGCCTTTTTGGCGCAGGCCAAAGCCGAAGCCAAGCCTTATCAGGCTCCGGCAGCGGCACCTGTGAAAGCGGCTGGCCCAAAACGCATTGTGGCGGTGACCGCTTGCCCGACCGGCGTAGCGCATACCTTTATGGCGGCCGAGGCCATTGAGAGCGAAGCCAAGAAACGTGGCTGGTGGGTGAAGGTGGAAACCCGTGGTTCCGTGGGGGCAGGCAATGCGATCACCCCAGAAGAAGTAGCGGCGGCCGATCTGGTGATTGTCGCAGCGGATATCGAAGTGGATCTGGACAAGTTTGCCGGTAAGCCGATGTACCGCACGTCTACCGGGTTGGCACTGAAGAAAACCGTGCAGGAATTGGATAAGGCACAGGCGGAAGCCGAGATCTTCCAGCCACAGAAAAGCGGCAGTGTGCTAACCGCAGGCAAGAAAAAAGAGAGCGCCGGGCCGTACCGTCACTTGCTGACCGGGGTGTCCTACATGCTGCCGATGGTGGTGGCGGGTGGTCTGTGTATTGCGTTGTCGTTCGTATTTGGTATCAAGGCATTTGAAGAAAAAGGCACTCTGGCCGCTGCGCTGATGCAGATCGGTGGGGGTTCAGCCTTTGCGCTGATGGTGCCGGTTTTGGCCGGGTATATTGCGTTCTCGATTGCCGACCGTCCTGGCCTGACGCCGGGCCTGATCGGCGGTATGCTGGCGGTGAGCACCGGTGCTGGCTTCCTCGGCGGTATTATCGCCGGTTTCCTGGCGGGCTATG
Organism: Serratia sp. HNCC26DJ206; assembly: GCF_057180605.1. Taxonomy (NCBI): domain Bacteria; kingdom Pseudomonadati; phylum Pseudomonadota; class Gammaproteobacteria; order Enterobacterales; family Yersiniaceae; genus Serratia; species Serratia sp. HNCC26DJ206. Next base: position 64,969 of record NZ_JBXUGP010000032.1, read on the forward strand.
TTGCCAAAGCGATCAGCGGCAAGCTGCATCTGCCGAAGAGTATGGAAGCGCTGAAGCCGATCCTGATTATCCCATTGCTGGCAAGTCTGACCACCGGTCTGATAATGATTTACGTGGTCGGTACGCCGGTGGCGAAAATCATGGAAGGCCTGACCCACTGGCTGCAATCGATGGGAACGGCTAACGCGGTGCTGTTGGGCGCGATCCTGGGTGCGATGATGTGCACCGATATGGGTGGCCCGGTGAACAAAGCTGCTTATGCTTTCGGCGTGGCGCTGTTGAGTTCCTCGGTGTATGCCCCGATGGCGGCGATTATGGCGGCAGGTATGGTGCCACCGCTGGCGATGGGCTTGGCAACGATTGTGGCGCGCAACAAGTTCGAGAAATCCGAACAGGAAGGCGGCAAAGCGGCATTGGTGCTGGGGCTGTGCTTTATCAGTGAAGGGGCGATTCCGTTTGCAGCACGCGATCCGATGCGCGTACTGCCGTGCTGTATCGCCGGTGGTGCCTTGACCGGTGCGCTGTCGATGGCCTTCGGTGCCAAACTGATGGCTCCACACGGTGGCCTGTTCGTGCTGTTGATTCCTGGCGCTATCTCTCCGGTGCTGCTGTATCTGGTGGCAATTATCGCCGGTACGCTGTTGGCGGGTGTCGGTTACGCGGTACTGAAACGCAGTGATGTTACGGTGACCAACGTGGCCTAACGCGTTGTAAAAAATAAAAAACCGGCGCTCAGGCGCCGGTTTT
>NZ_JBXUGP010000033.1:0-53414 GCF_057180605.1 Serratia sp. HNCC26DJ206
ACTGTCCACATCGCTGGCATAGGCCAGCAGATCCAACGTAATGCGCCCATCTTCGTCCAGCGCCAATGCCGCATCCTGTGCGACCGGCGCATGGTTCACTGCGGCAATAATCGTCAACCGGATCCAACCACGAGCACTCTCTTGACCATCGCTGGCCTGCCACTCAATCGCATCCTCGCCCACATAACCGGTTGCTGCCGTATAGCTCCAGGTGCCGTCAAGGTTTTGACTGATTTGCCCGTGGCCCGGTAAACCCACCGTGATCGTCAGCGGGTCGTTATCCGCATCACTGGCATGAGCAAGTAGATCCAGAATCAGGCTGCCATTTTCCTTCAGTGTTGCCGCGATAGAGTTAACCACCGGTGCATGGTTGATATTGACGGCGCTCACCGTCAGGGTAATGGTCGCTACGTTGGAATCCAGCTCGCCATCGTTCACCAAGTAGGTAAAGCTGTCTTCGCCGGTCCAACCTGCGGTTGGCGTATAGCTAACGCTGCCATCGAGGTTATACGTCAGCACGCCGTGCGCAGGCTGCGTCACGATCGCAACGCTGAGCGGATCGCCATCCACGTCGCTGCTCAATGCCACCCAATCAATCGACAGGCTGCCGTCTTGTCGCAGCATCAACTGCGCATCGTTGGCCACCGGCGTGTGATTGATATTGACGGCGGCTACCGTCAGGGTAACGGTCGCCACGTTGGAATCCAGCTCGCCGTCGTTCACCAAGTAGGTAAAGCTGTCTTCGCCGGTCCAACCTGCGGTTGGCGTATAACTGACGCTGCCATCGAGGTTATACGTCAGCACGCCGTGCGCAGGCTGCGTCACGATCGCAACGCTGAGCGGATCGCCATCTACGTCGCTGCTCAATGCCACCAAATCAATCGACAAGCTACCATCTTGACGCAGCATCAACTGCGCATCGTTGGCCACCGGTGTGTGATTGATATTGACGGCAGCCACCGTCAGGGTAACGGTCGCCACGTTGGAATCCAGTTCGCCGTCGTTCACCAAGTAGGTGAAGCTGTCTTCGCCGGTCCAACCTGCGGTTGGCGTGTAGCTGACGCTGCCGTCGAGGTTATACGTCAGCACACCGTGCGCAGGCTGCGTCACGATCGCAACGCTGAGCGGATCGCCATCCACGTCGCTGCTCAATGCCACCCAATCAATCGACAGGCTGCCATCTTGGCGCAGCATCAACTGCGCATCGTTGGCCACCGGCGTGTGATTGATATTGACAGCGGTCACCGTCAGGGTGACGGTCGCCACGTTGGAATCCAGTTCACCGTCGTTCACCAAGTAGGTGAAGCTGTCTTCGCCGGTCCAACCTACGGTTGGCGTATAGCTAACGCTGCCATCGAGGTTATACGTCAGCACGCCGTGCGCAGGCTGCGTCACGATCGCAACGCTGAGCGGATCGCCATCCACGTCGCTGCTCAACGCCACCAAATCAATCGACAGGCTGCCGTCTTGGCGCAGCATCAACTGCGCATCGTTGGCCACTGGCGTGTGATTGATATTGACGGCGGTCACCGTCAGGGTGACGGTCGCCACGTTGGAGTAATCCTGGCCATCGGTAAGCTGATAGCTGAACTGATCCTGGCCAAACCAGGCGGTATCCGGGGTATAGGTAAAGCTGCCATCCAGGTTCTGCGTCAGGCTGCCGTGCGCAGGGCCAGTCACTAACACCGGCGCGACGCCAGCACGCCCGTTATCCACGTCATTGGCCGCCACGTCGATGGTGACTTTACCGCCCTGCTCCAACGTCACCGCATCGTTATACGCATGCAGTTCCTCGGTCGGAGTGGCCCCCAAGTGCAGTTGCCCTACGGTAACCTGGCTGCTGGTCGCCGCTGCGCCTCGGCCAAAACCGATCAGGTCGAAGGAGAGGTTAAGCACTGTTCCTGTCGGTATACCCGTCAGATCGATCAGCACAGTGCGGCTGCCATCGGCATTCAACACCGTGGTTACCCCACTGGCTTTATACTCACGGCCATCGGCTTGCAGATTCAGTGCCGCATCGTTATGACTCAGGCCGGTACTCCCCAGCAAGGATAAACCGGTCGCTGCATCGATCAGCGCGACTTCAAAGGCATCATCCGGGGCATTATCCACATCATCCAGCGCAATCGCCGACAGCGTGAAAGAGAGATAACGATCGTCGGCCCCCAGCACAAACACCTGGTTCAGGCGGGTTTGGGTGGTTGCCGATTCAGTGAGTACCGCCGCGCCATGCTCAAAGGCCACGGAACCCGTGGTGTTCCAGCCTTCGTTACCGTTGAACTGTTGATATTGAAGCCCCGTATTAACATCAGCATCGGTAGAGCGCGTGGCGCCCGCATAAGCCTCTGGCCCATAAACTGTCACCGTTCCCGGCTTAGCCGCCGTGGCGGTGGTTTCCGCCGTATTCGTCGTTGAGCTTGCCGTTGCTGGTGCCGCCTTAGCAGGCAGATGTCGCACGCCTGCATTCAACGTTTCGGCCATAACAGGATCGTTAGCCGCCTGTCCTACCGAATCGCGCAGGCCGAAGGCGTGACCATATTCATGCAGCAAGACGGTCAGCAAATCATATTTCCCCTGGCTCTGGCTTTCACCCACCGCCACCAGCGAACCCAACTCTGCCGCCACAAACTCTTCGTTGTCTAACGGGGTAGCATCCAGGAACCATCCACGCCCGTCACCGGTACGGCTCAGCGCGATCACCGCCGTACCATCGGCATTGAAGCGCGTCATGCCAAGCACGTTCGCCGCCAGATCCTCGAAAACAACCTCGACGGATTTTAGCGAATCAATCACGGCAGCGCTGATGCCTGCTTGCTGCCATAAGCTGAGTGCCGCCTCTTTGACCGCCGTCAGATCGGATGTCACGTTGTATTGAGCGGTGGCTGTTTCGTCAACAGGAGATCCCGCCATTAATAAATGGCTGCTGAGGATCGTCACGTTATCTATATCGACACCCGCGTTATCCTGCGCCGAATGGCTTCCAATACTGAATGTAAAGCGCCCTGCCAGTCCTCGTAGTTCGGATGGAATATTAACTGTAATGCGTTTGGTACTTCCGCTGCCCAGATCGCTGATGCTAAAAGCGGTTGTTGGGAAGCACAGGACTGAAGACTCAAAATAGACTTGCAGTGTGGTGTCCTCATCCCAGTCACCTACGGCCTGGACATCAAATGCTAACTGCTGGGCTTCGGCGCTAAAATACATCCAGTCATGTTGCAGGGGTGAACTTTCAGTGACCCGGAAAGACCAGTCGATAAAGTACTCTTGCAGCATCATGAAGATATCTGGAATATTAACTAATGCCTCCTTCCCTTTACTTCCACCCAAGTCGTTAAGTGCCTTAAGCACCTCTTTCGGCAGCGCATAGCGTTCTAAACCTTCTGCCTGTATTGATGCGGCAAGTAACTTAGGCACTTCTTTTAAGAACTCACTGGCCGGAATAGCGATCAGTTTTTTCAGCACATTCTCAATTAATTCTTTTCCGACATCCTTAATTAAGTTAACAAAGAAATCTTTGAGCTTGTTGACCGTATTCGCTGTATTGCCTTTAGCCAACAATTCGTTGACGACCATATCGAACCGATCTTGGCTAAAACCAGGTACCAGCCATAATCCCTGCGCGGTATTTTTAATCCCCCCTTGCGTAGACCAGCCCGGTATTTCAGTCCATACCCCGCTCAATGATTGCAATGGGAGTCGGCCATAAATCGGCGCATAGCTCGCCTGAAAATCGCCATTAAATACCAAAGGAATGGCGGTACCGGCGTCAATGCCATACTCCGCTTTATTACTGCCGTATTCGGTATTATTAACAGTAACCTGCGTACTCTGACCTTTCTGATATTCTTGCCATTCTTCTGGCGTTGCACCGCCTAATACAGACCACGCCCAGCCAGCACCAACACCTTCCCAGGACAGATGGTCAGTAACAGCAGAATTGGCCGAGGTTTCCCAAGAGTTGTACCACGGGTTACCCGCCGCCTGGTTAACATCAAATTTGCTAGTAACCAAACTTGGGCGATTTGAATCAGATTCTTGCTCATACCGCCAATCATAACTGTCACGCCAGATATAATTACTGAATCCAAACAGATCATCACCTTTTTCTAGAGCAAGATCGGTCGTTCCCAAATACCAGGTCTGTATCCGGCTGTGCGGAATAGCGATACCAAAATTGTAGAGTGTCGTGTCACTCTCAAACCAGGCGCGCCCATTCAATAAAACGTCAACTTCAGCACTACTGATAGACCGGCCATTTGGCGTAGCAGTAAAGCCTAATATTGACGGTGTAAAGGCCCCTTTTGTCGCGTAACCCAAGGTCTGGTAATAGTTGTCAGCAAAGCTGACGTTATTCCATACCGTCGCATCAGGATCATAAAACTCTGAATACTTAATGGTGCCAAAACCAAGCCATTTTGCGGCGTTACCTGCCACCTTCACCCAATTGTCCAGTGAGCCCAGAGAACCCAATGTAGCCATATTCGCCAGACCGAGCACTTGCTCAATCAAATTCAAAATGCTCTTGACCGGTATGTCGAGTGTTTCCTGATTAAACTCATGGGGATCCAACGTTGTCATCTGGATATTGCTTACCGTTGGGAAGTAAACCCCTAAACGCTGAATCACCTCACTGTTTACCGATGTGCCACGACTGTGGCCGATAAAATGCAGTGGCGAGTTGAAGATCGGCAGGCTGCTATTCAGGTTCACCAAGAAGGCAAATAACGCGTTGGCAGCGGCTTCGGCAAAACCGGAGTCGTTAATCCCAGACTCTTGCGCCCAGTCAGTGAGAATAATTAACGGTTTCGTTTTATCGATAGAGGCAAGATCGCCGATAATAGTAAAACATTCTTCATCTATCACTTTCCCTGTTCTGGAGTCGATCTTCGGATCCCACCGTTTTGCCTGGCCAGTGGCCTTGTCCAGCATGATAATCGTTCCGCCGGAGGTGGCAACGATGGATTTCGCTAAATCAAAAGAGGCGGTACCCGTCGCGGTGATTTTCCCTAATGGTGGCTGAAAACCGTGCGTAATAACGGTGACCGACGGGAAAGAGTTTGCATTTTTAGCCGCAACCGGAGTCACATCGAACGACTTGAATCCGCGATAGTCTCCCCCGTTGTCGGTCGTCACCTCAATGCCCCAATAGTATTGTTGTGCCGCAGTCAGGCGGTTAAAACCGGCGATCTTGGTGGCATCCAACGCATACTGCCCTGTGTCTTTATCGTAGGTGATATAGCTCGGCAGTTTGGTCAGGTCGGTAATCTCTAGCGAGAAAATACGCTTGGCATTGGCATCCCCATTCCACGTGTTTTCTATATAGGTATTGACCTTCAGCCCGATTTCATCCAACGCCTCCGGCAACGGATCGTCAGGCCAGAGCCCTTTCCCGGCGGAATGTGCACTGAGGTAGAACTTAAGGCTGGTGATCGTAGACTCGCCGTTAATCTTCCAGGTAAACGTCGGTTCCGTAGTAGCTTGCTGTGTTGCCAGGCCGTCGACACTGATACCGGGTGACAAGAGATCTAATACGCCACTGGTCTGGACGACCGAATGGATCCCCCACATTTTTTCAGCATCCGTTGATAGGTATTGGTCAATCCGCAAAGGCTGCGCCGCAATATTCGGCTGGCCTGCCACCTGCAAATCAATCGGCTTCAACGGGTTTAGGTTCGGTGCCAGCGCCGCCGCCATCAAACCATCAACATTCCAGACCATTATCGCCGAGTTAAACGAAGAGGTGATCACACCACGCGGCGGCGTTTCCTGGAATACCGTAGCGATCAGTTGAGTCCCATCGGATGACAGCACCAGTTGATCCAGAGCGCCCCCCATAATTGGGGTGGTGGCACCCAAGAATTTTGGCTCGCCTTTCTTGCCAAACGGATCTTGGATAATGCCGATTTTCCCGCCAACTTGCCGAGTTGGCGCCAACCACTCCTCAACAGTGAAACTTGCTGAGTAATAGAGGAAATTATAATCCGCCACCAGCGCGTACTCTTCGCCCTGGTAGTTAAGATAGACCACGCCGTTGGTGTGTTGAATATTCTGCCAATACCCGGAACTGGTCCACTGGTCCCCCGGTGTCAGCAACAACTCTTTGATCACCGCCCGTGGAGCCAGTTCACCCGTTGTCGGGTCAACGTCAAAATGAATTGAACCAAAACCCCGGTCATAGGCCATCGAACTCCCCAGCACGAACTCACCCGGAAGATTACCAGCCTGAATATACTGCGGCCCTTTACCTGCCCCCATGCCGGTAAAAGTAATGGTTCTCAAGCCGTCGGAGGCTAATTTCCCGTCATTGACGTCGATAAAACTCAGGTCAATAACATAGACATCGCCTTTAGGAGTGGTAAAGGATCGGTTATCCAACAGGATCGGCTGAACCGGAGCGGTAACAGCCAGATACCGCCCATCACTGATCGCCAGATCGAGATAACCGCAGACTCCTGGCGGGATCCCCTGAACCTGCTGCTGTTGCCAGACATAGAGCGGATCGGCCAAATTAACGTTTACCCGCATCAGCCTGGAACTGTCACCTGAACCATACCGCTGCCCTTCAGCCACATAGAGCCAGCCGTTAGCCAGTGCCAACGAAGAGATATTGGCCCCTTCGCCACCAGAAACCCTGATGGTATTCACCACGCGACACAGGATCAGGTCAACTACGTATATCTTCCCGTGGCTACCGGCGATGTAAGCCATTTCGTCATTTTCAGCCAGGACGATCTGGTCGGTTTTCGATCCCGAGAGCTCCAGCGAATTACCTTTTTCATCCACCGAGATTTTCTTGAGCAGTTGCAGATCCGATACGTTAACGCCTGCTCCAGGTTTCCCCGAGTCCTGGAAAATAGCGATAGAAACGTTATCCGTTGTCAGCGTTAAGCGTGGCTTCTCTGCGCGACTCGGTTCAACCGCATTACTGAACATGCCAGCTTGTTGGAAACGGAACACGCCATTGTCATCCAGGCCACCTGGCACCCGTTCAACCACAAAAACGTGTTGCGAAAGGGCGAGATTGGCCGGGAGCTGGATGTTACTGAAGGTAAATCGACCGTTTTGTGCCGATAATTCTCCCCCCATCATTTCACCCAGCAATTGCCAGGTCATCCCCTGGCTTGGGCTATCAGTCGGTTGGTCAAACAAGCTGTTGTACTTAGGCTTAATCCACAGCCGGTACTTCGCTGAGTTTGCCATCGCAGAGTTGGCCTCGTCCTGCTCGATAGTCCCGGAAATGGTGACAGAGGCAACGCCCGCATCGTCAATCGCCAACGAGAACGCGTCGATAACCGGTGATGTCGGTGCCCGGCACGCCAGATCTTTGATTGTGAACTCGATCGAGTCCTGTTGCTTGGCCATCGTCACGTCACGCCGGACATAGGCACCATCAAAAGTACGGGTCAGCATATACAGCGGGCTGGCCATCAGCAGCGAAGCCGCCATCCCCCCCATCAACCCTGCTAACCCCACAGGAGCCATCATCGCCATATTCATGGTCTGCAACACGAAAATATCCGTGTTGAAAATCGCACTTTTCGTCGTCACTGCGCCGGTTCGTTCATCAACCGTCGAGGTAGCGGCAACGCAAAGTATGGAGCCGCCAAACATCACACCAGGGTAAGGCGGGCTGGCGGTGCGAGCCACGCCATCCGTTCCCACATAGCCGTTATCAACCACCCACCAGATGTCTTGCAACTTGCCGTTTTCGTCAACAATCACGCCTTTACGTAAGAAGAACACTTCGGTTCCGGCAGCGACCGTATCAGACACTTTCATCGCTAACTGCATTGGCAAGGTAGGATCGCTATCGCCGATATCGATCTGCATCGCCCCCAAGGCATCAAAGGCTTCCGGAGCCGGTAACGGCATCCCCAGATCGGTCAGCGCCAATTGCGTTACGGAAACCGTGACGTCTTTATTCAGCGCACCCGGCGGGATCAGCACCGTGTTACCCACCCCATCGCTGATGACGGCACCATCCTGCGCCTTGACCTCGAACGCGCCGAGGTGTGGAGCCTCTACCCGCAGCTCAATAATCCGCTGCTGGCCGCCGTTAATGACATAAACCCGCGCTACACCAGCCGCTTTGGCTTTAATCAACCCGTCGGCGCTGATTTCCACCACCGTTGGATCGGAGACCACGTAGCGAGTGCCTGACGACGCCAGGCTAATGTCGCTGCTGTCGAATATCGACTTGATTTTTAGCTGCCGTTCACCGCCGTTTTCCGTCAGTATCAGCGCTTTTGGATAGACATCGACCTCAAATCCCTCCTCATTGCGATAAGGGAATAACCAGATCGGATCGGTTTCCACCGACAGCGCATTCACCGCCGTAATGCCGCGCGCCGCGACGCTGAAGAACGTCTCGCCCTCGCTCAGCCCACGGATCATGTTCTGCTCATCAATATGCAGCAGAGCATTATTCTGGGTGGTGATGGTCAGGTAAGAACCGAACAGCTCAACGCCGGTCTGATCGGCGAAATCGCCGGTAATTCTCAGATGGACGCTTTCCCCGACGCCCAATACCCCCAGGCGAGCAATGTTGATGTACAGCAATTTGGCATCGCTGATATTGACCTTCAGCTCAATCGGCGCTCCGGCGGCAAAACCGTCGTCGGCCTGCAACAGAATGGTGGCCTCCCCGGCATAACCGGCTTCTGGCGTGAAGATCAGCGTTTGCCCGTCGGCGGCCAGCTTGGTATTACCGTGTGTGCCACCAATAATGCGCCAGAAAACGGTTTCGCCTTCCAGATCGTCAGCAATATCCGCCAGCGTTGCGCGCACGCCGAGATCCACATGGGTTTTGGTCTCTGGCAGCGTCCCATTTGCCACCGGTGCCTGATTAGCCACAAAACCGCTATTGGCGTACAGCAGTTGGCGATCGGCGCTATTGAGCAAACCATCGCCATTCAAATCGCCATCAAGATTCTGGTCGCGCACCGCCTGTGCCCATGCCGTGCTGTCTGCACCATCTACCTTGCCGTCGAGGTTTACATCACCGGCAATCGACAGGCGGATCTGTGCCTCACCGGTTCCGCTGACGCGGATCAGCTTGACGCCAGCTTCGGTCACCCGCAGTAAATAGGTGGTTTTGCCGTTCAGCGTTGTGGTGCCAATAATTTGCGCCCCGGCCACTTGCAGCGTTGCGCCTGCTGGCAGTTGTGCCTCAAGTGCCAGGGTTACCGCACCGGCGGCTCCTGGGGTGTGAACCGTGCTGGCAATTTCACTGTCGCGGATCACAAAGGCCAACGCGGCACTCTGCCCGGCCACTAATGTGCCCTGCCAGCTATTGCTGTTGCTGGTTCCCCAATTAACTACCGCGCCCAAATTGGCGCTGAACGTTTCAACGATCGGCGTGCCATCCGCGTTGTAAGCAATTGGTGTGCCCTGATCGGTGCTGTTAAGCACACGCACCAGCAGCAATCGCCCGCTGCCGTCGTAACGGTAAGCCAGAACTTTACTCTCGCCGTTCTCATCCGGATAAGCGATGCGATTGATACGCCCGCTGTTGTCGCGTTGAATATCAATGCGTTCAACCGTTGGGGTGCCAACGGTGGCAATCCCGGTATCCGATACCAGCCAGCTCACGCCGTCGGCAAAGGTGATCCGGTTGATGCGGCCAGTACGATCCAAATCATACTGGGTGCCATCCGGCCCGGTCAGCGTGTAACCGAGTGGTACCCAAGGCATGCCGGTCACCTGGCTATAGAGCCGATCGCCCTGGCGCACCAAGGCTTCGGTGGTATTCAGGGTGCCGGAGGCGCCAAAATTATCGCCATGCGCCACCAGTTGCCAACCCTGAGAGGCCGTGAACTGCGGCAACCACACCTGTGGTGCCCCCGCTTCCGTACTCAAACGTTCGCTGGTGGTTGTCAGGGTGAAGCTAAGCGATTTAATTCCCGCCGCTGAATTCGCCAGATCGGCCGGTAGGGTTATCCATACCCGTGCGCCATCGCTCCAGGCGGCCGTAGCGCCAGAAGGCAAGGTGGCCGGTTGATCGGTAGTCAGGCGGGTGTCTAGCCATGGCAACGTCCAGTTGCCAAAATCACTGTTGGCACTCTCTGGTGCCGCACTCCACTGACGCACCAGCGCAACGTCATGGCCAGCCAAACTGACTAACGCATCGGTTTGCAGCACCTGATCCTGTGCTTTATCGACACTATCAATAATAATATTGGCGCTAATTTCACTGGTTCTGCCCACCAGATCCCAGGCGGTGAAACGCAGTTGGTAAACCCCGTTGCGCCACTGGGCCGGGTCGAGATTAGCCAACGTCAGCATCTGATTAACGGACGCAGCCGAATTATCATTCTGCGCCAACATCTGCCACTGGTTGCTACCGGCAACGGCGATTTGCAATTGCCAACCCATTAACTGCTTTTCAGCAATCTGGGCGAGTAACGCCGTCGCCTGCGTCAGCGTACGCGGTGCGCCGTCCTCGTGAGCCTGAGCCAACGCGCCGCCCCAGCTCAATTGCGGAGCTGCGTTATCCAGTGGATCTTTAACCCGCAACGTTTGGAGAGTGGTGGCGGTAAAACCGTCACGATCGGTCGCGGTCACTTTCAATTCAATCAGCCCAGGTACTGATGGGGCGATCTTGATACGACCCGCCGCATCAAGCGCCACATCCTGCCAGGCACCGTCTGCACTTTCGCGCATTTGCACCACAAGGGTGCTGATGGCGCTCCAGGACTCGGTACGTACCGTTGCCACCACGGTTTGCCCCGGTAATACCGGCGTTCCCGGCGTGGTAGCGATCAGGATCTTCGGCACATTACTGGCCGCTTCGGCCACCACGCGCAGCACAAAGGTCTGCCGCGTGCTGCTATAACCATCGGAGACTACCGCAGTCACTACGGTATCCCCCATTTGCCCTGGGCCCGGCGTCCAGATCAGCCGTTGATTGCGGCTATCGTATTCTGCGCCTTCGGGCAGGTTGGTAAAGCTGAACGTCAGTGCCTGAGTTTGCGCTTCACCATCCGGATCGTTGGCCGCGATCTCGCCATTCGCCGCTGCACCAAACACGATCGGCAGGTTAAAGGTATCTCCGATGACCACCGCATGATTACTGGTACTCAGTTGCGGCACACGGTTTACGTCGAATACGCGGACCTGAACCGTTTGGAAGCTGATGGCACTACCGTCAGTGGCTTTAAAGGTAAAGGTGATGGCTCGGTTATTGGTGGCTAGGTTATCCACCATCGACTGGGTCGGCGTCCATTCAAAGTAACCACTGGTCGCGTCGAAATGCACACCGGCTGGCGTGTTTTCGTCATAGACCAAGCTCAAACTCACCGCATCCAGATCGGGATCGACCGTGCGCACCGTGAAGCTGAGCGTTTCACCTTCGTTGATCAACTGTAGCGGTAACGGCAGGATGCGCGGAGTCTGGTTGACGTTGGCCACCGTGATTTCTACCGTACGGGAGAAACTGGCAGCACCGTCACTGCCGGTGACCACCAAGCGCCACAGCCCTGGCGTACCGGTATTGCCCTCTTGTGCGGCAAAGAAGTCTGGTAACCAGTTCAATTCTGCGCGCGCGCCGTTGGCCGCTGGCGTAAAGACCATGCCGCGCGGTAAGTTGTCGGCTGACCATTGCAGCCAATCGGCATCCTGATCGTAACCGTACAGGACCAGATTGAGCGGCACGCCTTCACTGGCGGTTAACTGTACAACCTCATCCTGAGCGGTTTCAGCCAATGGCTGCCCATTAACTTCCAGACCCAGAACATTTGGCGCAGCGTTGGTTTCACGCACGACGATACGTAGCGTATGCCGCACCTCGTTAGGCACCGGATTGGTCGGGTTGGTGTAACCCGCATCCTGCGGCGGTAAACCACGGTCAGTGACAATAATCGTGATATCGCGCACGCCAGCATCTTCCGCGCTTGGCGTCCAGGTGAGCGTCGCGTGGCCGTACTGCACGCCAGGGGTCAGCGTCGCCCCCAGCGGCAACCCTTCACAGCTCCAGGTTAACGCATCCTGATCGAGATCGGTCACTAACAGATCGAGAGAGAGCGGTTGATTTTCCAGAGCGACGATCTGCTTCGGTGCCACCAGCACCGGTGCTTCGGATTCACTGCGCACCGTCAGCACAAAGCTCACGCTCTGCGTCAGTACCTGATTAGCGTTACCATCGCCGTTATCGCTGGCGATGACGGTAATTGCATAATCGCCGCGCGTGTTGGCTCCTGGGGCAAACCGCAATATGCCGCTGGCTTTGCCAGGCTCAGAGGTATTTTGAATGTAACTGGCAAAGGCAGGCAGCCCGACAAACGTCAGTTCAACGGGATTACCATCCACATCAACCGCATTGATCGGTATCTCCAGCACGTCGCCTTTATCCATAAAGGCGTTACTGATATCGCCCACCAGTGGCGCACGGTTGGTATTCGCCACCACGATCGGCACAATCAGGTGGCTGACTGCGGGCACTCCGGTACCATCGCCCTCATCGGTGGCGGTCACCGTGATGCTGTAGCTTCCGGCCTGGGTATAACCCGGCGTCCAGACAATTTCCATCGTCTCGGCGTCAAACTGCGCGCCTTCCGGCAAACCGCTGACGCTGTATTGTACCGTTGCTGCGGTGGTGTCTCCGCCAAAGGCCGTGCCCTCCGGGCGCAACCGGGTTTTCGGTTCAAAATCCGGATTATCAGGGTCAAACGCAAACACGCTGATACGCAACGGCTGGCCTTCAAGGACATTCCAGGTCTCCGTTGGCGCAAAAACCGGTGCGCCGTTGGCGTTGGCCACGGTGAACAGGATTTCACGCGTGATGGCAGTTTTGCTGACCTTACCATCCAACGCTGTCCAATTGGCGATCAGCGTCACCGGCACTTTGTAGCTGCCATGCTGGTTATAACCCGGCGTCCATTCAATCCAGCCGGTTTCAGAGTTCAATGTGGCACCGCCCGGCAGCCAAGGCACGCTGTATTCCAACCTGACCGTTACACCGTCGGGCTGGCTGGCGCCACCAGGAATGCTACCGGCTAACTGCAGCGCATATTTATCGCCTTCGCGCAGTATCTGTTCAGCCATCGGCGGCAGCAGCGGCTGCGGGTAAGCCTGTGCGACCGTAATCGTCAGGCTTTGGCTGACCGTGCGCTTGCCATCGCTGGCAGTCACGGTAATGCCTTTATAAACCCCGGCCTGATCGTAGCCCGGCGTCCAGCTCAATAGACCAGAGGCCGCATCAAACACCGCACCCGCTGGCAAATTGCGCACCATCAAGGTCAGAGTGTCGCCATCTGCATCCGAGATCATCACCGGTAAGGTCAGGGTCTGGCCTTCCGCCAACGATTGATCGCCGGATAAACGAATAACCGGCGCATGATTGCCATCGGTCACGGTCAACTGATAATAGCGGTAAGCGACCCCACCACGGCTGTCCTGCACCCGCACCAGTATTTCACTGTCAATGTCAGCATTGGCGGTTGGCGTCCAGCTCAGGGTGGCGCGGTTGTGATAGCCATTTTCGTCATTAGTGACGTCGGTTGCCGGTGTCAGGCGCATGCCCGCCGGGGCCTGAATCAGTTGCCAGTAAAAACGCGTGCCGTCTTCGTCAATGGCTTCGATCTCGGCCGTCCAGGCTTCCCCAGCCTTGGCATCAGGCAGCGCAAAAGCAGAAGGCAACTGCGGATTGCTCACTCCGGCAACCGTGAGCTGCGGCGGAATATTGGCCTGCGGAACCGCATAAACCCCATGACCGAGGTTCACTTTCACCAGATCGGCCAGCCCTTCCCTTGAGGCAAACAGGCTGGCAGGCACCAATGTTACCGTTTGATCGTGCAGCGTCGCCCCGGTGGCCAATTTGCCACCGAGCTGTTTTAACGCCGCCGTTAAGTCCAGGATCCACAGATCGGCACGATCGCCATCCCCAAGGGTTCCCCCGGTCACGCCACCGTCAAAATAACGGCCTGGATCCAGCAACAGCATTAACGGCCCGTTGAGATCGTCAAAGCCAATATTGGTGATATTAATGTCGTAGCTGATCTCTCCCGTCGCCCGATCGGCGCGGGTGTTGGAAAACTCCAGCCGCAGTTGGCTGCTCATGTCGTTTAACGCGGTGAAATTGCTGATGTAAGCCAGCGAAAGCGGGATTTCCAACTCGCTTTGCAGCGTTGGCTTGATCTCAAGCTGATACTGCCCCGCCTGTAATGTGCTCACATCCAGCCAGGCGGTGTTCGTGGCCGCATCCCACACCACAGCAAGCGGGTTAAACAGGGTTTCCTTGCCCTCTTCCAGCAACGTCAGGCTGTAATTGTTCGGGTTCAGTACGCTGCCCGGCTGGCTGCTGTCCCCGACCCACATATCCTGATCGAAGACCACGCTGATGCGGTTCATTGGCAACGCTACCAGCGCACCATCAGGAACGCTGACGGCGGTAACCTGTGGTGCCTGCGCCTGCGCTATCTCATCAATATGCCCGGTTTGCGCTACCAGAATACGCCCATCGCTGGTGGCGATAATCGACTCACCGCGCGTTCCACCGCTTGCCAACTGCAAGACTCGCTGGCTGGCCAATTCCAGCATCCAGACTACGGACTGGTGCGGCACATCGGCCCCTGTACCGGTGACCGGGCGCTGCTTCAGATTACTCGATGCCAGCAATACCCCTTCCAGCGCCGTGCCCGCAGCGCCAAAGGCGATGCTATCGATAGTGCCACTGAGGCGATACTCCAGCTCGGCACGCCCAATATTGCGCCCTGTCATCGGGAAGCTGACGATATCGGTGGTAGCATTTACCGCAGTTCCCGAAATCACACCGCCACTCCACTTCACGCCCCACAACCGGCCATCGGGGCCAAATGCCAGATCGCCGACGCGCAGATTACTGAAGTGCCGCCAGGCCAGATTCGGATCGGTCGCTTGCGGATTAAAAATCTCAATACCGTTGCCTGACGACAGATAAATTTCACCGCTCTGCGGATGGATCGCCAGCGCGTGAGTCAAGGGTTCATCACCCGGCCCGGTCAGCCGCTGTAGGATGGCACCGGTGGCCGCATCAACCTGCAACAGCTCGGCTCCGGTCATCACCCACAGTTGCCCGAAGGCATCTACCGCCATGTCCACTATCGGTGCATCCAGCGTGAACAGCGGTGTCGTACTGCGCCCGCCTTTTACCGCATAACTGTAGACTTCATTACGCAGGCTACCGGCGCTGACCAGGAAACTGTGGTCCGGCATTTCAACCATCGCCTGAGCACCAATATCGGCCTCACTGCTGCCATAGCCGTCGGCAAAGCCGCGTAGGGTGAACGGCGCCAGTACGGTCTGCAAATCCCCTTTCTGGCTGCTGGCCACCGCGCCCGGCAGGTACTGGGCCGCCTGCTCAAACAAGGCGTTAGCCGGATAACTGCGATCCGGCGTGGCCAGCGGTAATTCCGCCGTCTGGCTGAGCGAATCGTTGGCACCAAGCTCCTCGATCACCTGCTGACGAGCACCGTCGTCCGGCAGCACTGCCTGATAGACGCTCACCGCCTCGCGATTACCGGCACGATCGGTGGCGACCGCCAGGAACTCATAGCGTTTACCCGTTTCACCGGTAAACAGCGCCTGAGTGACATCCGCGGCCACCTGACGCAGCCAGATCTTGAAGTCACCACCATTTTCCGCCACATACAGGGTGACCGATTTCACGCCGCTGGCGTCATCTTCCGCCAGCCAGCGCACGTCAAACGTCGGCGCGCCTTGGGTGTTATTGCCGAGTGAACTCACGGTAAGCTGGGTTCGCGGAGCGCTGGCATCCAATTTGACCGAAGAAGAGGTGCTGTCGATCGGTGGTGCCGCATCAATGATAATCCGCGCAGAGGTCACCAGTTCAGCGCCAGAGGCCACATTACCGGTGGCGCTGATGGTGTAACTGACAAAACCGCGTCTTTGCTGTTCGGCAGTGGTTGGCGACACGCCCGCCAAGGCCATCAGCAAACCGCGGGTAACGTCATGCAGCACTTCGCCGGAATCCGGGTCGATGGCCTGTAACAGCCAAGTGGCAATATGGGTTTCCATATCCACCCCGGCACTGACCCGCAGGATATAACCCAGGTTAGCGGTGAAATCGAAATCCCCCTGGAAAACGGCCTTGCCCGCCGGGATATGGATATTGATATCGCCAATCTTTATATCCCCCAGCCGGAAAGAACGGACGTCAAAGTCACTGTCCAACTGGGTGACAATCCTTAACTCCCCGGCCGGGGAGGTTGAAGCATTACTGAACGAAACGGTATACGGCAGGGCTGTATCGACAGGCACGTACTGGTTACCATCCGCAGCGGTAATCGCCTGCGGGCCACGCACGCTGATGCCGGTAGCCGTGCTTTCCTGCTGTGACGTTTGCAGCAGGTATTGCGCCAGGTTCAGCGCTTGCGCATCCACCGGGCGGAACTCATTATCCAGCACCCCGATATGGCGCAGGTATTCCAGTTCGCTAACACCGCCGGTAAAGACGTTGAAGTTAATAAAGTGGGTATCCTGTTGCGCATTCAGATCGAACTGCGCGGGATCGGCCATGTTCGGCACCGGGATCAGGACGCTGTTGCCCTCGTCATCATGACGTTCTTCCCAATACTCGATGCCGGCTTTGGCCGCATCGGGATCGCCTGCATAGCGGGCGGTATCGCCATACCACTTCTGTACCTGGGTAAAGAAAGCGAGCAGATCCGCCTGCGTGCGATAGCTCTCACCGCCTTTCGACAGCAAGATGCCGCTCGCCAAGGTGGCATTCAGGCTGAGCACCAGCGGATTATTGCGGATCGGTGGCGCTTCATTGACCGGGCGTAATAACCCCGCCGCCTCCAGCGCCCCCAGCCAGCCGTTGACCCACTGAATTTCGTCTGCCGCCAACACCGCCAACGTCGTCGATGCCTGTGCATCACTCAAAATAGCCGCGCGCAGTTTTTGCGCATGTTTAACCTGATCCGCAATGAACTCGTCGCGGGTAATCGCCGTAGCCGCCGCGGTAATATTGAAACGGAACGGCAGCGCCATCGTTTCCACTTTGGTCAGGTGCACTTCAGGTTCTGGCGACAGGAATTTTGCGGTGAGCCCACGTGAAATTTTGTCCAGATCCTGCACCCCATTATCCAGCAAGCCTTCGGCTTTCCATTCCGGGTGTAACAGATAGAGTTTGTCTCTCAGACCTTCAAAATCATAGGCCATCCATTCGGCTAATCCTGGGTAGGTTTGGACATTGAAACTCATGCCAACAAAACCACCGGCAGAGACATCAAACGCATAACCAGGAGCCAGGTTATAACCGGCCAGATTCTGCGCACCATCCAGGCTGGCCCAAGGGATATCCTGCCGCGTGGTGCCATCGGTTGGCGTTTGCCCGTAGGTCTGGGTATTGCCTGCCGTATCCAGGGTTACGCCCGCAGGTTGCCCCGCCACGTTGCTGCCGAAGACCACGTATGGCAAGCTCAGGCCGCTCAGCACATCTTCGCTGTAGCCCATTTCCGGGGAGCCAAAATCAAAGCGCACATAAGGCGTATCAACGTTGGTCAGGCTTTGCAGAGAAATGCTGTACAGGCCGTTTTCACCTGGGATCAGCGAGGCGTAGCCACCCATGCCGATGGTGACATCGGCTTCAATGCCCCGCTCCACCAGATAACGCTGTGCCTCGGTGATCCGCTGGCCATCCGGGTTAGTGACCACCACATCGTACAAACCGACCGGGAACTTACGCAAATCAAAAATAGCGCGGATATGGGTCGCATCCAGCACCTGCCAGCGATCGGGCTCGGCTTCGCAAACCCCAGGGCGGGACAGCTTAACCAGCGCACCGGCCTTGAAATGTGCCCCGTAGATATCCAACGTCACCCAGCGATGCTCGTCGTCACCAATGCCCCCCTGATCCGGCGTGATTTGGGTGATCGACAATGGCAACAGTTCAGCGCGTAAGGTGATAGGCGCATCGAGCTTACCTTGGCGGGAACGAACCAGGATGTAATAGTCACCCGCCAGCGTGCTGCCAATTAACGCCTCCTGATCGGCCGCCATCGGGTTGCTGTAAGCCGCATCAAACACATAGCCCGTCGGGATATCGCCATAGCGAATATAGATTTCGTTATCACCGCTCACCGCCAGCGCATCCAGGCTGACGCGCAGCGTTTCACCCGCAGGCACGGTCACTTTGTAGAGCCGTTCCTGATTCGGGCTTAAGGTGGTTTCCAGCGGGTTGGCTACCTGCAACTCCGGCACGCTGACCTGAAGCGTGACGCCTGAAGCAATGCGGTTATTGGCTTCACCTGGCGGCAGCGACAGCCCGTTGGCGGTATAGGTGATCTTGCCCTCGAACACTTCGTTATAGATGTCCGGGCGCACAATGATGCGCCAGTGGCCTTCTTTTAGCGGTGGCAACTGCGCAATGAGCTGACCAACATAGCTACCGTCAGCCTCTAGATCGCCAACATGCTCCACTTTACCCAGCAGGATATCGCCCAGATCCCAGTCATTATCTGTCGACAGGTACAGAGCATCGGTCCAACGGCCATAGGCAGGGTTAATCGAATCATTGACCACGGTGTAATCAATCTGAATGCTGTCCCCCACATTGGCACTGCCAGGCAGCACCACTTCCGTAGCTCTGAGATCGGCCGGTGGTGGCACGTCAATCAGAATCGGCTGCACCGCCGCCAGCGAGTTGTTTTGCTCATTGCCGAATTCACGCACTTTGCCGAATGAGCCGGAATTCCAGGCATAGGCCGGATCGCTCACCACAAACACATAATAAGGCCCTTCCAGATCTTTCGGCGCAGTAACGGTAAAACTTCCCTGATACTCACCGCCCTCGGCCAACCCGCCGTTATGCGTGACATAACCCAGATAGCGATCCTGATTGACATCCAGGAAACGATCTTTGGAAAGATAAACCATGTCATACCAGCTCGATTGGCTGGCTGGAGTATCACCACCAAGGTTAACCGTACGGTAATCAACGGTAAAACTCTGCCCGGCATAAATATGAGGCGGAGCGACAACCTCCGCCACTTGCAGATCCGGTGGCGTGGCTAAGGTAATCGGTAAGGCGATGGAGGCCAGGTTGTTGCCTTCGTCTTTAAACTCCAGCACGCTACCGTCCGCCGTGGTGAAGAAATCCACCCCGCTTAGCCCACTGCGGATGGTACTTGGCACAGAATCAGTACCGATTGAGGTGTCCGTTTTCACTATCAGGTGAAAATCACCGCTGATCGACTCTGGCAGCAGAATGGTGGCCGAAACCGTGTAAGACTCGCCGGGTTGCAGATATTTGGGCTTAAAGTTTTCAAACAGACTAATGGGTTTAATATGGAACAGGCGGCCAAGAAGTGAATCCCAATCTTGCACTACGGCAGCATCACCGGAGTCCAGAGCATCATCACGTGACAGGTAAACCCCATCACTCCAACTGTTGGTACGGGTGGCGCGCGTTCCCTGGTTGGTGACCGTCCAGGTGACCGTGATCTCCTGGCCCGAAGACGGATTGGCATTGGAAACTTTGATATCGCCGACGATCAGATCCGGCTCGCGATAATGAATATTCAGCGAGCTACGCGCGCGGTTATTGTCATTGCGTTCCCCTTCATAGACCGAGCCCGCACGACCATAAGGTGGCAGAGAATAATAGAGACGCGCAATCTCATTCTCACCCTCGAGCAGCTCGGGTTTTGCACGTTCAACTCTGTCTTCACCATTATCACTGTCCGTCACCACATAGATGTAGTACTGGCCATCGGTACCCGCAGGTAAAGTGAATTTAGCGCTAGCGGTATAGCTGGCGTTCGCCGCCAGCCCTTCCACGTTGGCATGCACCACGGTCCCCAACAGCTTAGCCCGGATAGGAATAAAGGTCGGATCGGTGCTGATATAAACCGCATCGATCCAACTGCGCGTGCCGGACCAGACTGCCGCCCCCAGGTTAGTGACCGTCCAGGTAATCGTGGTTTCTTCACCCGAGAAATTCTCTGGTTCGGTCTGAATGTCAGTGACCTGCAGATCTGCCGGTTGGTCGATCACCGGCGAGGAGGTAATAAACCTATTGTTGTTCTCATTGGCCTCGGCAATCCGGTTGGTCGCATCGCTGCGCACCACCAGATAAAGCCCCCGCACCGACGGTGCGAGCTGAACCGTCTGGTTGACGGTATAGGATTCGCCATAACCCAACTGGCGATTCTGGGTAAACTCACCCAGTTTCCAGAACGTTTTCGCGCTTTCCCAATCTGGCGTATCAATCAGCCAGACCGCATCGTTCCATTCACCCGTAAAGATATCGCCACGGTTCTGTACGGTATAACTGAAGGTGTAATCCTCACCCGCCAACTGCGTGCTAGGGACGATCACCTTCGTGACTTCCAGATCGGGTGGCATCACGCCGATCACACTGATTGCTCGGGCTTTGTAGTTGTTGTTGTCGATTTGCGTCGCATCATCAGGATTGATGTTGGTCGCCAGCGTATCTTCCAGAATGACGTTATAAGCATCACTCCAGACGGTGATAAAATACTCACCGGATAGAACGCCCTCAGGGATCGTGACCCGCACCTGATTCAGGTAATCTTCCCCTACCGCCAAGTTGCCCACGTGCGTGAAGGAGCTCAACAGGATATCGCCTTTGGAGGCACCGGGTTGCCGCTTGTCACGCGCCAACCAGACGGTATCCGTCCAGGTATTCAGCGCCGCTGAATCACCACGAGTGGTGGCACTGCCCTGGTTGGCGACCTTGTAACTCACTTCAATACTGGCACCATGCACCGCTTGACTCGGGGCAACCACATTGCTGGTGACCAGATCGCCAAAAGGTACCGGGTCGATATAGAGCTGCGCCGCCTTAACATTGTTGGTGTCGTTCGGGTATTCGTCGATATTGTAATTGCCGTCAGCAACCACAATCAGGTACACCTCCCCACGATAGCGAATCGGGATATCCACCATCGCCGTGCTATTGGCATAGGATTCACTCGGTGCCAACGCAGAACCATTGGCAAATTGCCCCACCAGCACATCATCACTGCTCAGAATGCCATCCAGCGACAGATACACTTTATCCGTCCAGCGCCCGCTGGCCACAACAGACCCCAGGTTGCTGATGGTGTAACGAATCGCCGCGCCGGTCCCTGCGGTGACATGCTCAGGAACGGTGATGGTGGTAACACGCAGATCCGGCCGATCGTAGAGGCTGATCTCCATCAGGTCGGTAGAGGTCTGTTCATTGTTGTCACGGGCGGTGCCGTGCTCATAAATCTGTCTGTCTTTCGTGAGCTGATCGGCATTGGTCACTACTTTAACGCGATAAAGCCCCTCAAGTTTCGCTGGCACGCGGATCTGTTCGGTGCGCGTATAGCGCATGCCGGACTCCAGCGTGCGGTCATAGGTGAAGTTACCCAGTGACACCGCCTGACCGCTGCCGTCTGCCGGGACTAACCACACCGAGTCAACCCAAAGCCCACTCGCCGCCGCTTCGCCCTGATTCAATACCTGCCAGGAGATGTCTATCAGGCTTCCTTCCTGCACGCTGTCAGGAAGAGAGATGCTCTCAACCACCAAATCAGCAGACGGGGATAGCGTGATAGGAACGGCTAGCGAAGTGCCCATGTTGTTGTCAGTAAACACAAACTCAAACGGGCCACCGGTGCGCACGTTGAGGTAATACAAACCTTCGGCACCTTCGGGCAGGGTAATGCTCAGCGTTTGGCTATAGCTATCACCGACCGCCAGTTTGCCAAGATGGCGGCTGGCGCTGAAAAAGGTCACGACGTCAGTGCCATCCGGATTACGGCTGAGCCAGATCTGATCGGACCAGCTGGCGCTATCCGTGAGGCCAATCCCCTGATTGACCACCTGCCAGCTCACCTGCAACGGCTTCCCACTGGCCGGTGTGCCCGAGAACGTCACCGAGGCGACCTGCAAGTCTGCATACGGGATCGGCATCACATCGACATCATGATCGGCACGGCCAACGTTGTTAGCCTCTGCACCGTTCTCGAAAACGTCGTTTTTGGCGTCGGTCAAGACAAACAGTTTGTAGCGTGCCGCCGTTCCCGGTGGCAACAGGATGCTCTCAGTGCAGCTATAGGAATCCCCCTGCGCCAATGCCCCCTGGCGCTGATATTCCCCCACGACCCGATCGTCGGTGTTGCCTAAAATATCATCGGTCGACAAAATAATACGATCGGTCCACGCCGTCGCATTGCCAACACCGGTGCCCTGATTAGTCACCGTCCAACTCACCGCCATCGTTGCCGGATCGGCAATGATTTGCTCCGGTGCCGTGATAGCACTGACCACCAGATCGGCATAAGGGGTGAGATTCACCGTCAGATTGGCTTGGCTCTGATTGTTATCACGATGACCATCGTCAACCTGTTGGCCAGCATCATTAATCAGCAGAATTTCATATTCACCGCCATAGCCCAGCGGGATCAGTACCTCAGCGCTTGCCGTGTAGCTGCTGCCTGCCAGCAACCCGCCGGAATGCGCCACCTCAGCAAACTTCTGGCGCACACCGTCTTTGACCAGATACAGAATATCGTTCCAGTTGCCGCTGACGTTACCGCCCTGATTACTCACCGTCCACTCAACGCGTAGCGTCTCGCCGGACTGCACCAGGCTTGGGCCACTCAGCCCATCCACCTGCAAATCAGGCCGGGCAACACGCACCGTTTCTGACGATAACGCCTGATTGTTGCTACCGTCATCCTTCTCATAAACCGTCTGTTCCGTATTGGTTTTGACGACCCAACGGTACTCCCCTTCGGTAAACCAGCTCGGCAGCGTCACATTGACGCTGCGCACGGTGCTGGCACCGGCATCCAGCATGTCGCTGACCAGCACGCTGGCAACCTGATACAAACCGCCCTGAGCACCACGATCAATATAGATCCGATCGTACCAGGCACTTCCGGTGCTGCCGTTCCCCAGATTGGTTGCGGTATAGCTTAAGGTTGCAGTTTCTCCAGGGCACAGCAGAGTCGGGCCACTGACGTTGCTGACGGCCAGATCGGCAACCGGGGCCTGACCAACATGCAACTTGGCTACACTCACGCGCGTATTGTTGCCCGTCAGGCCCTGCTCGGCCAGCGAGCGGGCAATATCGGTACTGACAATGACGTAGAAATCCCCGGTCAGCTCCCGTGGCAACGTGATGGTCGCCCGGCCGATATAGCTTTCTCCAGGGGCAATAAAGCCCGAGTGCGTGACGGAACCTGCCAGAATAATATCGTCGCTATTGCCTAAGATGGCATCCGTCGACAACACCACGCGATCGTTCCACAGCGCCAGATTCGTCGTTCCATCGCCGTCGTTTCTGACTTCCCAAGAGATCAGAATATTTTCGCCATTCAGCGCCGTTTCTGGCGCATTCACCGCCAGCAGATTCAAGTCGGCAAAAGCGACCGACAACGCGATCGGTTGTGCGGGCGCAAGGTTATCGGCACGGGTATCCTGTTCGGTGGTTTCAGCATTCGCATCGGCCTTAACCGTCAGGTAATAGCGGCCTTCAGGACGGAAAGGCAATTTGACCGTGGCGGTTTGCGTATAAGACTCACCGGTATTCAGCCCGCCAGCGTGGCGGACCGTGCCAATAATGATGTCATCGGCGTTGCCAAATACGGCATCGGTGCTGAAAATAATCTGATCGGCCCAACTGCCTTCCGCGTTAGCCTGCCCCTGGTTACTGACCTGCCACTCAAGAGTTATTGTTTCGCCCGCAATGCCCGCTGCTGGGACCGTGACTTTATCCACACGCAGATCGCAATACGCAGCCTCACCGGATAGAGCATGGATTTCAGCGCTGTTATTCTCTTCCGCATCCTGCGTCAAGTTGGTTTCAAACAGCACCCCCAGACCGGCAGAGTTTTGGTCCGTCGTGACGGTGATACTGATATCCCCCGTGCCTTTCAGCCCTTCTGGTAAACGGAAGGTGAAGCTACGCACACGAAACTCGCCAGCTTGGATCGCGCCCAGCAATTGGCCGCCCACCACCAGCATCGGGTCATAGGCCAGGCTGGTATCCAGCAACACCAGGTTGCCTGCCGTATTTTTAATGACAATGCGATCGTCAAAACCCGTGCCCGTCGCACTGCTGCCCAGGTTCCAGTCTTCCCAACTGATGGTGACCAAGCCACCGGCCTGAATCTGCGTACTGTCAACGCTCAGATTGCGCACCTGCATATCCGGCCCGACATCGCGCACCCATTCAACGCTGTTGTTGCTTTCCCCGTTGCCCGCCGCATTGACCTCGGTAATCTCATTGGCAGTGTCGGTAACAATACGGATAATAAAGTGGCCCGATGCCGCACTCCCTGTCGGCCAGTCAAGCTGCGCACTGCGCGGGCGCGCGGCCCCGACGGCCAACGCCCCAGCCGTAAGTTCATCACGTACCACCAGGCTGGCAACGACTTCGTTGGTAGATTGGTTGTAAATTTCCAACCGCTCACTCCAGGGGTGATCAATGGCCACCGTGCCACGGTTGACGCTGTTCCATGTCACCGCGATGGTTTGCCCCGGCTGGAAATGGCTATCCGGTTGCAGGGTAAAATCTTCCACCACCAGATCGGCATAAGATGCCAACGCAACCTCCGCCTCAATCTGCAACCCGTTATTGGCTTCGCCTACGCCCTGTGCATCACTTTCTCTCACCAGACGATCGGCATCCACCAACACCACAAAACTCAAACGCCCCGCCGCCAGCATCCCCACCGGCAGTTGCAGTGCCAGATGGCACGCCCGGCTCTCGCCGACGGCAATATCACCATTGCTCGTCGCGTCATACGGCACGGAAACATTGGCGATCAGTTCGCCGGTATCCAGATTGCGCACCACTACCCGATCGTACCAACTGCCGCTGGTCGGTAAAACACCACGGTTTTCTACCACCCAACGGATATCCACCGTCTGCCCGGTGTATAATCCGGCAGCGGGATCGAGCGTGACGGAATTGAGCACCAGATCCGGCGCTGGCGTGATCACCAAAGGATCGAGATACACCGTTGGCGTTGACGGCACTTTGACCAGGTTAAATGCCACCTCTACCTGCGGCTGGGTGGCCGTATTCAACCCTTCGATCATTAACGTGTAGGTTCCTGTCAGACTTAATATCGCAGGTTCCTGATCGGTACCGAAAAACTCACTCCAGTATTGATATTTCCCCAATGCCGAGTACCAGGAAGAGTTATTGTAACTCCGGCCCATTGAGGTATTAGAAAACACCACTTGCCCCTGTGGATCGAACAGCGTCCAAACAGGTACGGATTTAGCTCCTGGGGAACTGTCAGAAAGGGTGGATTTCGTCATTAACGCATCAAAATAGTAGCGTTCACCGGCCGTGGCATCAAAAGTGAAGAGTTGCACACTATTAACCGGTGACACCGTTGTGTACACCGGCGTTCCTGGGGTCACCGGGGTGGCAGAGTCCAGATCCAGAACGCGGAAAGCATAGTTTTTTGACGCGCTGCTATTGTTGAAGATGGTCAGCACGTAATTACCGGCCGCCAATCTACCGGCATAATCAGAAATCGTGCGGTACTGCTGAGCAACCGGGTCATACCAGGAGTAACTACCCTGTACCATGTCTTTTTCAATAATCAGGCCGTCAGCCCCCTCCAGGCGCCAGCTCAGATTAGTATCCGTACTCAGGTTATCCAAGGCGACGATCCCAGCCTGACCCAGTTGCAGGTGATAACGTACCGAACCATTGGCCGCCAACGGCTGTTCAATCACACTGTTAAAATCAATCTCACCTTTATCCACAGTAGCGACCACGCTGAAGGTGTAGCTCTGTGCGGCATAATTCGTCGCTTCACCCTCCAGCACCAGCAGATACTCCCCGGCTAGTGACAATGAAACGCCACGCTGCTGAGAGGATAAACTCGCGTTAAACACCTCTTTGCCGTTAGGGTCAAGCAACCGCCAGTACCCCGTTGCGGCCTTCTGCATGCGGAAAGAGTAAACATCGCCCGCTGCCGCAGTAAAATGATACATCTGCGCGCTGTTGCCTGGGGAAAGCGTGCCGCTGGTCTGGGTATCTGTAGCCCCTACCGTGAGCGGCAGCGCGCTAGCCGTGGTGACCAGCCGGAATTGATAAGGGGTAGAGATCCAATAGTTGTTGAAGATCCGCAGGGTATATCCCCCAGCAGCCAACAGCGGCATCGGATCTTGCCCGTAAGAAAACAGTGAACGGTTAAATATCTGACCGTCCGGCCCTTCCAGCGTCCAAGAAACGCTATAGTCTCTGCTTCCTGCCGCTGCCTTAAATGCATCAAACAGCAACTGGCCAGGCTGATCCAAATAAAACTGATAAACGGTGGGCGAATACTGATACGCCGTCCCGCTATAGGTAGTGTCGAGCTGCAATAAATCGCGGCTGGCAGTGAAGCTATAACTCACCGCCGTCGTGCTCTGCGGATCAATATCAATAATCAGGTAGTAGATCCCTGAACTGTCTAACGTATACGCCACACTGTCATCGTTAGTTCCACCGACAGCGATAAATCTTCCGTCCTGACTGACTAAACGCCATGTGGCTCCCGCCGTCTTGTCATGAGAGATAAATTTGAAACTCTGGCTGCCTGCAACGTTCAACCGATAAATTTTGGCACTACTACCGGGTTCGAGACGATCGGTGGTGCGTGCTTCCAACGCTAAATCACTGCTGCTCCCTGTTAAGTCGAGCAGGCGGAAGGTAATGACCTCTCCCGCAAAAACCATCCCCGTTTTCCTGATCACCAGCGTAAAGTCACCGGCCCGATCGAGGGATAACATGCCGAGGTTGCTCCCGTAAGGCCAAATGGTCCTCACCGTATTGCCTAAGTCGTCGAGCAGCGCCCATTCCCCTGTCGAGTAATAGTCTGTTCCCTGCAAATCAACGGCTAATGTGGTGGCGCTATCAACGTGGAAGCTGTAACGCAGCGTCCCTCCGGCTTGCAGGACATCTGCCGTGACGTATTGGCCTATTGCTGGCAGCGGCTGAGTGACCGGCGTCACCACCCGTCCGGTAAAGGTGCTGGTCACCGGCAACTTCACGCTGCTCTCAAGGGTATCCCACACCAGATAGTACACGCCGTCTTGCGGCAGGCTGGACAGATAGCTGCCATCCAGAGAAACCATGGTGACAAGCGGATTACCGTCAACATCAAACAGCGACCAATACCCACCTTCTGCCTGGATATCTACCGCCTGATACACGAAGCTGTCCCCAGCCTGGGCAGTAAATTTGAATACGCTAGTCTCCCCTGGCACTTTAGCGATCTGAGTCAGGCTATCTAACGCCAACGTTGGCACCTGTGATAAATCATGCAGTTGGCAACGATAAGAGGCATCCTCCCATTCAGCGCGCAGTACCAACTGATAATCACCTGCCGCCAGATTGAGCAACACATTGGCCGTATTGCCCGCGTCGATAACGTCCAGCACCATTGGGCCACCGCCACCGGTGCGGCCTTGGCTCACCAACTCGCCATCACGCAGTAACTGCCAGGCGATGGTGCCACTGCTATTTTGCAAGAAGTCGAGCAACACCGTT
Source organism: Serratia sp. HNCC26DJ206 (assembly GCF_057180605.1). Taxonomy (NCBI): domain Bacteria; kingdom Pseudomonadati; phylum Pseudomonadota; class Gammaproteobacteria; order Enterobacterales; family Yersiniaceae; genus Serratia; species Serratia sp. HNCC26DJ206. The sequence continues at coordinate 27,497 of NZ_JBXUGP010000033.1, forward strand.
TGCGGCTGCGCCAGCGTAAAGCTATAGCTGTGCGTGGTGAAAACATTGAGGGTATCGGCCACCGCCACACCCAACGTCAGAGGATCGGTCTTGGTCACCGCCTGCTGTACCATTAACCGGGCTTCGCTGGCAGACGCCGAACGGCTTTGCGAAAGAATAACGTAATCACCCGCAGACACCGGGGTAAATGCCGTAAACGAACTGCCATAAAAACCGCCGACATATCCGCCCTGAGCATCATAAATCACCCATTGGCTACCCTCTGAAGCGCTGTAGTAGTAAGTTTCACCCGCCTCCAGATGAAGCCGGAACAGGTTATGATCCGTTGCTACAATATCCACACCGGGCAACGCCACCGGTGCCTGTTTACCCTCTTCAATTTTGAAAGCAACGGTTAGCGGATCCGTACCATAGGTGTTATTCAGCACTAAGGCATAATCACCTGCCGCCAGCCAGTAACCTCCCACCGAGGATCCTGTCTGATCAAGATTGCCCCAGGCCATGCTGCCCAACACGCTCAGAATCTGCCATGACACCGATTGGCTGCCCTGGCTGTTGCCCGAGACGGCAATGAATGTCGGCTCAGTGATACTGAATCGATAGGCTTTGCTTCCGTATGAAGGCAGTTGCGCCGTCGTCAGGGTTTCCAGTGCAACAGCATCGCCCGCAGGCCGCTCATCGGTCTGGCGTTCCAGCTTGACGGTAAGCTGATAATCGAGCGGCTGGCTGTTGGCCAGCATGCCGTCGATCAACAGCAGGTAACGCCCTGTCGCGGTAATCTGAATCCCGCTACGCAGAGCATCGTTACTGCCCGACGACACCACGGTAAAACTACTGGCATTCAACAGTTGCCAGCGAAATGCTCCCCCGTTCAACGCTTGCGAGTCGACGGTGATCCAGTCACCGATCTGCATATCCAACGCATGGGTGACCGTTTCCGTCCCCTTGGCTGACGTTGCCACCAGCGGCGTACCGTAGACCAGCGGCGCGCCTTGCGCCTGTGCTACCGACATCAGGCGAAACTCAAAAGGTATCCCACCGGCTAGCATACCGGGGCCGGTAATCACCAGACGATATTGCCCCTGTGCCAAGCTCGCTAATACATTGACGCCATAGTCAAATGTGCCACTACTGACACCTCCCCCGGCCAAGGTCCAGATTTGCCAGCCAAATCGGCTATCGCCCTGCAAGGCATCGAAGATCAGCCGCGTACTTTCCGCTAGGGTAAAGATGTAATCCACCTGGTTACCGGTTGCCGAGAAAACCCCTTGGGTTGACTCGCCGATTGACAGGACCGTTGGTGCAATCTGCTGGTACAACAGGTCATAATCAACCGCTGCGCTGCCAAGGCCATTGCCATAGACCACCAGCCAATAGGTGCCTGGTGAGAGCAGACTCGTATCCAACGCAGATGCCGACGTCGTATTAAGCTGTGCATTATTCGAGGTTGAGAACAAAGACCAACGTAACGCCTGGGTATCTTCTGACGCGACGCCTAGAGTGAGTCGCTGTGCCTGCTCCAGCGTCAAGGCATACACGGCGGTATCGCGGCTATCCAGCAACCGGCTATGGCTATTACCCGCAGGCAGCGGTGCTGCGGTGTCCATATCCAGTAGCTGGATGCGGTAATCTCCGCCGTTACTGCTCTCGCAAGAGACGATTAACAGCCACTCCCCTGATGTCAGTGATTGGCAAGTGTCGCCTGCATTCCACCAGTCCCCCAAGTTGGATACAGAGTCAGCAGGCACCATCTGCCAACGAATAGCGCTCTCGCTGCCGGTACTGCTGATGATCAGGCGTTTGGCCGTTGCCAAATCAAACCGATAGCTGTGATATTCATACGGAGCGGTAATCCGCTGGCTGAGCGTATCCCCGATACTGGCGGGCTGAGACGGTGCAATAACGCGCTGGTTGGCCGTCAGTTTATAACTCAGGCTGTCGGTAGCGCCGCTGGTATTATCGATTACGATCAGATAATCCCCCGCCTGCCCGTCGGTATTAAACCGCACGACATTATCTGATAACCAACTGGCAGCCACGAGCATGCCGTAGGTATCAAAAACCGTGATGTTCCCAGAGCCGGCGAGCGCCTGAGCCTGTAAACACCATTGCTGACCCGCCTGAACCGATAACCTGCTGATCACCCCCGTTTCCTGCGCGGCAATAGTGCCGGTAACGGCTTTCTTCTCTTCTAATGCCTTGATTCCCGCAACCTCAGCCAGCAGGAAAGCGTAGTCTCCTGGCAGGCGGTAAGTATCGCGGTAGCTATCGCTGATAGACAGGCGATAACGCCCTGCGGCCAAATCCATCACCACCGGGGAAATCAGTGACCCACTGTTTATCTGGTTGCCCCAGTTGTCACGCAAGACCCAGGACACCTGGCTACCCGCTTTGCCGTCGAGCAACAGGCGCTGCCCGGCATCCAGCGTGAAATCCCAGGCATCAGTCAGCATGCCAGACTCCAGACGCCCATGTTGTTCTTCACCCAGCACCAACGTCTGTTGCTGATTGCCCGCCATTAGGGTAGTAAAATTCAGCTCAAGCGGTGCTTCTAAGGCACTTGTCGCGTGCAGTACCAGATAGTAACGGCCGGGAGCTGGCAGCAGCAGACTGGCATTGCTATCGCCACTCATCAGCCATTTCTGGTTGCTCTGAGCATCCAGCAAATAGGCACGTGTAGGCACCGTTTCAGACAGGCTGCCAAACTGGTAACAGAAATAATTCGCCGTGACATTATCCAGATCCAACGCGAGCACTTGGGTGTTCGCCAGCGGCGTCAGGCTGACGCTTTGCTCGCCAAGGGCCATTTTTGTTGCACTGTGGATATCCAGTAACCGGAAGGCAATATCGCCGGTTGCATTGCTGAATGAGAAAACCCGCAGCCGATAGTCACCCGCCGCCAGTTGCCTTAACCACGCCATGTCATTAGCAAAAGAGCCACTTTGTACCTGGCTACCATCCGCCTTTTCCAGCACCCAACCGAGGGAACTATTGATAAGCTGGTTTTCCAACAACAGCGTAGTGAGAGCCTCAACCCTGAAGGTATATTGATTTTCATACCCTGGCTGATCCAGAGCACCAACGACCCGTGAATCCAGGATTAACGCGCTGGTTTTAACACTGCGTTGGCGCACGGCAAAATCAATCTGCTGTGCCTTGTCGCTACTGCCTTTATTGAAAACCAGAAAATACGTTCCCGCCTTCAGCAGCGAGGTGGTCAAATCACTGCTAGCGTAGCCACTGGCAGTGACGCCCCCCCAGGCATCGTAAAGTTGCCAGTAGGTTGAAGGATTCTGATTGCCAATGGCATCAAAGATCAGTGTGGCGTCATTGACCAGATCCAAACGGCGATAGACAGGTGCCAATTCATCGGCGGCAAAAGCCACCTGAGCTTCGGTATTCAGTGCCAAAGGCGCGGCCGTGACTAAATCCAGCAGACGGAAATAGAAATCTCCCGTGCGTAAGTCACTCGATGCCACCACAAACTCATAGGTACCCATCGGCAAATCGAAGAAGCGATTGGTACTGCCAATACTGTTACCACTGGCTTCAGAACCGCGCGGCCCAGATAGGCTCCAGCTAAATCCTGCGCCACTCCAGGCATCCACCATCAGGCGCGTCGGGGCCAGCAGCGTAAAGCCATATTTAACGCTACCCGCCGGTTGCGCCACCGTCCCTTGAGTCGGCTGATTCAACAGCACCGGTGCCGTGACCACCGTTTGCAGGCCGAGCGTAAATTTCGCCTTCAGCGGAGTGCCGCCGACGTCGGGAGAAACCAGCAGCAGATACTCACCGCTGGCTTTGATGGCAAGATTAAGCGAATCGTAGTAGGTGTAACCTGAATAAACGGTACGGCCAAAGGGATCGAGCAATACCCAACGGCCTCGCTCATTGCTCCCCCCGCTGTTCTGCCCATGCAGATAATAAGACTCCCCCGCCTTGGCGCTGAAACGGTAGAGCTGCGTTTCATCTGCCGCAATCGTCTCATCGACCCCGGTATCCACAGGTAACGTTTGTGCTGCGTCGCGGTTCAGCATTCTGAATTTATAAGGTGCGGCAGTTTCGCTGCTGTTACGCAGCACCAGCGAGTAACTGCCCGGCGGCAAGGCGTGGCTCAAAGAATAAGATGAATAGCTATTAATATTGCTCCAATTGGTCACCACCCCCTGCGGCCCGCGCAACAGCCATTGCACATTGCTGGCATTTTCTGCGGTGGTATTCAGCGCATCGAACACCAGGGTGGTCGTCTGATCCAGCGTGAAATCATACTCGGCCAGGTTGTGATAGCCAGTTAACACGCCGCTGGCCTGGTCGTTAAACACCAGCGGTTGGCTGAGGCGCTCCTGCCTTGCCAGCGTGAAAGTCACGTTATTGTTGGCCGTATTGTAGTAATAGCCTTCACAAATCAGCGTATAGCTGCCTGAAAACGCCATGGCATAGCTGGTGCCAATGCTGTCGCTGCTTACCGTGGAAACTTTACGGCCGAAAGGATCAACCAATGTCCAGATCGAACTGCTACCGGAGTCGCGCCAGTTCAGCACCATCACCTCACCCGCATTAGCGGCAAAACGATAGCCCAGCGTGGCATTCCCCGGGGAACGGTTGACGTTCATCTGCTGGCCGACAGACAGCTCAGGCAAGCTGGCGACATCGATCAGTTGAAAAGCATAGGCACCATTGTTACTCCAGTAGTAAGCGCCGCTACCGCCCTGGATCGTCAGTGCATACTCCCCGGCCGGCAACGTGAGTAGCGGGTAGCCATAATAGCCGTCACTGCTGTACAACTCCTGTTTATTGACTTCGATGCCACGTGGCCCTATCAGCGTCCAGATGGCACTACTGCTGTTCGGATTTTGCGTATCCATGATCAGTTGGGCTGCTGCACTCAACGTAAAACGATAGACTTTTTGCTCATCCCAGCTTGCTGACGTTCCTGCCACCACGGAACCCAAGGTCAGTGCATCCCCCACCGGTAATGCCGCAGGATCTTCATGCCCAACGGTATTCAGTTGAATATTGAATTCAACCGGTTCTGTGTTATCTATGCGCCCCTCAATGAGCAGGCTGTAATTACCGCCGGTTTCCAGGGTAAACGCTGCCCGATTGCTGGCAAGATTGTTCACGCCAACCACATCCCGCCCATAGCGATCGATTAAGCGCCAAGTCGCGCTTCCGCCTGTAACGCTGTGGCTTTGAAACTCAATTTTGTCACCCGCCGCCGCATCAAACCGGTAGGCTAGCAAACCATTACCCGGCGTCAGCGTGGCTTTTAATTCAGTGTCGTTGCTAACACTCGGCAACACCGTCAAATCGGTTACCTGAAAGGCATATTCACCGGTCGCCTTACCGTTGCCGGAGACGGTGAGAAAGTATTTACCTGCCATCAGATTCAGCAGGTTATACAGATTGCTGCCATCACTTTGGGCAAAATATCTTGATTGGACTTCAACCCCGCGCGGCCCGACCAGGGTATATTTGATGTCATTACGGTTGCTTTGCCCATCGAATACCAGTTGGGCGGCGTTGGCCAAATCAAAGGTGTAAACGGTGGACTGCCCCGCCAGAGTTATTTCACCCTTGATCAGCGAGTCCAGCGTCATTTCAACCACCAGGTCGGGGACTTTATTAACCGCGATCTGATAATCAACAGGGTTTTGCACGTTATTGCTATCAGCGCCCTCCAGGATCAGCCAATACTGCCCCGTCTCCCCGGCAATAATCGGCTCCTGCGCCGTCATTAGCGCACTTTGCGCCAGCGGTTTTCCATGAGGATCAAGCAGATACCAGGTCAAATTACCGGCAGAGAGCGCAATCCCCTCTACAAACAGCTTGTCGTTTTTGCTCACATCAAGCTGATAAACTTGCGTTCCCTGAGCATGATCAAGCGACGCCTTAAGCACCTGGTTGGTATCCAATGCTTTAGCCGCAGACATACTGAGCAAGCGGAAAGGCAGCGAGCCCGTGTTGGCCCCCTCGGCATCAATCGACAGGGTGTAATCCCCTGCGGGCAACAATAAATAACCCGAATTGTTAGCATAAGAGGAGGCGGTATAGGACGAAGTGCGGCTGACCATCACGCCTTCAGGGCCTGACAGCGCCCAGGCGAAGCTGGTATTCGTCAGCCGGTCGATCAAGACCGCCTGGGGTTGCGCCAGAGTAAAGGTGAAATTAGCGGTTTTCCCCGGTTGATCAATTTCCGCCGTCGCAATGGTATTCAGTTCAAGCGGTACGCTGCTGTCGACAACCGGCTGGAGGTTAAAACGGTAATTGACCGGGCTCGTCTGAGAGATTCCTCCTTCGACAACCAACAAATACTCCCCGGAAGATTTGATGGCGAAGGTGTCACGCAGGTAAGACAACGAATTGACGCCCCCCTCCTGACGGCCATAAGGATCAATCAAACGCCAGTTCACGGTGCCATTGGTTTCCGCCGACGGGTTGAAAAAGAATTTGTCCCCGGCCTGAGCCTGGAAACGGTAAAGTGCTGATTTGTTACCGTTCTCCAGAATGCCTGCCACATCACTACCCGGCGTCAGGTTCACCGCATTATTGGCATCAATCACGCGCAATGAGTACTCGCCTACGGCATCCATATCCCCATCAACGGTAATCTGATATTTACCGGTGGTTAGCTCAAAGAAGGACGAGGCGCTGGAGTTGTCCGTGCTGCTAAAGCTCCGGCTGGTCACCTGACCATTGGGGCCATTCAGCGTCCAGTTCAAATCTGAACGATTGGTGAGGCTGTCAAAAATAACCCGATGCGATTCCTCCACGGTAAATTCGTAGCAATCCTTTTCGCCCGGTGCGGAGATGCTGCCATCAATCGATAAAACGGCGGGATTCAGATCCCCAGACAATAAGATTCGGGGTTCAACCGCTTCAAACAGAATGGGAGAAACAACAGTCTGACGCTTACCACTCTTCACTTTTTCCTGTTCAATTGAATTATTGCGCGTATTTTTATCTGTTATTTCCGGTGGGGTTTTAATTTCAACAGCGGAGCAAGAAAAAGTGCCATTCATCGATTCACTAGAACTCTCTGAAGAGTGATTTAAATACTTTTCCATTTTACGTCCCCTGTGGTCCCTAAATTTAAAAATCCCCTGTCATACCCGGTAATAACATTGATAAAAAATCCTATAGCGTTATCTTTTATTTACCATTTCATTAATTCCTTGAATTGTTGCCTGGCATCGAATACCTGCGGGGATAGTTAGCTGGGGGTTGGGTAGTTCAACCAGCACCACAAAGGTTCCGCTGGCGGCATCAATAATTCTGTCTACTGTTTTTACCTTGGCAACATAATGCCCGACGTCTTTTTTTGCCATTGCTTGAGCGGTTGCTTTTATATTGCCAAAAATTTTCGGCAAGGTAGATTCCTTGGGAGTTTCTTCATTAATAAGCTGTAATTCAGGAACGATCTCTACCCCCATTTCAGGCATTACCTTACCGAAAAAGTGCTTCGGCAGCACAATATGCACCTGCAACGGATTCAATTGCGCCACCTTCAGCACGGATTTTCTGCTGCTGCCTGATTCAATAACCTCACCGGGATAGGCCAACTGTTCCACCACCACCCCATCGAAGGGGCTACGGATAGTTCGCAAGTCGAGTAAGTCGCCCTGCTGTTGATATTCCAACTTCGCCAGTTGATGATTTTCTACTGCGACTTTCAGTTCAGACTCGGCAACACGCAGCACAGATTCAACATCATCAATATCCTGCTTTGCCATAAATGATTTTTCTGACAAGGAGTTAAGGCGTGTAAATTTACGTTTGGCAAAGTCTATTTTATTTTTCGCCATCGCCATCTCCCCAGTTTGCTGGGATTTAAACAACGCCACTTGAGCAGCTGATAGTTCTGCCCGCGATTCCAATGTGGCCACAACCTGCCCTTTCTCAATACGATCGGCCCGGCCTACATAGACTTTCCCTAATAAACCACTTGCCGGACTGCCTAGCTCAATCATCTGCAAGGGTTCAATAAGACAATCAAAAGCGAATGTGACTGAACTGTGGATAAAATACCAAATGACAATAACCAACTTAAAAGCAGGCACCAGAAACCGGCGCCATTTTATTGTCAGTATCGGACGGCCCATTTCACATTAATTCCTTTTATAAAAAAACAACAATCAAAAAGCCAACACCCCATCTCCGCCAATTATTATATCAGCGAGCAAAGCCACTGCTTTAAATTAGACATAGAAAAACCAACAGCGACTAAAAAACCTGCCTCTGCACCCGTATTAAACAACTATTAATGGAACACCTTGCACACTAATAAAACCAGCCGTAGCATATTAAAAAAAAAAGGATAAAAACGAGAGATGCCTCAAAAATACCATATCTAAAGATAACATTTAATAAATCAAAACAGCGTTATTTTTTAACAAAAAATCAGATTCATCCAATTAAAAACACACTTATCATAAAAATAAAAAACACAGGAAAATCAATTAACAAAAAACAAAAATTGAAATTTAAGCGTTTTAATATCATTAAACTCAAGAATTAACTTAATTTACTCTTAAATTACTTTTTATGCTTTACATAAGCGAAATATGCTGAAAGCCCATCAGCTTACACCCTAGATTGCCAACAACGGCGGAAAACTCAATGCCATAGCCAGGGAATACACATCCAGAACTTTTTTCAACCCACGCATATGGGTAGGCTCGGCGGAGGTGCATTCATAAATCAGTGGTTACACGACTATCCGACCACTGGCCGGATAGCGTTATGCAGGTTATTTACTTATCTTTCTGGTAAAGAGGAACCTCTTCTCCCAGGATGTATTTGTTGCGCAGGATCGAAGATATCTTGTCCATGATCATCACCACCACCACCAGGATCAGGGTGATAAACATCACCACATCCCAGTTCCACAACCGCATATTTTCGGCATACACCAGGCCGATCCCTCCGGCACCAACAAAACCCAGTACTGCCGCAGAGCGGGTATTGGATTCAATCTGATACAGGCTCAGCGCCAGAAAGGTAGGGAAAGATTGGGTGAAAATACCGTAGCGATGCTTTTGTAAACTGTTAGCCCCCACCGCCGTCAGGCCACGGCTGGGGGATTTCTCCACCGCTTCATGCCCTTCGGCATACAGTTTGCCCAGCAAACCGATGTCCTGCATCAGGATCGCCAATACCCCAGCCAGCGGCCCCATGCCCACCGCACGCACAAAAATCAGCCCCCAGATCGCCATGTCGATGCCCCGCAGGATATCAAGCAAACGGCGCACTATCATGGCTATCGGGCGCAACCAGGGTGATGACATCACATTGCGCGCCGCAAAGAATGAGAGCGGTAAGGCGATCAGTGAGGCGGTGAGCGTGCCAGCGAACACGATGGCAATGGTGATGAAGATCTGCTGGAAGTAATACACGAACGGCCAGTTGACGAAATCATGCCAGACAAACATCCGCACAAAGTAACGGCCAATCTGTTGGCAGCCGTTGGTGAACTGTGGCCAGGCAATGCCGAAAAACAGAAAAAAGAACAGGTAATACAACACAATGGCCGCAGCGATCGTGCCCAACGTGCGCAGATAGCGGCCCTGACGAGCAAAAATTTCCGCATGCTGCTGTTTGAGCTGTTGCAGCGCGGCGGCGGATAGCGGTTGAACCGACATCAGTGTTTCCCCTCTACGACACGTTTACGCAGTTCACCGGACAGATAATCCAGCAGCGATACCACCACGATAATCAATAACAGCGTCATGCTGACCTGATCGTAGCGGTCGAGTTTGATATTGGTCATCAGTTCCTGGCCGATCCCGCCCGCGCCCACCAACCCGAGGATCGTCGATTGGCGGAAGTTGATTTCCAGGCGCATAAAGCTGTAGGACAAAAATACCGGCTTAACCTGTGGCCACAGGCCAAAACGCATCCGTTGCAGCGGGCTGGCACCGCAGGCAACCAGGCCGCGTACCGGTTTGTGAGAGGCCGTTTCGATCGACTCATAAAACAGCTTGGTCAAGCTGCCAATGGTGTGCAGCGCCAACGCCATAAAGCCGGGGATCGCCCCGATACCGAACGCCATCACGAACATCACCGCCCAAGCCAGCTCTGGCATAGTGCGTAAAAACGCCACCAGCGTGCGAATCGCCAAGCGCAGGCTCGCCAAGCCGTGGGTATTTTTTGCCGCCAGAAAGGCCAGTGCCCCAGCCACCAACGCTGAAAACAGGGTAGCGGCGAGCGCCAGTTGCACGGTTTCCCAAATCAACGGCAACTGGATGGGCAGACGATAACCCCAGTAGGCGAAGGAGCCTTCGGTTCGGCCGTCGGCAAATAACGCGTGCCAGTGCAACACCGGCAGGGTTTCTGCCAGATAATCAAAGAAATGAGGAAGGGAAACCCACACGGTATGCAGATTGAATTCGGCGACGCTGCCCGCACCGAGATAGAGCACCGCCAGCCCGAGTGACCAGATCAACGCTTCGCGCTTCTGCTTGCTGCGGATGCGTTGGTAATACTGTGTGAAATCGGTGTTCAAATTAGCGTTCCATCATGTTGTGACAGAGAGAGCTTTCTCCTCTCCCCACAGGCCGAGTCAGGGAGAGGAGCAAAGATTAACGCTCGCCTTTGGTCAGATCGCGTTTCATATCAATAATGGTCTGATATTCAGCCAGTTTGACGTCCTCAAGGTGCTGTTTACCACCCATAGCTTTGATAAAGCAGGCATGATCTTCTTTATCCAGTTTTTTGACTGCCGCAACCAGTTGGTCTTTGAAATCGGCCGGCAGCGCCTGACGCACCAAAACCGGGCCGTTGGGGATTAACGGCGACTGCCAGATGATACGGATCTTCTTCATCAGGTCTGGCTGATCCATACGGATCATGCGGCCAAAAGCACCGCTGCTATAACCGCTAGCGTAATCCCCCACCATTGAAGTCCAGGTCACCGCCCCTTCAAACTGACCGTTCAGCACGCCGAGGATGTCTTGTTCATGACCACCGGAGAAGGTCACGCTGGAGAAGAAGTTGTTGTATTTATCGTCCGCCGAACCGCCAAACTGCTTTTTAAATACCTGGTTAGGGACCAGGAAACCGGAGGTGGAATCAGGTTCCGCAAAACCGAAGGATTTCCCTTTCAGATCTTCCAGCTTTTGGTAAGGGCTATCGGCTTTGACCACCACCACCGAGTGATAACCTCGGGACTGGTCCACATCGTCCACGCCGATGCCGACCAGTTCGACCGCTTGCGGATCTTTAATGTAAACAGAGGCCATTGATGAGGGTGACATGCCGAATACCAGATCGATCTTGCCGCCGAGCAACCCCTGGATCACGCCAGCATAATCAGAAGAGTTACGCAGCTTGGTATCCACGTTTAACTCTTTGTCGAGAAACTGCTTCACGCATTGGTTGTCGCCAATCTGCTGAGTGGCGTTTTGCCCGCCCATAATCCCCAGATTCAATTCCTTGGGTGCCCCCGCTGCCCCTGCATTCAATGCCAACATAACGCCAGCCATGATGCTGGTCAGAGTGAATAATTTTTTCATTGCGCTTGCCCTGTGTGAAAAGATAAAGGTGGAGAAAAAACTCGGGTGATTAATGGAGCTGATTGGCTTCTTCGCCGTACAGTTGGTGCAAAACCCGCTCATTCAGCAGCGAGGGATGGCCGTCGAAAATAATTTTCCCCTGAGCAATGCCGATCACCCGCGTGCAATATTCCTTCACCAGCTCGACCGAGTGCAGATTAACCATCACCGCGATGTCGTCCTCACTGATTTTTTGCAGCGCATCCATAATGCGGCGGGTGTTTTTCGGATCGAGAGAGGCTACCGGCTCGTCGGCCAGCAGGATTTTCGGGTTCTGCATCAGCGCCCGGCAAATCGCCACGCGCTGCATCTGGCCTCCGGACAGATTCTCGGCGCGTTGCAAGGCATGCGGCAGCATATTCAGCCACTGCAACAGTTCGATCGCCCGCGCGCGGTCGGCGTCGTCAAACACTTTAAAGAAGGATTTCAGGGTCGAGGTGTGGCTGAGGCGGCCGAGCAGGACGTTGGTGATCACATCCAGGCGCGGCACCAGGCAGAAGTCCTGAAAGATCATCCCGCAGCGGGCGCGCCACTGGCGCATCTGGCGGGTGGTGAACTGCGCGATATCCTGGGTTGCACCGTCGTCATCAAAATGCAACATCTCGCCGCAGCTAACCGGAATGGTGCCATTCAGCGTATGCAACAGGGTGGATTTACCCGCCCCCGAGCGGCCGATCACCGCCACAAACTCACCGGCATGCAGATCAAAATTGATGTCATCCAGTACGCGCTGCTGAGAGGAGTAAGCCTTGGCCAATCCTTTGACGGATAACACTTTACGTAAAGGAAACAGTTGTTGTTCTGGATAATCAGTCTGTGCCAGTTTTAACAGTGCCTGAACCATGTGATATCTCTAATTTTAATGGCGAATCAGTAGGTGGCTCTATTAACGGTGATTTTCATGACATCGAGGTGATGGTTTTATGAACAGAAAATGATGTTGATCAGAGTTCAATCCTAAGATTATCAAACGCCAGTTCCATCCCCGACGGCAGTGCATTACTCATCAGCCACAGGTCCAACTGATGACTGATATGTGTCAGCAGCATGCGGCACGGCTGCACACGTTGCTGGATCTCCAACGCACGGGTCAGATCGTTATGGTTGCGCGGTGTTTGCGGTTGTGGCGGCAGGCTGCAATCCAGCACCAGCACATCGAGTTTGATCTGCTGTAAATAGCGTGCGGTTTCTGGTGGCAGGCCAACGGTATCGGTCAGGTAGGCCAGGGTTTTCCCGGCGGCCTGAATCAGGTAACCCTGCGTAAGTTTGGAATGAATCAACGGCAGTGGCGTAATGCTCAACCCGCCTAATTCGACGGTTTCAAACGGCAGCAGCGACGGCTGAAACGCCAGAATACCAGGGTGTTTGAACAGATCGTCACAGCCCTGTTCATCGGCCGGGCCGTAAACCGGGATAGTCTCACCGCAGCCCCAACGTAAAGGGAATAATCCTTGTACGTGATCCATATGGTAGTGCGTCAGCAAGAAGCGCTGAATTTCCCCCGCCGCAAAGCGCCGCTCCAACGAACACAACCCCGCATCAATCAAGGTCGTTTCACCCTGATAACGCAGCATGGCACTGCATGGTCGCCGCCGAAAAGCCGGTTCATTGCGCGCCCGCTGGCAGGCAGGGCATTCACAGCCAAATACCGGCACCTGCTGGGCTCCGCCGGTACCAAGAAAGGTCAGTTGCATAATGGTTTCTCTATGGAGGAAAACTCACCAATACTCCGCCAGCAGCGCATCAAGGGTCTGCTCAAGATCGCCGTTGTTATCCAGCAGGTGGCAACCCGCCGGTAAGCTCTGCTGATAGTCGGCCGCGCGCGCCAGCCGCTGCTCGATCTGCTCAGCACTTTCGCGCCCGCGCTGTTGCAGCCGTTGGCGCAGCACAGCGGGCGACACCTGCAAGCAGACCGGCAGCAACCGGGTGCCGTAGCGGCTGAGCGCCTGCGGCAGATGCGCACGCGAGCCGTTGACCACCACGTCGTTGCCCTGTAGCAACCACAGGTCAATCTCAATCCCCAAGGCGTAATGGTATTGATGCGCCTGCCAATCAAGGGCGAACAGCTTCTTGGCACGGCGGCGCAGGAACTCCGCTTCGCTTAGCGCAATATGGTTCTCGCCACCCATTGCTGCCGGGCGGGTAATATAGCGGTGTGCCACCAGCGGCCCGGCGCGGGTAGTGGCGCGCAGCCGTTCGAGCAGGCTGTCTTTGCCAGAGCCGGACGGGCCCATCAGATAAATAAGCCGGGCCATCAGAACACCTGCTTACCCTGGCGCCAGACGTTTTGCACGTAGACATGCTCGTCGTGCGGCCGCACCAGTACCAGATCCGCCCGCAACCCTTCGGCGATCAGGCCGCGATCCTGCAACCCCAGCGCCCGCGCAGGATTACGGGTGATCCGTTGTACCGCCTGCGGCAGGCTGAAGGCATTGCGCTCGTCTTTGCTGAGGCGAAACGCCGCATCCAGCAGGCTGGCCGGATAATAGTCGGAAGAGAGAATATCCAGCACGCCAAGCGCCGCCAGATGATGAGCCGCTACGTTGCCGGAATGGGAACCGCCGCGCACGATATTGGGCGCGCCCATCAGCACCTGCAAACCCTGCTGGTGTGACGCTTGGGCGGCGGCTTCGGTCGTCGGGAATTCGGCGATTGCGCTGCCCAACGCACGGGATTCGGCCACGTGCTCGGCGGTGGCATCGTCGTGGCTGGCAAGTGCGATGCCGCGTGCCCGGCAATGGGCGGCGATCGCTTCCCGGTTGTACGTAGACCAGCGCTCGGAAAGGTGAATCTGCTCCTGTTCAAACTCGCTCATCTGCTGGTCACTCAGATGATATTTGCCCTGATAGTATTCACGGTATTTTTCGCGCGAGGCGAACTGGCGCTGGCCCGGTGAGTGATCCATCAGCGAAACCAGAGAAACGCCGGGCCTGTCCATCAGTTGTTCGAACAGCGGTAGCGTGTTTTTATTCGGCAGTTCACAACGCAGGTGCAACCGATGTTCAGCGCGGTTGACCCCGGCTTGCTGGCTGTGGATCACCGCGTCGATCATTTTTTGCAGGTTTTCCAACCGGTGCCCGCCGTCGCGCACGTCGCCGATCGCCACTGCATCCAGCACCGTGGTGATGCCATTGGCCACCATCAGCGCGTCGTGGCTGCTCATGGCCGAATGTGCAGGCCAGTCAACATTCGGGCGCGGGGTGAAAAATTTGTCCAAGTTGTCGGTGTGCAGCTCAATCAGCCCCGGCAGCAGCCAGCCGCCCTCACCGTCCAACGCCTGCGGCAACTGGCTCGGCGTATCGGCAAAGCTGCGGATCACTCCGCCATCCATCTCTAATGAACCGGCAACGATCTGATCTTCCAGCACCAGTTTGACGTTATTGATAATCATAGGGTCTCCAGCAATTGTGGGGCTTGCATATCGTGTAACCGGTCGGCCACCTGCTGGCGGACATTCTCGTCATGAAAAATCCCGACAATCGCCGCACCGCGCTGCTTGGCCTGTTCGATCAGCGTCACCACCGCCGCGCTGTTGCGGCTATCGAGGGAGGCCGTGGGTTCATCCAGCAGCAGGATTGGGTAATCTTTGATAAAGCCGCGAGCGATATTCACCCGCTGTTGTTCACCGCCGGAGAAAGTGGACGGAGCCAGTTGCCACAGGTGCTGCGGCACGTTGAGCTGGCTGAGCAAAGCCTCGGCCCGTTCACGGCATTCGGCGCGGCTGACGCCCGATTCCAGCAGCGGCTGCATCACTACCTCCAGCGCGCTGATGCGTGGGATCACCCGCAGAAACTGGCTGACCCAGCCAATGGTGTGGCGGCGCACCGCCAGGATTTGCCGCGCTTCGGCCTGCACCAGCTCAATCCAGTCGTTTTGGTGATGCACCCAAACTTGGCCGCTGTCCGGCTGATAGTTGGCATACAGTGAGCGCAACAGCGTGGATTTACCGCTGCCGGAATGGCCGTGCAGCACCACACATTCACCGCTGCGGGCGATCAGATTGGCATCGTGCAGCACCGGCAAACAGGTGCCATGCTGCTGGTGTAGAACAAACGTTTTACTGAGGTGTTCAACCCGGATCTTAATCGTCATTTGGTCACCTGAATTACGACAACACCGAAGAAACCAGCAATTGGGTATAAGGATGGTGTGGATCGTCCAGCACCCGATCGGTGAGGCCGCTTTCCACCACCTCCCCCTGTTTCATCACTAACAATCGGTGAGCCAGCAGGCGCGCGACGCCGAGATCGTGAGTGACGATCACCGCCGCCAACTGCATTTCCACCACCAGATTGCGCAGCAGATCCAGCAAGCGCGCCTGCACGGAAACATCCAGCCCGCCCGTAGGCTCATCCATAAATACCAGCTTGGGGTGCGTCACCAGGTTGCGGGCGATCTGCAAGCGCTGCTGCATGCCACCGGAAAAGGTGGTGGGCAGATCGTCAAGGCGCGCAACCGGGATCTCCACGTCTTCCAGCCACTGGCTGGCCTGCTGGCGGATCTCACCGTAATGGCGCTGGCCGATGGCCATCAGACGCTCACCAATATTGCCACCGGCAGACACCTGCGGGCGTAGGCCGTCGAGCGGATGCTGATGCACCACGCCCCACTCGGTGCGCAGCAGGCGGCGACGATCGCTTTCTGCCATGGCGTACAGATCCTGTTGCAGGCCGTTTTGCGGGCGGTAAAGGATCTGCCCCTGCTGCGGTGCCAGGCGGGCAGAAATCGATTTCAGCAGCGTGGTTTTACCCGAGCCGGATTCGCCGACGATGCCCAGCACTTCGCCGGGGTAGATATCAAACGACACGTTGCTGAAACCTTTGCCCGGCGCATACAGATGGGTAAGGTTGTTGACCGCCAGCAACGGCGTGGAACTCAACGGAACGGAAGTCATCAGTGCTGCACCTTTTGGTCTAATTGTTGCTGGCAGAAGTCGGTGTCGGAGCAGACGAACATGCGGTTGCCTTGATCGTCGAGCACCACTTCATCCAGATAGCTGTGGCGCGAGCCGCACAACGCACAGGGCTGATCCCACTGCTGCACGCTGAACGGGTGATCGTCAAAGTCCAGGCTTTCCACCTTGGTGAACGGCGGCAAGGCGTAGATGCGTTTTTCTCGCCCGGCACCGAACAGTTGCAGCGCGGGCATCATGTGCATCTTCGGGTTGTCGAATTTCGGGATAGGTGAAGGGTCCATCACGTAGCGATCGTTGACCTTCACCGGGTAGGCATAGGTGGTGGCGATATGACCGTAGCGGGCAATATCTTCGTACAGCTTCACCTGCATCACGCCGTACTCCTCCAGCGCGTGCATTTTGCGCGTTTCGGTTTCACGCGGTTCGATAAAGCGCAGCGGTTCCGGGATCGGCACCTGATAGATCAGGATCTGATCCGCCTGCAACGCGGTTTCCGGAATGCGGTGGCGCGTCTGGATCAGCGTGGCCTGCGGCGTGCGTTCGGTGGTGGCTACACCTGCGACGCGCTGGAAGAAGCGGCGGATCGACACGGCGTTAGTAGTATCGTCGGCCCCTTGGTCGATCACCTTCAGCACGTCGGCGCGGCCAATAATGCTGGCGGTGATCTGAATGCCACCGGTGCCCCAGCCGTAAGGCATCGGCATCTCGCGGCCACCGAACGGCACCTGATAGCCGGGGATCGCTACTGCTTTCAGAATGGCACGGCGGATCATGCGTTTGGTTTGCTCATCCAGATAACCCAGGTTGTAGCCAGTTAATACGTCACTCATCGCGGGCCCCTTGTTGCAAGCGCTTAAGCAGTTCCAGCTCGGCCTGGAAATCAACGTAGTGCGGCAGCTTGAGATGGGAAACAAAGCCAGCGGCCTCCACGTTATCGGCATGGGCCAGCACAAACTCTTCGTCCTGCGCCGGGCTAGCAACGCTTTCGCCGTATTCGGCGGTTTGCAGGGCGCGATCTACCATCGCCATCGCCATGGCTTTACGCTCTGAACGGCCAAACACCAGCCCATAGCCACGGGTGAAATGCGGCAACTGACCGGGCGGATCGACAAAACCATTCACCGTTTCGCATTCGGTCAGCAGGATCTCGCCAATCTCTATCGCAAAACCCAGCTCTTCCGGCACGATTTCCACCGCAACCGATCCGCTGCGGATCTCCCCGGCAAACGGGTGATTGCGGCCATAGCCACGCTGGGTGGAATAACTCAACGCCAGCAGAAAACCTTCGTCGCCACGCACCAACTGTTGCAGACGTGCCGAACGCGAGCAGGGATAGACCGGCGGATTACGGGTGATGTCGTCCGGCGTGCTGCCATCATCCTGCTCTTCATGAGCCAACTGCTGCTGACAGAGCAAGTCAAACACATGAACGCAGCTTTCCGGCAGCAGTTCATCCCCCTGTGGTGCCGCTGGCGTTGTTCCTTCCGCCAGCAGCGCAAAATCCAGCAGCCGATGGGTGTAGTCGTATGTCGGGCCAAGCACCTGACCACCGGGCAAATCCTTGTAAACCGCCGAGATGCGCCGCTCCAGCCGCATATGGGCAGTGAACAAAGGTTCGCTTACCGCCAGGCGCGGTAAGGTGGTGCGATAGGCGCGCAGCAGAAAGATGGCTTCGACCAGATCGCCGCTGGCCTGTTTGATCGCCAGCGCTGCTAATTCGCGATCGTAGATGCCGCCTTCGGTCATCACTCGATCCACCGCCAGCCCAAGCTGTTGGCCGATCTGCTCCGCGCTGAGCTCGAGCACGCTTTCATCGCCACGCCGCAGGTTTTCTTGCAATTGATGGGCCGCCGCAATGGCTTTTTCGCCCCCTTTTACCGCAACGTACATCAGCACTCCTCCACACGGGTGGTACGCGGCAGCGCCATCAGGCATTCACCGCAGGTCAGTACAATATCCAGCCCCAGCGGGAAACGCTGTGGCCGCTCCAGCAGGTAATCCCGCAACGCACTGGGCAACTGGGGCGAGACTTCCCGTGGTTTTTCAATACCGGGTCCCGTCAAACGCAGCCTTAAGCCCCCCTCTAGCGCGGCGATCTGCACCACCACGGTGGCACCAAGTTCCGGTGAGATTTCGCTGCCGTGCGGTAATGCCAGCAGCTCGGCAGACTGCAACTGTGCATCGAACAGCGCCAGGCCGATCTCTGCGTTGCTGATGGCCAGCGGTGCGCCGGTATGAAAACGAATATTGGTCAGCACTTGCTCACTGTTTAAAGCCGCCGAGAGCTGAAGCGGAGTTTCCCGATCGGCCAACGTCAGCAGCAGTGCGGTGCTGGCGGCGTTCAGCGCGCCCCACACCGGGCCGCCTTGTAGCGTTACCTTCTGCCCCGGTTCGCTTAACGCTTTTAAAATCAATCGGAAAGCCTGTTGAGATTGCTCAATCGGTTGGTCAAATCCGGCCAGTAACGTCATGGCTTAGTCCCCTCGTACTAGCGTAAAGAAATCCACCCGGCTAGCCGCTACCGAACGGGCGCGCTGCTGGCGCTGTTCCTGCTGCTGTGCCGCCAAGGGTTCAATCAACCGCTGTTGCAGCAGTTCATGGCTGCCCGGTTGTTGCAGCAGGGCATCAATCAGCGCACACAGCTCGGCATGGGCTTTGTCACGCCCGCTGATATAGCTGTAACCCTGGCCGCCGTTTTCCAACTGCACCACTGCGCGGGTGACGGTCATATCCCCCAGTACAAAACGGCGACCCGTGGCGCCCATTCGCCCCTGCAACTGGGCCAGGCCGATCTCCGGTGCGCGCAGGCTGTGGTAGCCGGGGCTGAGGTTCAGCGCCTGCCAGTGGCTGCGCAACTGGGCTGGCTGGCTGTGTGCCAATACCGACATCCAGCGTTGTCTCTGCTGTAAGGCTTGCATTCAGTGCTCCATCGTCAGTTCGATCATGTCGGCGCGCGCCAGGCTGACGGAATATTCCGCCACCCGATCGCTGCCGGTACAGGTGTTCAGGGTGCGCACACACAGCAAAGGGGCATGGGTGGCGATCTCCAGCAGGCGGCTCTCTTTCGCCTGTGCACGGCGCGCGCTGATGCGCGTCTGATAGCGCGTGAGCGACTGATGGATATGTTGCTGGATAAACTGATGCAGTGAACCGCTATGGAACTGTTGCAATGCGGGCCACCAATCCAGATCGGGCAGATAGTGGTCGATCACACTGATCGGAATACCATTCACGCGGCGCAGGGTGCGCAGATGAATGATGGTTTCCCCTTCTTCGCGTGAGAGTGCGCTGGCAATATGCCCGTTGCACGGGCGCAATACCGCCAGTAAACGTTCACTGGTGGGATGACTGCCCTGCTCCAGCAGGTTCTGGCTGAAACGGGCATTGGCATGCAGCGGATAATTAAAGGGGCGCATCAGCACCAGAATGCCGATACCGTGGCGACGCTGCAGCCAGCCGCGCTCTACCAGTTGGTCTACTGCGCGGCGTAGCGTGTGGCGGTTAACCTGGTAACGTTCGGCAAGCTGTTGTTCAGAGGGCAGATAATCCCCACAGCGGTATTGGCTGCCCAGTTCCTGTTCCAACTGTGCGGCGATCTGCTGATAACGTGTTGGGTAACTGGTCGGATGTCTAGATAAGTGCGTCATAGCAAAAACTCCGACACGTTATCTAACTGGTGGCATATGCAGGCAGTGATGGCGTTCATGATCGGCACTCCATAACAAAAGTTAGCGTTATGGTGCCGACCGCTGATGACAATGGCGTTACGTGGGGATGGCGAATTGATGAACAATGCAGGGGGTATGGCGCGTCTTGTCGTTATTTATACCTCAGCCAACCTTTTCGTGAGCACGAGGTCTCCCTTCTCACCGGACGATCGCCGGTGAGAAAGAAGAGTGCTTTTGCTGCAAAATAACCTACCGCTCCTTCAAATTATTTTAGGTATAACATCACGTTATCGTTAAATTAGCTCACCCCTCTGATTATGGATTCTGAGTCTCTGTAGGCAAGCGTTTTTGCGTTTCAATAAACAGCGCTTTGGCTTCAACGGCAATATCAGGATAATTGGAGAAAAAACCATCCATTCCAAGTTCAAAAAAACCTAAATATTCAGCAATAGACAGAGCATCCAGCCTTGATTTATTAAACGTCCAACCTGTAACGGTCATACCAAGCTCATGAGCATAAGTATAAAAATCAGGTGTATATAAAGGCCAGCTCGAACTGGTTGTTAACGCCTTTGACGTAGAGAGGGATACACCAATATCTGGCGCATATTCTTTGATATCAGCAAGACGAATCACCTGTGGGGGGCTGTCTTGTGTAAGTACGCAGTAATCCTGGCAATCCAAGCCTAAAGTCCCACTATACTCAGTGTCATTAAAGCTGCTATCAATCGCATTGCCCAGTTGTACCAGAGGTAATAGATACCCTCTGTTTTGCATTTTATTCTTTAAGCTTTTTAATGTCTCCGCACTAAAAGACTGAATGTAAATTTTATTCTTTTCAGTGTAACCATACTTTTCTAATGACTCTAATATTTTATTTTCTTGAAGTTCATCTTTTAATTTTGCTTCTGGGTAGATGCCAATTTCTTTTGCTGTCTCCGTTGAAAGCCTTTGAGCCAGCTTAATCACTTCATCAAAAGTAGGTACTTTAAAAGGATCGTTCGACGTTGGGGTAAAACCTGGGTAAGTATATTTAGCCGTGCCATTTAGCTTCATTTCAAGTTGCTTGATCTCTGCTAAGGTATACTCCCCTACATTCGTAGAACCATTTCGGGCACCAAAACGTTCCAAAACATCGGTCGTCCGTTCCAAGGTCGTATCATGAACAGCGACAAGCTCACCATCTTTTGTTAATTGAAGATCGGGCTCAATGTATTCGGCTCCCATTTTAACGGCTAACTCGTAGGCCCCTAACGTGTGTTCGGGTAAATATCCGCTTGCGCCTCTGTGAGCAATGATTATCGGTGACTTAATGGGTTTGAGTTCTGGTTCGATGTACTCTAGCTTGGTGATATATTCCGTTTCTTTTTTTGTCACATATTCAGTCTCCGTCTTGGTAATATACTCGGTATCACCATCGCAGCCTGTGAAAAATATCGCCCCTACGGCGACTGCACTAAGATTACATACTCTATTTCTCCTCATAACCTTCTCCTTTTAAAAATTTAGAATATAGACTCGTCATACTTCATGTTGCATGAATGCTGACTGCATGACTCGTTCCATACGGGCCAGCGCAAGCGCGGTTCAAATCGCTCTGTTCCCGTTATCAGCCCCTCGAATGACTTCGGGCATATCACGTTTTCCATTGCCTTATGCTTTGTATTGTTCAAGTTACGGCAGGAAGTAGCAAAAGCCATGCATCGGCAACGTGATCCCAGAAAAAGATACTGATAAATAATGGTATATATATTAAGGAAATATGTAATTAGTATGACATTGGAAATAAGAGGGATCTCTATATCATCGTTCCATTACAGCAGGAGTATTACCCTGCTGTAATGGAAAAGTTTTGTCGAACAATGTGACGTTAAATTTTAGATTACTTAGAGAGATCAATCTGGTATAGGCTCATACCATTGCCATCATCGGCTTTATAGACGCTGATATTCTTCAAGCCGATGCTCTGCGCATAGGTCAGCTTATCTGCGGCAGAACGGAAAATAACCGGGCCTGCGGTGATCACCGGGACAAAACGCCAACTACGTGCGCTGCCATCCTGTTCCCGTGTCAATACTGCCCGATCCTTGATGTAATTTATCAGTACATCGCGGTTGTTATCCGGTGATGCATAAATGATCCGATCCGCCGTGAGCCCTGGGAAACCGCCGCCGCCGGTTGCTCGATAATTGTTGGTGGCAATAATAAACTGCTGGCTGGCATCTATTGCTTGCCCCTTATAGGTGAGATCAACAATCCGCTTGCCGACGGGTTGCGTGATATCAATCTGATATTTCAGATCATCGGACGTAAACATATCAAAGTTAAAACTGGGAAATGAGGTGGTCAAGTTTTGCGCCACTTCAGAAGCGGGATCAATCTGATTGAAGCGCTCCGCCGCTTTTTCCAGCCAACCTTTGACAATATCCCCCGTGACCAGCACCGCATAGACAGTATTCGGATATAGATAAAGGTCGGCGGCGTTATAGATAGAGAGATCCCCCGCTTCAACCACCGTAAAATCACCCACACCAGAAAAGCCCCCCTTAAATGGCGCACTGACAGAGAGAACCGGAATATCATGATACTGAGGGAGATTAAGATCGACATAAGCCTTGACGTAATCAGCCTGAGCAGCGTTAACAATCTGAATGGCAGAGGCTTCACCAACATCGGCAAAATAGGTTGTCATATCAAAATCACTTTTTCCAATCGGCGTTTTGACATAATCAATCACGTCTTCATGAACGGCCTGAATCGTTTGTAAAATTGACGGATCGGCGGCGACATGCGTTTTTGTGCTCGGATCTAATAGCGTTTTTTCCAATTCAACACGGGTGTTTTCTTTGATAACCTTCCAGCCAGATTGATCGTGCTGTAGGGTTAAATGAATTAAACCCACCGCCTTCCCCCAATAGCTGGCCATCACTGCCGGAACGCCATTCAGAAAACCATTTTTGCTGTCGACGCCTGAAGCATTGCAGGCGTTGCTATTACAGGATGCCAGCGGGAATTCATTGTGGGAATGCCCCATAATGATCGCGTCTATTCCAGGGACTTTTGCAAGATAATAGTTGGCGTTTTCCATCTCTGCGGAGTAAGCATCGGCGCTATATCCACCGTGGGAGAGTGCGATAACCAGATCGGCCCCCTCCGCTTTAGCCATGGGAACATATTTTTCGGCAGCTTCGACAACGCCGCTGACGCCGATCTGCCCATCCAGCCAGCGCTTGTCCCAGTTCATAATAGGAGGAGGAGTGAAACCAATCACGGCGATCTTGATAGACGCCAGATTTTCCTGACCCTGTGCGTCATAGGTTTTCAAGCTTTTATTCAGAATGATATACGGCTTATAAAGTGGCTTGCCGTCCTTCTGGCTCCAGACATTAGATAAGACCAGCGGAAAGTTGGGGCCGACACACTTTTTTTGCTCACTCACCGCAGGCAGCGCCGCTATATTAAAGGTTGCTCCAGTCACCTGGGCCAGATAAGGTAAACCGTAATTGAATTCATGATTACCCAGAGTAGCCGCATCATAACCTATCTCATCCATTGCTTGGTAAATAGCCAGCTTTTCATCGCAACTAATCGGATTAACCTGCGCCTGATAGTCTGCCAAGGCCGTACCCTGAATGGTGTCGCCGTTATCAAATAACAGAACGTTGCTGTATTTACTTTTAATTTCCCGCAACAGCGTTGCCGTTCGCTCAAACCCGACGCTATTATCCTCGCTAAGCTTGAAATAGTCATAACTGAGGGCGTTGGCATGAAGGTCGGTGGTCGAAACCAGCGTCAGTTCGCTGGTGCCGACAACTGGAGCAACGGCAGTATCTGTTAGATTGTTGCTTGAATCACAGGCGTCTAATACCAATACCACGATGGATAGAAAAGACAGGGAAATAATATTTTTCTTAAAACCGGCTAACATAAGCTCTCCAGGAAATAGGGGCGTCACTTAAACATTGATTGACGCCATAGAAAACATCAGTCCATGATTAAATATAGAAAAATAAGAATAAAAACCGTCTATTACATCGAGGTTTCATTTTAGTGAACAATGAAATAATAGCTAATAAAAACTGATAGCTAACCACACCCTGCCCCGTTATCCAGCGATGTAGCTGGCTCTAAAACAAAATGCGCTGGTGATTCTGCGCGTAAATCGGGGGCAATCTGAGGCGATAACCCCGGCGCACAGCAAGCTAGGCTGTGTCCTTTAATTTGCCACCCTGCTCACTTTGTAACATTTTCGTCACAACCTCTGATTAGTTTTATCGTTCCGACACTTAATCGCTGCTCCTTAAAGAGCGCCCAGAAAGGCCCAGCAATCCGTTCTGCCGATAACAGAGAAGGATAGCGGCGAATCGCTCCAATGCCCTCAGGTAAAGGTTACGTGTCTTCGGGGCTTTTTCCCCGCTGGATAGCCACTGCTGGTAGAGATCGGTGAGTTTGGGCCCTTGGTGGATTTCGTCATCTGGCAACTCTTGAATGACTTCACCTTGCAGGCGAGCGAATTCGCTATCCCAGCGGCAACCTTCCTGTCGGACCAGCCTTTCTGCTTCAGAGCAATTGGACGTGCCTAGAGCCTTGAGGATTTCTGTGCGTTGGAAATGGGGAATTAAAGATAAAGGGATTCTTCGGCGGAAGTAATAGCTTGAGTTACGTTTAACCAGATGAGTGCACATAATGAAGCGTTGTGTAGCATCTGTGTGTAGCACTAGGAATTCTTGGGGAGAAAATGGTTAGGAAACAACTGAAAGGAATAAATGGCGGAGGAGCAGAGATTCGAACTCTGGAACGGTTTCCCGTCGACGGTTTTCAAGACCGTTGCCTTCAGCCACTCGGCCACCCCTCCGCAACGAAGCGAACTATAAACACAGCCGATCATCTTGTAAAGCCTGAAACCGTTTAACCGAGTGAAAAACAGGCATATAGCCACTGTGCGCTGAAGAAATCGCCATTTATCATGTCCAGAACCCCAGCGCGTTCGCTAATGAGTAAAGATGAGTAAACACTCTTTAATCAAACGGTTGTGCTGCCTATCATCGTGACTAATTTTGTGATGACCTGATAAGAGAGATCATTATGGACCGCATTGTCGTCTCATCCTCCTCGCGCGATTCGTTGCTGAGCACGCACCGAGTGCTGCGTAACACCTATTTCCTGCTGTCACTGACGCTGGGCTTTTCTGCGCTGACCGCTACGGCCAGCACCATGCTGGGCTTGCCCGCTCCTGGGTTATTGCTAATGCTGGTCGGTTTTTATGGCCTGATGTTCCTGACCCACAAGCTGGCAAATAGCCCGGCAGGTATTCTGGCTGCTTTCGCCTTCACTGGTTTTATGGGCTATGCCCTCGGCCCGATCCTGAGTTCATTCCTTAACGCCGGCGCTGGCGACTTGATCATGCTGGCACTGGGGGGCACCGCAGCGGTGTTCTTCTGCTGTTCAGCCTATGTGCTGACTACCCGTAAAGATATGTCATTCCTTTCTGGCATGCTGATGGCGGGTTTCGTGGTGCTGCTGGTGGCGGTTATCGCTAACCTGTTCTTGCAGATCCCGGCTTTACACCTGGCGATCAGCGCCCTGTTTATTTTGTTCTCTGCTGGCGCCATGCTGTGGGAAACCAGCAATATCATTCATGGCGGCGAGACCAACTATATCCGTGCCACTGTCAGCCTGTACGTATCACTGTACAATATGTTCATCAGCCTGCTGAGCATTCTGGGCTTCGCCCGCAGCAACTGATTGGCCGTTTGGCAAGATCCCAAGCCCTGCAAATCCTG
>NZ_JBXUGP010000034.1:0-51069 GCF_057180605.1 Serratia sp. HNCC26DJ206
AAAACGGCCAGATTACTCTGGCCGTTTTTATGTTTAGAACAGTTCGTGGCTTTCACCGCCGGGGTCTGTCAAGGTGGTACCGGCGTCATGCACTGAGTATCCTGTTGGCTGGGTGCCATTGATAAAGAACTCGGAACGGCTGCCACCGCCGCCATTGGACAGCTTGCCAGTGCTCTTGTCGATGGTTACGCTGACAATGCCCGGTGGTGGTGTGACCTTCTGCTCTGGAACGCCGTCCAGTGCCACTTTCATAAAGTCATCCCACGCCGGTTGCGCACTCTTCGCGCCACCTTCGCCACCGGAGATCTGATCCTCAATCGCACCAGAAGCGGTTGCACGCCCCAGATCGCGGCGATGATCGTCGAAACCAATCCAGACCGACGTCACGGTATCCGGGCCATAACCGGAGAACCAGGCGTCTTTTGAACTGTTGGTGGTCCCGGTTTTACCCCCGATATCACGGCGTTTCAGATCGCGCCCGGCACGCCAGCCGGTGCCCATCCAACCCGGCTCACCGAAGATATTGCTATTGAGCGCATCGCGCATCAGGAACGCCAGAGGCGTACTGATCACGTGCGGTGCATACTGCTGATCGTTATCCTGCTGTACCTGGGTTGGCGTGACCTGCTCCAACTGTGGCATTGGCACAGTGGCGTTGCTGTTTTCCTGCGATACCGCCACGTTTTCAACGTTATCATCAGAAAGCATCGCCGCACGCTGCGTATCGCCGTAGATCACCGGCAGATTGCAGCTTTCACACACCACTTTCGGCTTGATTTCAAACAGGGCTTTGCCGCTGTCGTCTTCAATCTTGGTGATGAAGTAGGGGTCAACCAGATAACCGCCATTAGCCAGCACTGCGTAACCACGCACCACCTGCAACGGAGTGAAGGAGGCCGAGCCCAGCGCCAGTGACTCCGAATGCACAATGTTCTGTGCCGGGAAGCCGAAACGCTGCAGGTATTCTGCCGCGTAATCAACGCCCATTGCACGCATAGCACGTACCATCACCACATTCTTCGACTGCCCCAGGCCCTGACGCAAACGGATTGGGCCGTCATAGGTTGGCGGTGAGTTTTTCGGCCGCCAATCAGTGCCGGCACCGGCATCCCAGCGGGTGATGGGCAGATCGTTGAGGATGGTTGCCAGCGTCAGGCCCTTATCCATCGCTGCTGTATACAGGAACGGTTTGATATTGGAACCAACCTGACGCAGCGCCTGAGTCACGCGATTGAACTTGCTCTGGTTGAAATCGAAGCCGCCGACCAGCGCTTTGACGGCACCGTTGTTCGGATCGATAGAGACCAGCGCCGAGTTGACATCCGGCACCTGCGACAGCCACCAGTTATCATTCACTTTGCGCACCCACACCTGCTGACCCGCCTGAACCACGTCGGTGACGCGCTTCGGCGTTGGGCCCTGCTGATTGTCGGATTTGAACGGGCGTGCCCAGCGCATACCGGACATCGGCAACGCAATGCTGCTGCCATCAGCCAATATCGCCGTGGCCTGATTGACGTCGGCCTGGGTAACTACCGCTGGCGCTAGCGGGCCGTAGCTCGGCAGATTTTTCAGGGAATCGACAATCTGTTTCTGATCCCAAGCCGCTTCACCCACTTTCCACAGGACGTTCGACGGGCCGCGGTAGCCGTGGCGCATGTCGTAGTCCAGTACGTTGTTACGCACCGCCTCCTGCGCTGCCAACTGCAGTTTCTTGGTGATGGTGGTGTAAACCTTGTAACCGTCGGTATAAGCGTTCTCACCGTAACGCGTGATCATTTCCTGACGCACCATCTCAGCAAGATAGGGCGCAGAGAAGCTGATTTCCGGCGCATGGTAGTGAGCGACCAGTTCCTCACTGCGGGCCTGATCGTATTGCGCCTGCGTGATGTAATGCTCATCCAGCATACGCGACAGCACCACGTTGCGGCGCGCAACGGCACGATCGTGCGAGTACAGCGGGTTGAAGGTCGACGGTGCCTTAGGCAGACCGGCGATGGTGGCCATTTCGCTTAAGCTGAGCTGGCTGACGTCCTTGCCGAAGTAAACCTGCGCGGCCGCCCCGACGCCGTAAGCGCGGTAGCCTAAGTAGATTTTGTTCAGATACAGCTCAAGAATTTCGTCTTTGGATAGCATCTGTTCAATGCGTATCGCCAAGAAAACCTCTTTGAGCTTACGCATCAGGGTGCGTTCCGGGCTCAAGAAGAAGTTTCTTGCCAACTGTTGGGTGATGGTACTGGCACCTTGTGACGCTCGGCCAGAAACCAGGGCGACAGACGCGGCACGGAAGATACCGACCGGGTCAACACCATGGTGTTCATAGAAACGGCTGTCCTCTGTGGCGATGAAGGCATGCACCATCACCGGTGGAATTTGATCCAGCTTGAGAGGGATACGACGCTTCTCACCGAATTGAGCGATCAGTTCGCCATCGGCACTGTAAACCTGCATTGGAATTTGCAGCCGCACGTCTTTTAGCGTTGCGACGTCGGGCAGCTGTGGCTCGACATATTTGTACAAGCCAAAAATCGAGGCTGCTCCCAGCAAGATGCAACACACTGCAAGGATTAGAAAATACTTTACGAACTTCACCTGAGATTTCCCATTTCATGTCATTTGGGCAGTTTATAAACAACCGCGCGGTAGTATAAAGGCAAGCCTGCGACATGGATATGTTCTTTTATCATTTGACGATACGGAAGCGGGGTGAAATATGTTCTCTCAAGCATGGCAGGTAGGCCTGGATATACAGAGCAACTGTGTGAGGGCATTGGCGGCACAGCATCGCCGCAGCGGTTGGCAACTGCGTCATTGGTGGCAACAGGCGCTGCCTCAGCCGGTGCTACGCGACGGTTGTATTGAGAAATCCGAAATGTTGATCACCCTGCTAAAGCAGTGGCGTATTCGGTTACCAAGACATATTTCCTTACGCATTGCTTTGCCTGCGCAACGGGTTCTACAACACCGGTTGCCGTTACCGGATTATCGCTTGCGGGAGCCGGTCCGCCATGACTACATCACCACTCAGGGGCTGAAACAATTCCCGCTCGACAGCCAGACCCTGGCGATGGATTACCGTATCGCCCCGCCGAATACCAATCACTTGTTGCTCACCGCCGCTCGCCAACAAGAGCTCCAGCAGTGGCTGCACTGCCTGCAAGAAGCCGATCTTCAGCCGCAGGTCATTGATATTACTCCCAGCGTTCTGTGTGCTATGGCGGCTTTTGCTGGCCTGACACGCGACGCGGGCCTGCTGCATCGTCTGGAACAGGAGTGGCTGTGGGTGGCTCCGCGCAGTACGCCATTTGCCTACGGCGTAGTGCCTGTCGGTGAGATCGAGAGTACGCAGCAGGCGCTGGCCGCCATGCGTATGGCCTGCCCGGCTCTGGGCGACAAGCCGGTGTATTACAGCAGTGTCTTAGACGAAGCCTTGCCTGCCGGAGTTGTGTCCTGGTCGCCTTTCACCGCTTTCAGCCACTTGCATCCTCCGTTGCCAGCACAGCCCACGGCTTTTGTTCTGGCAGGCGGGCTGGCTTTACGCCGTGAGGATCGCTGATGTATCAGGTCAATCTTTTACCTTGGCGCCTCAGGGCACAACGGCAGCGCTACGGATTTTGGCTGCGAGTGTTCAGCATCCAGCTGTTGGTTGCCTTGGCCCTTCCGGTCACGGCTTTCTTGCTGCTGCGTTATCAACATGCGCAGCAACAGAGCACTTTGCAGACGCTGACGCAACAGCAGCAAGTACTGGCTGGCAGGATCCAGCAGACGCAGCAGGTGATGGCAGCGCTGGCGCGGTTAACGACTGAAGAGACACGTCGCCAGCAGAATGAAATACATAACCGACGTTATCTGTCTTTACTGCAACAACTCTCGGCAGTGATACCCGACGAGCTATGGCTGACAGCGTTGGAAGAGAATGCACAGGGCATCTCTTTGCGCGGTTTCAGTGGGCAGTACGCCGCAATTACCCTGTTTGAACAGCGCTTGGCTGCTTCGCCTTTGTTGGAAAGTCATCGTTTGGCGGAGGTGACACAGCATAAAAACGGGATATTGGCCTTCACCCTAACGGCGCGTTGGGGGAAAGATGGATAAACCGCTGCCGGATTGGATCAAGCCTTGGCTCAACCGGCCCGGCTGGCAACTGCTGGTGGTTCAATGGCTGTTCTTGATCGGCCTGATACTGCTGACCAGCGCGTTGTTGGTATACGGTGAATGGCAACATCTGGAACATCTACGCACGCAACAGCAGCGCCTGGAGGTAGAGATTGTCGAACGTCAGCAGCAACTGACTCGCTTACCGGTATTGGAGGAGTTGAAACAGCGTCTGCAGGATCAGACCTTGGCGTTACCCGCAGAGCCGGAAAGCTTTGGTAGCAAGCTCTATCAGATAGGTGGTGTGTTGTTGCGTTGGCAACAGCAGGAGCAGCCCGCACAGCAAATCGCGAAGTTGCAGATAGATTACCCTGGGTTATTGCGCTTGCTGGAAGGTTTGTCTCCCACGCTGCGTATTAGCCAGATGGCGATCGAAAAGCAACCGGAAGGGCTGATTACCCAACTGATTTTGCTCGCAGCAGAAGGGAGGAGTGAATGAGGAAAGAATATTGGCTATGGCTGATGCTCTCCACTCCCGTTTGGGCTGTGCAAGAGCGCGATCCGTTCCAACAGCCTCTGGTTGTGTCCTGTGTTTCATCGGCCGTTTCACCGGCCAATTGGCAGCTAAAGGGCACTATTGGTGAACCTGGCTTGCGTCATGGCTGGCTGATCACCTCGCAAGGGCAGTGGTTAAGGTTACAGCCACAGCAGAGGTTGTTGGATGGGCTCTGGCAGGTGGTGCAAATTCAGGCGCGACAGCTTGAGTTCAGCGAAGTTGGCACGGAGCGCGTTTGCCCCCCAGCCACGGGCAATATTGTTCTGACGTTGGGCAAACCATAAGGAAATGGAAATGAAAAGATGTCATTGGCTGGTGGCGCTGTTGCTGGCGTTTCCCTTCATGGTGATGGGGGAAGTAAAGCAGGAAGTCCAGCAGGAAAAACCGGTCTCTCTAGAGTTTCACGATACGCCGGTCAGTCTGGTTTTACAGGCCTTGGCGGAATATCAGCAACTGAATATGGTTGCAGCCGAGGGCGTAGATGGCAATCTGACGCTGCGCCTGGAGAATGTTCCTTGGCGGCAGGCGCTGGCGGTGGTGTTGCGTATGGGGAAACTGACGATGACTCTCGATGGCAATGTGATGCTGGTTTTCCCCGAACCGGACGAGCAGGAGCAGCAGCGTCGGCAGCAGGTACTGGCGCAACAACTGCCCTTGGAGAACCTGACGATCTCGCTGCAAAATGCCGATGCTGGAGAGATTGCCCAGAGCCTGGATAGCCAGCGCGGCAAGTTGCTGACCGAGCGCGGTAGCGTGGTAGTCGATAAGCGCACTAATGCGTTATTGCTGCGTGATACCACATCGGCTCTCGCTCAGATGAAAGCCTGGGTGGCGGATATGGATACACCACTGGAACAGGTGCAACTGGCGGCACATATTGTCACCATCAGCAGTGAAAACCTGCGGGAACTTGGCGTGCGCTGGGGATTGTTATCAGACGAAAAACCTGCGCAGTCTTTACGGATAGATAATTTCAGCGTGGGTTTGCCGGTGGAAAACAGCGCGGCAACGGCCGGTTTTCATCTGGCGCGCATTAGTGGGCGTATTCTGGATCTGGAGCTGTCGGCGCTGGAACAGGAAAATGAGGTGGAAATCATCGCCAGCCCACGCCTGCTGACGGCACACCAGCAAACCGCCAGTATCAAACAGGGCACGGAAATCCCCTACGAGGTCGCGAGCGGCACCAGTGGCGCGACCTCGGTAGAGTTTAAAGAGGCGGTATTAGGAATGGAAGTTACGCCCAAAATCCTGCCCAATGGCCGTATTACGTTAACGTTGCAAATCAGCCAGAACATGCCTGGCCGCTCGATAAAACAGGGGGCCGGGGAGGCGTTGGCTATCGACAAGCAGGAAATCAAAACTCAAGTGACGGTAAAAAACGGTGAAACCATTGTATTGGGTGGTATATTTCAGCAGCAAAATGTGAATGGCGCTAACAAAGTTCCAGGCGTGGGGGACGTGCCATGGCTGGGATCGTTGTTCAAACACAGCAGCAAACAGCATAAAAGGCGTGAGCTGGTGATATTTATTACTCCAACGCTGATCAAGGTCTGATCTACCGGGGCCGCTGCCAACGAAAAAGGCGAAAGTTAATGGTCAGATAGACTTTTTTTCTCGCCTTGGGGCATCTGCGTTTGACGCTGCGGCCGATTTAGCTTACAAGGGTTACCGAATTAGGCTCCGAGGTTTTTTTGTTAATGCTATACCCGGCGTCTTTCAAGCTACAGTGCTGTTGGCTGCACGTAATCCCCCAGTCACTTACCTTGGTAAGCTTCTGAGGCGTCTACGCTTGCTGCCTGGCTGTAACTCGAAATCCATAGGGTATTAAGACGCCGTTAAAAACGTATGGTTTCCCTCCTGCGGCGTGGATAGCGATTTATTCGGTTGCCAAACTACCAAGAGTGTTGAGATAATTTTTCGTCTGATCTCGCACTATCGCTTATGAGGTTTCAGTTTAGGTCCCGCCGCTAATTTGATTGGCGGGGCGGGTTATCATTAACGAATTGTCTTAGTAATACCGAAAAACATGGCAGAGAAACGCAATATCTTTCTGGTTGGGCCTATGGGTGCCGGCAAAAGCACTATTGGCCGTCAGTTAGCTCAGCAACTCAATATGGAGTTTTTCGACTCTGATCAAGAAATTGAGCGACGTACCGGAGCTGACGTGGGCTGGGTATTCGACGTGGAAGGGGAAGAAGGCTTCCGCGATCGTGAAGAAAAAGTCATTAATGAACTGACGGAAAAGCAGGGGATCGTGCTGGCTACCGGCGGGGGCTCGGTTAAGTCGCGTGAAACGCGTAACCGCCTGTCGGCGCGTGGTGTCGTGGTCTATTTGGAAACCACTATCGAGAAGCAATTGGCCCGTACCCAGCGTGACAAAAAGCGTCCGCTGTTGCAGGTTGATTCTCCTCCGCGTGAAGTGCTGGAAGCGCTGGCTAAAGAGCGCAATCCGTTATACGAAGAAATTGCAGATGTTACTATCCGCACAGACGATCAAAGCGCTAAAGTGGTTGCCAACCAGATAATCAACATGCTGGAAAGTAACTGATAGCGGTTTCCGCGTTGGCTACGGGCAAATGCGGAAATTCTGATTGTGTTCCCCGCGTTGGCGGGGACAAACCACACCGAGAACTGAGCGCGACATGGAGAGAATTACCGTAACGCTTGGGGAGCGTAGCTACCCGATTACCATAGCCGCCGGATTGTTTAACGATCCGGCTTCTTTTATGCCGCTAAAGGCGGGTGAACAGGTCATGCTGGTCACCAACCAGACCCTGGCTCCGCTGTATCTGGAGCCTGTCCGTAAGGTGCTGGAGCAGGGCGGTGTAGTGGTGGATCAGGTGATACTGCCTGATGGCGAACAGTACAAATCCCTTGCCGTACTTGAGCAAGTGTTCTCGGCGCTGCTGGAAAAGCCACACGGTCGCGACACCACGCTTATCGCCCTCGGCGGTGGCGTGGTTGGCGATCTGACTGGCTTTGCCGCGGCGTGCTATCAACGCGGTGTGCGTTTTATCCAGGTTCCTACCACGCTGCTCTCGCAGGTGGACTCCTCCGTTGGCGGTAAAACCGCCGTCAATCACCCGCTCGGTAAAAACATGATCGGCGCCTTCTACCAACCCGCTGCGGTGGTGGTAGATCTCGATTGCTTGCGAACCTTACCGGCGCGTGAACTTTCCTCTGGTCTGGCGGAAGTGATCAAGTACGGGATTATTCTCGACGGTGATTTCTTCGTCTGGCTGGAAAATAATATTGATGCGCTGGTGGCATTGGATATGGACGCGTTGGCGTACTGCATCCGTCGCTGCTGCGAATTGAAGGCTGAAGTGGTCGCCGCCGATGAACGCGAAAGCGGCCTGCGCGCGCTGCTCAATCTGGGCCATACTTACGGCCATGCCATTGAAGCTGAAATGGGCTACGGTGTATGGTTGCACGGTGAAGCCGTGGCTGCTGGCATGATGATGGCCGCACATACCGCGCGCCGCCTGGGCCAGTTTTCTGCCGCCGATATTGAACGTATCAAAGCGCTGTTGTTACGTGCCGGGTTGCCCGTGTGCGGGCCGCAGGAAATGACGCCTGAGTCCTATCTGCCGCATATGATGCGCGACAAGAAAGTGTTGGCAGGGGAACTGCGTTTGGTATTACCGACGGCGATGGGTGAAGCGGAAGTTCGCGGTGGTGTGGCACGTGATATAGTGTTGGCTGCAATTGCGGATTGCCTGCCGTTGCAACACGCGTGAGTAAATCGGAATAACTGACAGTGGCTTAGCCGCTGTTTGCATCTGTTACTAATTAATGTGCAAAGCAATACGAGCATCGCTTTGCCATCATCGGGTTAATAGTCTCGAACCATACCGGGTTCAGGGTGGCGGGCTTTTGCCTCTAGTTGGAGGATTTCAGATGGACGAGTTTAAACCGGAAGACGATCTCAGACCTGATGCTAGCGATCGCCGTCCTTCACGTTCGCGGCGCCCAGCAACAGGGCCGAGTTTTTCCTTATCGCGTCAGCATTTGATGATTGGTGTCGGTATTCTGGTTCTGCTGGTGCTGATCCTGGGTATCGGATCGGCGTTGAAAGCACCGACCCAGCATGAGACGGCGCAGCAGGGTGCAGCCCGTGATATCAACCTGTCGGGTTCTTCGTCGCTGACTACCAGTAACAATGGTGTTCCAGGTGGCACTACCGATACCCACGATAACAACGGTGTTGGTCAGGCTCAGCCGCAGCAGCCACAAAACATCAGTGTTCCGCCTATTTCCAGCACACCAAGCGAAGCACAGCCAATGCCGCCACAGGGTGGTGCGCAACAGCGTGTCGAACTGCCGGGCAACATGACTGACGCACTGTCATCGCAGCAGAATCAGGTTGATGCTGCCGCGCAGAGTCTGAACGCCCCGGTTTCCGGGTTGCCAACCGCGCCAGCAACCGTGATGAGTGGTGCAGGTGCGCGAGAAACCACGCGTCCGACGCATAACAATGCCACTCCAGCGGCACAGCAGCGTAAAACACCGGCAAAAACCGCAGCTAAACCTTCTGCAACGACCACCACGGTTTATACACCACCGGCAGCGGTAAAAAGCGGTGTGGTGAGCGGTAGCGCGGGTTCCATTACAGCGGCACCGGGTAGTCATTACACGCTGCAACTGAGCAGTGCTTCTCGTTCTGATACGCTGAAGGCTTTCGCCAAACAGCAAAATCTACAGAACTTTACCGTGTATGAAACCAAACGCGACGGTAAGCCGTGGTTCGTGTTGGTGAGCGGTAACTATGCTTCTTCGGCGGATGCGAAGCGCGCAGTTGCGACGTTACCGGCAGAGGTTCAGGCGAAAAAACCATGGGTCCGGCCTGTACATCAAGTACAGCAAGATCTTAAAAAATAAACCATTTAATTTTGTGCGCTGATGTGCTGTCTGAAACAGAGTACAATCCGCCGCTCTGAATTGTATAAGTAGCTAACTGACGGCATGAAGAAAAACCGCGCTTTTTTAAAATGGGCTGGTGGAAAATACCCGCTGGTTGACGAGATCCGTCGTCATCTGCCAGCGGGCGACTGCCTAATCGAGCCCTTCGTGGGTGCGGGTTCAGTCTTTTTGAACACGCAATACGATGCCTATATTCTCGCCGACATCAACAGCGATCTTATTAATCTGTATAACATCGTTAAGCTGCGCACGGATGACTTCGTGCGCGATGCCCGCATCCTGTTCGCCGATGAATACAATGTCTCGGAACAGTTTTACCTGTTGCGCGAAGAGTTTAATGCAAGCGACGATGCTTATCGTCGGGCGCAGCTGTTCCTCTATCTGAACCGTCACTGTTATAACGGCCTGTGCCGGTATAACCTGCGTGGTGAGTTTAACGTCCCGTTCGGGCGTTATAAGAAGCCGTACTTTCCGGAAGATGAACTGTACTGGTTTGCTGAAAAATCCCGCAATGCCACTTTCGTCTGCGAGCATTACCGCGATACCATGGCCAAGGCAACGCGTGGCGCGGTAGTGTATTGCGATCCGCCTTATGCACCGCTTTCGGCGACGGCGAATTTTACCGCCTATCATACCAACAGCTTCAGCATTGCCGATCAGCAAGGGCTGGCGCAACTGGCGCATCAACTGTCGGTGGAAAATCAGGTACCGGTATTGATTTCCAATCATGATACCGAACTGACACGCGACTGGTATCAGCATGCTGAATTCTTTGAAGTGTCGGCACGCCGGACGATCAGCCGTAATATCCTCGGCCGCAGTAAAGTGAACGAACTTTTGGCTCTATATATCGCTAAGCCGGGGTTGCGCCCCGACGTATAACAACTCGAACCCTACGTTTGGAGAAGCGGATGAAAAAGTTTTTGATTGCCCCGTCCATTCTGTCGGCAGATTTTGCCCGGTTAGGTGAAGATACTGCCAAAGTGCTGGCTGCCGGTAGCGACGTGGTGCACTTTGACGTGATGGATAACCACTATGTTCCCAATCTGACGATTGGGCCGATGGTCTGCGAAGCGCTGCGCAATTACGGCATCACAGCACCTATCGACGTTCATCTGATGGTCAAGCCGGTCGATCGCATTGTGCCGGACTTCGCCAAAGCCGGTGCGACGTATATCTCTTTCCATCCCGAAGCCTCCGAACACGTTGATCGCACCCTCCAACTGATCAAAGAACACGGCTGTAAGGCCGGTTTGGTGTTTAACCCGGCCACGTCGCTGAGCTATCTCGATTATGTGATGGATAAACTCGATGTGATCCTGCTGATGTCGGTTAACCCCGGTTTTGGTGGCCAGTCGTTTATCCCTGGCACGCTGGATAAGCTGCGTCAGGTGCGCAAACTGATCGACGACAGCGGGTTTGATATTCGTCTGGAAGTCGACGGTGGGGTCAAGGTGGACAACATTGCCGAGATCGCCGCCGCAGGTGCCGACATGTTCGTCGCCGGTTCCGCTATTTTTGGCAAGCCGGATTACCGCGCGGTGATTGACGAAATGCGTCGTGAGCTGGCGAAGGTGAATCATGGCTGATTTTAGCGCCATTCGCGGCCTGGCTTTTGATCTGGACGGCACGCTGGTTGACAGTGCTCCAGGGCTGGCGGCGGCTATCGATCTGGCGCTGGCAGAAATGGGCTTACCGCAGGCCGGTGAGGCGCGAGTCGGCACCTGGATCGGCAATGGCGCGGATGTTCTCGTGCAACGTGCGCTGCGCTGGGCGGAAGCGGCGGACACGCCGGAGCATTGCCAGCAGATGCGTGAGCGTTTTGACCATTTCTATGCACAAACCGTGAGCAGCGGCAGCCGTCTGTTCCCGCAGGTGAAAGCCACCCTTGGCCGCTTGGCTGAACTGGGCTACCCGATGGCGCTGGTGACCAACAAGCCGACGCCCTTTGTGGCTCCGTTGCTGACTGAGCTCGGTATTATCGATACTTTCTCGCTGATTATTGGTGGCGATGATGTGGTGGCGAAAAAACCGCATCCCGCACCGTTGTATCTGGTATTCGGCAAGCTCGGCCTACGGGCTGGCGAGGTGTTGTTCGTCGGTGATTCATGCAATGATATTCAGGCGGCGCAGGCGGCAGGTTGCCCGAGCGTTGGCCTGACTTACGGATATAACTACGGTGAAGCGATCGCCCTGAGCCATCCCGACCGCGTGTTGGAGCGCTTTGCCGATTTGTTGCCCGCTCTCGGGCTGTCATCTTTAGAGAATCAGGAATTTAATCATGAGTAAGCCCATCGTATTTAGCGGCGCGCAGCCGTCTGGTGAACTGACCATTGGCAACTACATGGGTGCGCTGCGTCAGTGGGTTCAAATGCAGGATGATTATGACTGCATTTACTGCATCGTTGACCTGCATGCAATTACCGCGCGTCAGGATGCGGAAAAACTGCGTAAAGCCACGCTGGATACGCTGGCGCTGTACCTGGCCTGCGGTATTGACCCGGCAAAAAGCACCATTTTTGTTCAGTCCCATGTGCCAGAACATTCGCAACTGAGCTGGGTGCTCAACTGCTATACCTATTTCGGCGAACTGAGCCGTATGACCCAGTTTAAAGACAAATCGGCACGCTATGCCGAAAACATCAACGCTGGTCTATTCAGCTATCCGGTGCTGATGGCAGCGGACATTTTACTGTATCAGACCAACCAGGTGCCGGTGGGTGAAGATCAGAAACAGCATCTGGAACTGAGCCGCGATATTGGCCAGCGCTTCAATGCCCTGTACGGCGACGTGTTCAAAGTACCAGAACCCTTTATTCCCAAGTCTGGCGCGCGCGTGATGTCACTGCAAGAACCGACTAAGAAGATGTCCAAGTCGGATGATAACCGCAACAACGTGATCGGCCTGCTGGAAGATCCGAGCGCGGTGACTAAAAAAATCAAACGTGCGATGACCGACTCGGAAGAGCCACCGGTCATCCGTTACGACGTGGCGAACAAAGCGGGCGTCTCCAACCTGCTGGATATCTTGTCTGGCGTCACCGGCAAGAGTATTGCCCAGTTGGAAACGGAATTTGCAGGCCAGATGTATGGTCACCTGAAGGGGGCGGTCGCAGAGGCGGTGTCCGGCATGCTGAGTGAACTGCAGGAGCGTTATCATTGCTTCCGCAATGATGAGGCATTCCTGCAACAGGTGATGCGTGATGGTGCGACAAAAGCCCGTGCTCGCGCGCAGGAAACGCTGGCGAAAGTGTATGAAGCGGTAGGTTTTGTGCCACATCCGTAGTCGCTCACCCATTCCCTCTCCTTGGGGAGAGGGCTAGGGTGAGGGGTATCATCGTGCTACAAATCCCTCACACCGGCTTTTTCGGGGCGTTAACATTCAGTGAATGGCCGCTTTTTTTACGCCATTTTGCTAAGATTTCCCGGCAGTTCCCGGCTTGAGAACCAGTTCAGCTTGCTGCGCAGGCTGACCACGCTGCCAACGATAATCAGGCTCGGGCTGGCGGCCTGTTGCGCAAGCACTCCCAACCGATCCAGTTCCCCTTCGATCACCCGTTGGCGGGGGGATGTGCCATTTTCCACCAATGCGATCGGTGTACTCGCTGCCATACCATGTGCTATCAGTTGCTGCTCGATCTCTGCTGCCTGCGCCAGCCCCATATAAAACACCAGAGTTTGTTGCCCGGCGGCCAGCGTGGCCCAGTCGAGCCCGCCATCGGCCTTGGCGTGGCCGGTCACTAGTCGCACGCTTTGTGCGTGATCGCGATGGGTCAGGGGAATGCCGCTGTAGGCGGAACAGCCAGAGGCGGCGGTAATCCCTGGCACCACCGAGAACGGAATACCCGCTTCGGCCAAGGTTTCCAGTTCTTCACCGCCGCGGCCGAAAATAAACGGATCGCCACCTTTCAGCCTGACCACGCGCTTACCCTGTTGAGCCTGTTCCAGCAGGATCTGATTGATATGCTCTTGCGGCACACAGTGGTGCCCGGCACGTTTACCCACGAAGATTAGCTGCGCATCGCGGCGCACCAGCGCCATCACCTCGTCAGAAACCAGGCGATCGTAAACCACCACGTCGGCCTGCTGGATCTGCTGTAGGCCTTTCAGCGTCAGTAACCCGGCATCGCCCGGCCCGGCACCCACCAATACCACTTCGCCATGTTCTTCCGGCTGATGCACAAATAGCTGCTCAACCTGTTGATCAACCAAAGCAGCATCATGGTTAGCCAGCGATTGCGCCAGCCGAACGTGAGCGAACAGCCTTTCCCAGAAACGGCGGCGCGCACCGATCTCGCTAAACCGCTGTTTTACCCGTTGGCGCAGCGAACCGCCCAACTGAGCTAGTTTGCCGAGGTGCTGTGGCAGCATTGCCTCCAACTTTTCCCGCAGCAGGCGTGCCAGCACCGGGGCTTTGCCGCCGGAAGAGACGGCGACCATCAGCGGAGAGCGATCGATAATCGACGGCATGATAAAGCTGGCGCGTTTCGGATCGTCCACCACGTTGCAAAATACCCGCTGCTGATTGGCACACTGATAGACCAGAGCATTCACTTGTAGCCGATCGGTAGCGGCGATCACCAGCCATTTTTCTGCCAGCAGTTCGGCATAGAACTCACCTTCCACCAGCGTGACCTGCCCCTGTGCGGCCCAGGCCAGAAACTGTTCATTGAACTGACAGGCATTGACCGTCAGCCGGGCTCCGGCATCCAGCAGCAGGCGCGCCTTGCGTTCGGCGACTTCCCCACCGCCGACCAGCAGGCAGGCTTTATGTTGCAGTTGGCAGAAAATCGGTAAGTAATCCATCGGCAATCCTTGGGGAAGTGGCTAACGGGGCGATAACTCGCCCCTTAGGTTGATGACAAAGTCGCCTTCTAGCCCGAGATACTCGGGTCTAGCGCACCGAGGGGCACTCCGACGGCTTACGCCGTTACGACCCCTTCGGCACGCTCCCCCTAATAACCAGCTTTGTCAGCAGTCTGCGGGGCGATAACTCGCCCTTGCTTGATTAAGCGGTTTGGCGAACGGCGGCGTTTGCAGCCTGCGGGCGTTGCGCACGCGGTGTGGCATACCAGTAACCGAGGCCCATCAGGACTGCACCAGACAGCGTATTCCCCAGCGTTACCCACAGCAGGTTATGGCCGATACCGCTCAGGGTATAGGCTTCGCTATGATTGCCGAACCAGGAGAGGGCAAACAGCGTCATGTTGGCAATCGAGTGTTCGTAGCCGGAAGCGATAAACGCCAATAAACACCACCAGATGGCAATGAACTTGGCAGCACCTTCAACGCGCAGCGCCATCCAGATCGCCAAACAAACCAGCCAGTTACACAGTACCCCTTTAAAGAACAACACTTCTGCCGGGGCGGTGGTTTTCGCCAGCGCTGCGGTATGGACCAGGCTGGTGTCGACCGGCAACAGGCTACCGCCGCCGTAGTAGTACATCAGCGCCACCAGCACCGAACCGAGCAGGTTGCCCAGCCAGGTTTGCGGCAACACGGCCCACATTTGGCTCTGTTTGATGGTGCCCGCTTTCACACCGAGCGTCAGGAACATGGTGTGGCCGGTGAACAGTTCGGAACCGGCGATGATCACCAGCGTCAGTGCAATGCCAAAGGTGGCGCCCATTACCAATGGGCGGATCGACGGATCTACCAGATTACCCAGAGTGAAGATCAGAATGATGCCAAGGCCGACATAGGCACCGGCCATGGCTGAACTGATCCAGAAGCCAAGCGGGCTCTCTTGCGCCAGTTTGACGATGCGCGCTGCGTTGGCAGCAGATTTGTTGATGGTATCGGTAAACATAGATTTCCCTGGAAAGTAAAAACAAAAAGTTTAAAGGCAATAGGCGATAACCCCTCTCCTCTCTTTCGAGGAGAGGGGGGAGTATTACTGAGCTGCCACTTGCACCATGCCATCGACGACCCGGCTGGTGAAACTGGCCACGGAACGGCTTTCGTCCTCCATACACCGGCCATCGTGCAGGCGGAAATGCTGTTTCTTCAGCGGGCTGGCTACCCACAGTTCACCCTGATGCTCGGCAATCAGGCCGCGTGACAGCACGCTGGCCTGAGCGAACGGGTCGATATTGCTGATGGCATACAGTTGTTCATCGGCGCGGGGGCGGAAGATGGCCACCTGTTGCTCGCCAATCAATGCACACACACCGGTACCGGGCAGGATATCGGCGATCGGGCAAACGGAAATCCACTGGCTCATGCGTTGCTCTCCTCAGTTTCCAGAAGCTTAACGGGGATGCGCTCATCCGGCCGCGCCGGGCGGTGCTGTTCGCGTTCTGGCACCACCTGCACGTTCGGGTCGCGCTGGCTGCTGTTGATGAAGTGAGAAAAACGCACTTGAGCAGCAGGATCCTCAACGGTGGCTTTCCACTCGCAGATCACCGCGCTGCGCAGGCGGGTGATTTCGGCTTCCAACTGATCGTTGATCCCCAGTTTGTCGTCGATGATCACCTTGCGCAGATAATCGATGCCGCCTTCCAGGCTTTCCAGCCAGACCGACGTGCGCTGCAATTTATCGCCGGTGCGGATGTAGAACATCATAAAGCGGTCGAGGTAGCGCATCAGCGTATCGCTGTCGAGATCTGCCGCCAGCAGATCGGCATGGCGCGGTTTCATTCCGCCGTTGCCGCATACGTACAGGTTCCAGCCGTTTTCGGTGGCAATAATACCGACGTCTTTCCCCTGTGCTTCTGCACATTCACGGGTGCAGCCAGAAACGCCGAACTTCATTTTGTGCGGGGTGCGGATGCCTTTGTAGCGGTGTTCAAGCTGTACGCCAAAACCGACGCTATCGCCGACGCCGAAACGGCACCAGGTGCTGCCGACGCAGGTTTTCGCCATACGCAGCGCTTTGGCATAGGCGTGACCGGTTTCGAAACCGGCGGCGATCAGCCTGCTCCAGATGGCTGGTAGGTCGTCCTTCTGCGCGCCGAACATGCCGATACGCATTGAACCGGTCATCTTGGTGTACAGGTTATAGTCTTTAGCGATCTGGCCGACGGCGATCAGACCTTCCGGCGTGATTTCACCACCGGCAGAGCGTGGGATCACCGAATAGGTGCCATCTTTCTGGATGTTGCCCAGGAAGTTATCGTTGGTGTCTTGCAGCGGCGTGTGTTGCGGTGTGAGCACATACTCATTCCAGCAGGACGCCAGCAGCGAACCGACGGTGGGTTTACACACTTCGCAGCCGTAGCCTTTGCCGTATTTTGCCAGCAGCTCCGCAAAGGTTTTAATGCCTTCGACGCGGATCAGGTGGTACAGCTCCTGGCGCGAATAGGCAAAGTGCTCGCACAGGTGGTTATTCACCTCGATGCCCTGCTTGCTCAGTTCGGCGTTCAGCACCTGGGTGATCAGCGGAACGCAGCCGCCGCAGCCGGTTCCGGCTTTGGTTTCAGACTTGATGGCCGCCACGGTGTGGCAACCCAGATTCACCGCTTTGATAATGTCGCCTTTAGTGACGTCAAAGCAGGAGCAGATCTGCGCGGTTTCCGGCAGCGAATCGACACCGATCGCCGGTTTACTGCCCGCATGGGCGGGCAGGATCAGGCTGTCCGGGTTTTCCGGCAGTTCGATGCTGTTCAGTGCAAGCTGCAACAGGTTGCCGTAGTCGCTGGTGTCACCGACCAACACCGCGCCGAGCAGGGTTTTGTTGTCTGCGCTAACTACCAGACGTTTGTAGACCTCTTTGCTCTCGTCCAGATAGACGTAGCTGCGTGCGCCTGCGGTGCGCGCATGGGCATCGCCGATACCGCCAACGTCAACGCCCAGCAGTTTCAGCTTGGCGCTCATATCTGCGCCCTGGAAGGCGTTCTCGCGGCTTAGCAGATGATCGGCAGTGACCTGCGCCATCTTGTAACCCGGAGCGACCAGCCCGAAGGTGCGCTCGCGCCATGAGGCACATTCCCCGATGGCGTAGACATCCGGATCGGAGGTCTGGCAGCTATCGTTAATCGCAATGCCGCCGCGCGGAGCCGTTGCCAGCCCACATTGGTGCGCCAGTTTGTCTTGCGGGCGGATGCCGGTGGAGAAGACGATGAAATCGACTTGCAGCTCGCTGCCGTCGGCAAAGTGCATGGTTTTGCGCGCGCTTTGCCCGCCGTTGACGATCTCGGTGGTGTTTTTGCCGGTATGAACTTTAACGCCCATGCGCTCGATCTTGCGGCGCAGCTGATCGCCCCCCATCGGATCGAGCTGTTCGGCCATCAGCATCGGGGCGAATTCGATCACGTGAGTTTCCACGCCCAGGCTTTTCAGTGCTCCGGCGGCTTCCAGGCCGAGCAGGCCACCACCAACCACCGCGCCGCGTTTGCTGCGGCGTGCACAGGACTCGATGGCGTTCAAATCTTCAATGGTGCGGTAAACGAAGCAGTCTTGGCTTTCAGAGCCTTTGATCGGCGGGATCCACGGGTAGGAGCCGGTGGCCATAACCAGTTTGTCGTAATACACCGTGCGGCCAGTGTTGGAGTGGATCACCTTCTCCGCGCGGTTAATGGTGATGGCGCGTTCGCCCACCAGCACTTTTACGCCCTGTTTTTCGTAAAAGCCTTCGCGCACCAGCGAAAGCTCTTCGGCAGTATGGTGAGAAAAGTAGGAGGAGAGATGTACGCGATCGTAGGCGATACGGGGTTCTTCACAAAAGATGGTAATTTCAAACTGGTCTTTATCTGCCTTCTCCAGCAGATCTTCGATAAATCGGTGGCCGACCATGCCGTTGCCGATGACAGCGAGTTTAACTCTGCTCATTATTGCCTCAAAAATTCTGATTTCCTAGGCGTACCTTATTCCTCCCTGACATCGATTTATTGATACAAATCAATTCGCCTTTCATATACCTCTAATGTGGTATATGCATGATTTTTAT
Source organism: Serratia sp. HNCC26DJ206 (assembly GCF_057180605.1). NCBI lineage: Bacteria > Pseudomonadati > Pseudomonadota > Gammaproteobacteria > Enterobacterales > Yersiniaceae > Serratia > Serratia sp. HNCC26DJ206. The sequence goes on from NZ_JBXUGP010000034.1 coordinate 18,459, forward strand.
AAATATTTGTTAAGTTGTGGTTTTTGTTCAACTTTAGCTGAATCGAGGCAGTTAATGACGGAATGAGTAATTTGCTAACCGCTGGCGAGGTTATAAACATTTCGCCGTTTTGTCAGCCACCACCGGCATCCGTATGATGAAGAGAACGTTTGGCCGAACAGAGGTGGCAAGGTGGCAAATCATCCCGTGAAGTTTATCGATAACCTGCGCCTGAGTGGGCAGGAAGGGTTATGGCAGTTGGCGTTTGAGCAGGGGCGTATTACTCATATCATTCCGCAACCGAGTGGGTTGGAGCGGCGTAGCGATGCTCTGGATGCCGAGGGCGGTTTGGCACTGCCCGCGTTTGTCGAACCGCATATTCATCTGGATACCACCCAAACCGCCGGGCAGCCTGCCTGGAATCAGTCGGGCACGTTGTTTGAAGGCATTGAACGTTGGGCCGAGCGCAAGGCATTGCTGACCCACGAGGACGTGAAGCAGCGCGCCTGGCAGACGCTGAAATGGCAGATCGCCAACGGTGTGCAGTATGTGCGTACTCACGTTGATGTTTCCGATCCTACGTTGACTGCACTGCGCGCAATGCTGGAAGTGAAACAGGAAGTTGCACCTTGGGTGACGCTGCAAATTGTGGCTTTCCCACAGGAAGGGATCCTGTCTTATCCCAACGGCGAAGCGTTGTTGGAACAGGCGTTGCGCCTGGGGGCCGACGTGGTTGGGGCGATCCCGCATTTTGAATTCACCCGCGAATATGGCGTGGAGTCACTGCATAAGGCTTTCGCTCTGGCGCAGAAGTACGACCGGCTGGTGGATGTGCATTGCGATGAGATCGACGATGAACAATCGCGCTTTGTCGAAACCGTGGCGGCCTTGGCGCTGAAGTTGGAAATGGGCAGCAAGGTTACCGCCAGCCATACCACGGCGATGCACTCCTACAACGGGGCCTACACCTCGCGCCTGTTCCGCCTGCTGAAGATGTCTGGGATTAACTTTGTTGCCAATCCGCTGGTGAATATTCATCTGCAAGGGCGTTTCGATACTTACCCTAAACGGCGTGGCATTACGCGGGTGAAAGAGATGCTAGAAGCGGGCATCAACGTCTGCTTTGGTCATGATGACGTGTTCGATCCCTGGTATCCGCTCGGCACCGCCAATATGTTACAGGTGCTGCATATGGGGCTGCACGTTTGCCAACTGATGGGTTATGGCCAAATCAATGATGGGCTGAAGCTGATCACCACTCACAGCGCGCGGACCATGCATTTGCAGGATTACGGTCTGAAGGTGGGCAACAGTGCCAACCTGGTGATCCTGCCTGCGGAAAACGGCTTTGACGCGGTGCGCCGCCAAACGCCGGTGCGCTATTCCATTCGCCACGGCGCGATAATTGCTGCAACCCAACCGGCAACTACCACGCTGTATCTGCAAGCTGAGGAAAAGGTAGATTTTCGGCGCTAAGCGGAGTGAAGGGCTTGAGTTCTGTGGCCTTCCCCTCTCCTCGAAGGAGAGGGTGATCTTTGCCGATCAGTGCGTTGCATGCCCATGGCTGCGGTGCTTAGTGACAAAGCCCAGCAGCAGACACATCACAAACACCGCCAGATACAGGCCGTTAGCGGCGGTCAGCGCCGCATGTGCGCCGCCTTTGGCCACCAGCGGGCCGGTCACCACAAAGGTCAGCATGGTGCCGATAGTGCCGCAGGTCAGGATAAAGTTGACCAGTTTCGGTGAGGAAACTTTAGTTTGCAGCGAACCGAGGGTGATAAGCGTGGTGTAGATGGCGCTGGAAACAAAACCTAAAGCCATGATGAAGTAGCTCAGGTGCTGCGGATTATCACTGCTGACAAACAGGTACATCGCGCCGGTGGCCAACGCCGCCAGCACGGTCACGATGCGTTGCAGATCAAAGAAGCGCAGGATAAAGCTGAACACCCACATGCCGATCATATAGGACGTCCAGAAATCGCTCACCAGCTTACCCGCCTGACTGATATCCATGCCGAAGGATTTGGTGGCGTATTCCGGTACCCACTGGATAAAGCCCAGTTGGCCAAGGATATAGCACAGTGCGGCGATCGACAGGAACAACACGCCGATACCCCATTTCTCTTTCACGACCGGTTCAGCGCTTTTCTGCCCTTTGTTGCCCAGTACCGGGAACTCAGAGCACAGGGTTAACACGAAGATCGCAACGTACAGCAGGCCAATGCAGGCATAAACCCAATACCAGCCAATGCTGCGGGCCAGCAACATGGCGGCGACGATCGGGAAAATCATCCCGGCCATGCTGAAGAACGAATCGGTGAACAGCAGGCGTGAACCGCGCTGGCGGCCAGCGTACATATGGGTGATCAGGAAGGTGCCGATCGACATGGTAATGCCGCTGACCACGCCAAGCACAAACATGCACAGTGAGAACAGGGCCAGGCTTTTGCTGACCATCAGCCCGGCAACCGCCAGCAGCATCAGGACAAAACCAAACAGCAACTGACGTTTCAACGGGATGATTTCCATCAGCCAGGCATTGAGGAAGATCGAAATCAGAATACCGGCGTTAAGAAAGGTAAAGGTGTTACTCATGCTGGACACTGGCAGATTGAAATATTCTGCAATGTTGCCCATCACCATCCCTGTGACGATCACTAAAGCTCCGGTCAGCGCGTAAGAAAAGAAGCTGATCCATGTTAGCCGGATGCGGTTGCTGTCATTCATTGTATAGGCCTGATTGATGACTGTTTCGGTTGAGGTTTATACCCGTCATACTTCAAGTTGCTTGGGTGTTGGCTGCCCTCACTCACCCCAGTCACTTACTCGAGTAAGCTCCTGGGGCTTCGTTCCGTTGCCGCCTACAAGCAACTCGAATTATTTTGGGTATAACACTGGCATAAGGCCGCATGTTTCTCTACAGCGACAGAGAAAATCCCGCGAGAACCACCAGGAAGCGGATCCTAGCATAGCCAACGGGAGTTTTTGTGATGGTTGTCTGCTTTTTGATGCAAGAGATGAAAGTTAAAAGATATCCTTGTGATCTAACCTGCGACTGGCACGATCGAATCACGGCGCACGATCATCGGCTCAAAGGTTACAGCAGCCGTGAGCGGATCGATCAACCGGCGAGTGGCATATTGCGCCATCTCGGTGATCGGGAAATGCACGCTGGTCAGGGCCGGGCGGACAAAAGGCGCGCGCTCGCCGCTGTCATAGCAAATCAGCGCGATATCTTGCGGCACGCGCAGGCGGTGCTCATTAATCGCCAACAGGGCACCGATGGCCATCTCTTCGTTACAGCAATAAATGGCGCTTGGCAGTATTTCACGGCGCAGCAACTGGTCGGCACAGTCATAACCGCTTTTCAGATCGTAAACCCCTGCCAAGCAATCCACCGGTGGTAGATTGGCGGCCTGCATGGCGTTAAGGAAACCCTGTAGCCGCAGTTGGCTCGAGGCGCGCTGCGGTGGTCCGCTGATGCAGGCGATGCGCCGATGACCGGCATCGATCAGCTCTTGTGTCGCCATCTGGCTGGCGCGTACGTGATCAAACGTAATGCAGCGATCTTCCAAGCCCGGCACCAGACGATCCAGCAACACAAAGTGGCGCTGTTCTGCGGCTAACTGGCGGAGTTGATCGTCAGAAAGAAAACGCACGTGCAGGATCACGCCGTCGCAGCGCAGGTTGAACAGGCGTTGAATCGCCAGCAGTTCGTTCTCTGCGCTGTTACGGCCTTGGGTGACCAGCAGCTGTTTACCCTGTGATTCTGCCTCGGTTTGCACAAAATCCATCAGCGCACCAAAAAAACCACCGCGGTAAGAGGTGGTGACCAGGCCCAGCGTGTTGCTGTGGCTGGAGGCCAGCGCCCTGGCCGCCGGGTTGGGCGTGTAGCCCAGGGCGGCCACGGCTTTGGCCACTTTCTCACGGGTGAGGGGTTTAACGTTGCTGTCACCATTGACCACGCGCGACACGGTGGCACGAGATACTCCGGCTAACGCTGCGACATCTTCCAGTGTCACCATTATTCTGCTCCTGATTACGTATCCCCTTGGTTTTTCAAGCTTCAGCGTTGTGGGCTGTGTTGGCTCGTCTTCTCAGTGTGGTGTACGACATTTATTTAAACTGCGGCAAATAGGCCTGGTTTGCCTCCAGCACCTCGTCTAACAGCGGCTGGGCAATCTGGGCATTGGCGATCAATGGGTTGGTCACCAGCGCCAGCAGCGCGCTGCGGCGATCGCCATGTACGGCGGCTTCGATCGTCAGGCGTTCATAGGCTTTTACCTGCTGGGTCAACGCATGCATCGATTCCGGTAGCGGGCCGAAGGCGAGCGGATGCGCGCCCTGAGCATCGACGATACAGTTGGTTTCTATCACAGCATCGTCCGGCAAACCGCGAATAGCGCCACGGTTTGCGGTATTTACGACTAATTGCGACCCGAGATTATTGTGAATCGCACGAATCAGCTCCAAAGCGACCTCTGAATAAAACGATCCGCCACGGAAGCTGAGCTGCTCGGGTTTGCTGTCCAGATGCGGGTCGGCATACAGTTCGAACAGATCTTTCTCCACTTTCATCACTTGCTCGGCACGGGTACCGCGTTCCGCCGCAGCGACCACTTCTTCTTCCAGCATCTGCTGAGTCTGGTAGAAATAACGATGATAAGGGCAGGGAATGGCGCCCACTGCCCGCAGGAATTCCGGCGGCCACGGTTCCTCTTTGATGTTGTTCATGGTTAACGTCACGCCGTCACACAGCATATCGATCACCTTGCTGGTGACGTTCTGGCCGTTGTGCAGCACCTGGTGCACCCAGACCATGTGGTTTAGCCCGGCAAACTGCAACTGTACCTGGTCGTAAGGGGCTTGCAGCATATTGGCAATCATATGGTGCATGCTGATAGGCACGTTGCACAGGCCGATGATTTTCGCTTGGGTATAACGCGAAACCGCTTCGGTGACGATACCCGCCGGGTTGGTGAAGTTGATGATCCAGGCGTTCGGTGCCAACTGTTCCACTTTACGCGCGATGTTCAGCATCACCGGGATGGTGCGCAGTGCTTTGGCAAAACCGCCGATGCCGGTGGTTTCCTGGCCGATTAGCCGGTATTTCAGGCCCAAGCGCTCATCGGCGGCGCGTGCCGGTAGCTGCCCGACGCGCAGTTGGGTCAGCACAAATTGGGCACCGCGAATGGCTTCGTCCAGATCGAAATGCACGCTGACCTTTACCTGTTCCAAACCGTTGCGTGCCAGCATACGCCGGGTCAAGGCGGCAATGATCGCCACTTTTTCGCGGCCGGGCTCGACGTCCACCAACGCCAGTTCGGTGACGGGGAGTTCTTCAATGCGCTGGATCAGCCCTTCCACCAGTTCCGGCGTGTAGCTGCTGCCACCGCCGATAATGGCGATTTTCAACGAACTCATGAATGGGCCTCCTGCTGTGCCTGACGGCGGTAAAGTTCAATCATGTCCCCAGCCAAGTCCTGAATGACCATCGCATTCATCAGGTGATCCTGCGCATGCACGGTGATCAGGTTGATCGGCAGTTTGCCGCAGCCTTCGTCCAGCCCGATAAGCTGGGTCTGGATATGGTGTGCGTGTTTCACCGCCTGCTGTGATTCGGCCATATGTTCAGCCGAGGCGGCGAAATCACCGGCTCGCGCCTGTTGCAACGCCATCAGCGCACTGCTGCGGGCGCTGCCGGCGAATACCAGCAGCTCCATGATGGTGCTTTCAAAATCCGGGCTGATATCAGCCATCCGTTCTGTCACGTCAATTCTCCTGTTACTGCGCGGTAGCGGCATCGGCCGTTTCGCGTTCGGCGTCGGCCTGCTGCTGTTCCTGCGCCAATAATTGCTTTTCATAGACTTTGAAAAACGGTAGCCAGATCGCCAGATCGAGCACCATCAAAACCAGCACCAGTAACGCGGCGCGGACATCCCAGGAGGCAGAAATCATCGCCCCCAGCGGTGCCGGTGCGGTCCAGGGGGCCATGGCCACCATTTTTTCCACCAGCTCCCAGTTCAGCGCGAAGTAGGCCAGCGTAGCGTTGACCATCGGGACGACGATCAGCGGGATAAACAGCGTGGGGTTCATCACCACTGGCGAACCGAACAGCAAAGGTTCGTTGATGTTAAAGGCCGCGGGCACCACGCTCAGCTTGCCGATGGTGCGCAGATGAATAGATCGGCTGCGCATATACAGGAAGGCCAGCACCAGCGTAGAGCCGGAACCGCCGATGCAGACATAGAACGACCAGAATGGCGCGGTGAGGGTTTGCGTGCTGGCTGCACCCTGCGCCACCAGAGCGGCGTTGGTCGCCAGGTTGGCCATAAAGATCGGGTTGAGCAGGCCGGTTACGATGTTGTCACCGTGAATACCGGCAAACCACAGCAGGTTGGCGATCAGCACTGCCAGCAGAATGGCTGGCAGGGTATCACCGGCAGAAATCAGCGGCTGGAACAGGTGCATGATGGCATCAGGCAGCAGAAGCTGGAATTCACTCTGCATCAGAATGCTGATGGGGTACACCGTCAGCAGAATGCCCACCACCGGATACAACAGTTCGAACGAGCGGGCAATCGCCGGTGGTACCTGTTCCGGCATGCGGATGGTGATGTTGTATTTCTTCAGCAGGCGGATCAGTTCGACCGACCAGATCGCGCAGATCAGGGCGGTAAACACCCCCTGGCCACCGAGAAAATCGAGCGACATCTTGTTATCCACCTGCGGTGCTGCGGCCAGCAGAAATGCCATCAGCGACAGCAACCCGGCGGTCAGGGCATCCAGCCCATAATGCTTCGCCAGGCTGTAGGCGGTGCCAATGGCAACGAAGACGCTCATCAGGCCCATGGTCATGAAGAACGGCATGGTGATGGTATTCCAGTGGGTTTTGGCAAAACCCAGCCAGGCTTGCCCGAAACGGGAAGTGGTAGTGGCATCAAACGGCGGGTTGGCGACGATCAGCATAATACTACCGACAATCAGGAACGGCATGGCGGAAATAAAACCATCGCGGATGGCAATAATGTGGCGCTGGCTGCCGATCCGGCCAGCCAGCGGAGCGATATGGTTTTCCACCACGCGCATCAGGGAAGCGTAAAGGCTCATGATTCTCTCCGCAGAGTCAGGCAATCAGGCTGAGGGCTTTATCCAGCACCTTGTCACCACGCATAGTGCCGTAATCCATCATGTCGATGACGGCAACCGCCAGGCCGTGGGGTTCAGCGAGTTTGGTGAAGCGCGCCAGTTCGTACTTCACCTGCGGCCCCAGCAGCACAACGCTGGCGGTGGGCAGTTCGGCCTCAAAATCGGCAGCAGGCACTGCGACGATCTCCACGTTCAGTTCACGTTTCTGCGCTTCGGTCTGCATGCGTTTGACCAGCATGCTGGTGGACATTCCTGCGGCACAACACAGCACTATCTTTATCATTCTTGCTCCCCCGTTATTATTATGGCTTTAAGCGCAAATGAGAGCGCTCTCATTTGTGCAGCCTAGCGAGATTGCAAAATCAAACCGGGAGTTAGGTCGCAAAATATGAGGAGGAGAGAAAACGGGTGAATAATGCGTGATCGACTTGGCAAAAATGAGTACGGCGATCATACTGTCGGCAAGAAAAAACTAGTACCTGTAAGAAATATCCGGCAATTACTTAAATATTGGTAAATGGCTGGCGCTATCAGGGGTAGCTCTTTAGAATCAAAGCGCTTTTCCGTTGTTTGTCTCTCAGAGAAAGGACCCGTTCATGTTCAAACGTACTTTAGTGACCTTTGTTGCGCTGTGTTCCCTGACGGCAATGGCTCCCGCCGCACTGGCCGCCGGTGAAACTCACGTCATGCTGACCACCTCAGCAGGGAATATCGAATTAGCGCTCGACAGCCAGAAGGCTCCAGTTTCCACCAAAAACTTCATTGACTACGTGAACAGCGGTTATTACAACAACACCGTTTTCCATCGCGTGATCCCTGGCTTTATGGTTCAGGGCGGCGGTTTCACGGCGGATATGCAGCAGAAGTCCACCGGTGCTGCGATCAAAAACGAAGCTGATAACGGCTTGCGCAACCTGCGTGGCACTATTTCTATGGCGCGCACTGCCGATAAAGACAGCGCGACCAGCCAGTTCTTCCTCAACGTGGCGGATAATGCGTTCCTCGATCACGGCCAGCGTGACTTTGGTTATGCGGTATTCGGTAAAGTGGTGAAGGGGATGGACGTGGTGGATAAGATTTCCCAGGTGCCAACCAGCAACGTGGGGCCATATCAGAATGTGCCAAGCAAACCGATCGTGATCTTGTCGGCCAAAGTGCTGCCATAAACCTGCCTACTCTTATTGCTTGAAGCTGCAGCGCTGTTGGCTGCAACTCCGAGCATGTTGGATATGTGCCGGCCTCCGCCCAGAGGCTGGCGCGCTTTCTTCCTGTCGAAGCTTTGTCTGCATCACTGTTTTCTTCCCACCGGCATGTTTTAATCAGCGCCCATAACCAGACCCTTTTAGTTGGCATTTTCTGTTTGCCTTTGTTGTTTATGATGAGCTGCTGTTTATGTACGAATTTAACCAGGTTTTGCTGCTGTTACAGCAGATGTGTGTTTATCTTGTTATCGCCTATTTATTAAGTAAGACGCCGCTGTTTATTCCGCTGACGCAGGTCACCATTCGCCTGCCACACAAGCTGCTGTGCTACGTCATTTTCTCCGTGTTCTGCATCATGGGCACTTATTTCGGCCTGCATATTCAGGATTCGATCGCCAATACCCGTGCGATCGGCGCCGTGCTGGGCGGATTGCTCGGGGGGCCTTCGGTTGGCTTTCTGGTCGGTTTGACCGGCGGTTTGCACCGTTACACGCTGGGGGGCATGACCGATGTGGCCTGCGCGGTGTCGACGGTGGCTGAAGGGCTGGTGGGCGGCATCGTACACAGTATCGCCATGCGGCGTGGGCGCATCGATCTGCTGTTCAACCCGCTATTTGTGGCAGGGATTACCTTGGTCACGGAAGTGCTGCAAATGGCCATCATTCTGGCGATCGCCCGGCCGTTCCCAGAGGCGGTGCGGCTGGTGGAACATATCGCTTTACCGATGTTGATCGCCAATACGCTCGGCGCGGCGATGTTTATGCAGATCCTGCTGGATCGGCGGGCGATGTTTGAGAAATACACCAGCGCATTCTCCACTAAGGCGTTAAAGATTGCCGAACGTACCGAAGGTATCCTACGGCAAGGGTTCGATCAGGAAAACAGCATGAAGGTGGCGCGCGTCATTTATCAGGAACTGGGTATTGGCGCGGTGGCGATTACCGATCGTGACAAACTGTTGGCCTTCATCGGTATTGGCGACGATCACCACTTGCCGGGTACGCCGATCTCTTCGGTGCATTCCCACCGCGCTATCGATAATAACGAGGTGGTGTATGCCGATGGCAACGAGCTTTCTTACTGCTGTTCGATCAACGCTGGCTGCAAGCTGGGTTCGACGCTGGTGATCCCGCTGCGCGGGGAGAATCACCGGGTGATCGGCACCATCAAACTGTACGAACCGAAAACCAAGCTGTTCAGCACCATCAACCGTACGCTGGGGGAGGGGATCGCTAGCCTGCTGTCGGCACAAATCATGGCCGGGCAATATGAGCGGCACAAACAGCTGTTGGCGCAGTCGGAAATCAAGCTGCTGCATGCGCAGGTGAACCCGCACTTCCTGTTTAATGCGTTGAATACGCTGGTGGCGGTGATCCGCCGCGACGGCGAACGGGCCTGCGAACTGGTGCAGTACCTTTCCACCTTTTTCCGCAAAAACCTCAAACGCTCTGATGACGAAGTGAGCCTGGCAGATGAAATTGAGCATGTGAATGCCTATTTGCAGATAGAACAAGCACGCTTTGCCGATCGGCTGGAAATTACCGTTTCACTACCGGAAGATCTGTTGGCGGTGAGGCTACCCGCCTTCTCGCTGCAACCGATCGTGGAAAATGCCATCAAGCATGGGACGTCACATTTGCTGGGGATTGGCCGAATCGACATCGGCGCGCGGCGGGAAGGGGACAATCTGCTGTTGCAGGTGACCGATAATGCCGGGCTGTTCCGCCAGCAGGTAGGCGGTAGCGGGCTGGGAATGAATCTGGTGGATAGGCGTATCCGCGTGCGCTACGGCGAAGGTTATGGGGTGCAAGTGGCCTGCGAACTGGAAACGTTTACCTGTATTACCTTGAGCGTGCCGTTGGCGAGGGCTGCATAATGTTAACCGTATTGATAGTTGACGATGAGCCGTCCGCCCGCGATAACCTGCGCCATCTGTTGGAAGAGGAAGAGGGCGTCACTATTATCGGCGAATGCGCTAATGCGATTGAAGCCATCAGCCAGATCCACCGCCTGCAACCGGACGTGGTGTTTCTGGATATCCAGATGCCGCGCATCAGCGGGCTGGAAATGGTGGGGATGCTCGATCCAAACCGCATGCCGTATATCGTGTTTCTGACTGCGTATGACGAATATGCGGTACAGGCCTTTGAGGAACACGCTTTCGATTATCTGCTGAAGCCGACAGACGCGAAACGGCTGAACAAGACGTTACAGCGCCTACATCAGCGCCGCGCGCCGCAGAATGTCGCTGCGCTGGAAGAGTGCACGGGCTATCTGAAATATATTCCCTGCACCGGCCATAGCCGTATTTATCTACTGCGTTTTGATGAGGTGATCGCGATCCGTTCGCGTTCCACCGGGGTGTATGTGGTGCGCAATGATGGCATGGAGTGCTTCACCGAACTGACGCTGCGCACGTTGGAAAGCCGCACGCCGCTGGTGCGCTGCCATCGGCAGTATCTGGTTAACCTTGAACAGGTCAGAGAGATCCGTTTTGAAGAAAGCGGCGCGGCGGAGATGATCATGCCAGTGGGTGAGCCGGTGCCGGTCAGCCGTCGCTACCTGAAATCGCTGAAGGAAGAACTAGGGTTGCGTGGGTAATAGCCTTGACGGTGTTTCACCATGCTTATAGCTTTAATAGCATCAACAGGTGTTTCTGCGCCGCAGAAGATCAAAGGAAAAGCACATGAGCGAAGCACGGATTATTGCCAAAGCAATGCACGATGGGCAGCCGGGACAGGAACTGGTGATTTTACCTGCCCTGGCCAACCGCCACGGCCTGATCACTGGGGCGACCGGTACCGGTAAAACGGTGACGCTGCAAAAGATGGCGGAACAGTTTTCGCGTATTGGCATTCCGGTGTTTCTGGCCGATGTTAAAGGCGATTTGTCAGGTATTGCGGCTGAGGCGGTGCCTTCTGAGAAACTCCAGGCACGGCTGGCGGCCATTGGCGTCAGCGACTGGCAACCGCAAGCCTGCACGATGATCCCGTGGGATATTTTTGGCGAAAAAGGTCACCCGATTCGTGCCACCGTTTCCGATCTTGGCCCGCTGCTGCTTGGCCGCCTGTTGGATTTGAACGATGTGCAAAGCGGCGTGCTGCAACTGGTATTTAAAATCGCCGATGATAATGCGTTGCTGCTGCTTGATATGAAAGATTTGCGGGCAATGGTGCAGTACGTCGGGGATAACGCCAAACAGTTCCAGACCCAGTATGGCAACATCTCTTCTGCCTCGGTTGGCGCGATCCAACGTGGTTTGCTGACGCTGGAAGAGCAGGGGGCCAATCAGTTTTTTGGTGAACCGATGTTGGATATCAACGATCTGATGAAAACCGACGGCGACGGGCGCGGCATCATCAACCTGCTGGCGGCGGATAAGTTGATTAACCAGCCGAAACTTTATTCGGTGTTCCTGCTGTGGCTATTGGCCGAACTGTTCGAGCATTTACCCGAAGTGGGCGACCCCGAACAGCCAAAGCTGGTGTTTTTCTTCGATGAGGCCCACTTGCTGTTTAACGATGCGCCACCGGCTCTGCTGACCAAAATCGAACAGGTGGTGCGGCTGATCCGCTCGAAAGGGGTGGGGATCTACTTTGTTACCCAGAACCCGCTGGATATCCCAGACAGCGTGCTGGGCCAGCTAGGTAACCGCGTTCAGCACGCGCTGCGAGCCTTTACACCGCGCGATCAGAAAGCGGTGAAGGCGGCAGCACAAACCATGCGTGCCAATCCGGCCTTTGATGCAGAAACGGCAATTACCGAATTGGGCGTAGGGGAGGCGTTGGTGTCTTTCCTGGATGAGAAAGGGCGGCCGAACGTGGTGGAGCGTGCGATGGTGATCGCCCCTGAATCGAAAATGGGTATGCTGGGGGCCGAAGGGTTGAACAGCGCCATCAATAAGTCGCCGCTCTACGGGCGCTACGAAGATGGGGTGGACCGTGAATCCGCCTATGAGAAGCTTTCTGCCGAAGGTTTTGCCACTCTGGGCAAGCCACAGCCGGGCCAAGCGGCACCAAAGCCTGCCGCAGAGCAGGAGGGCGGCGGCGGGCTGATGGGCGGCTTGAACGACATCCTGTTTGGCTCCACCGGCCCGCGCGGGGGTAAACGAGATGGTATCGTCCAGACCGCTGCCAAGAGCATGGCGCGCGATCTGGGTCGCCAGATCCTGCGTGGTGTATTAGGTTCGATTATGGGGGGCCGCAAAAAGTAGGCTCTGCATTAATATTATCTGGCAGCCTTGATAAAGGTTGCCAGTTAGGTTTCTTGGTGTTTTCGTATTATTTAAGCGACTTTTATGAGTTTTAAGTTAGTTAAATCAATATCTTAAGCCCATGCTTCTGTACTACAGTAAGCAACTTTAGTGACAATCCACTTGGGCGTTTTACACCGCTTTCCCATTTCTGCACCGTTGAAACACTGGTATTTAGATAGCGGGCGAAAACCGGCTGGCTGACATTCAACTTCTCACGTAGTGCCTTAATTTCAATTGGTTGCAGCTCATTAACGCTACTGATGCAGGCTTGATCGAAGCTACGCATTGTTTCCAGCGGAATGGCATCAACGCTGAATAGCCCAGAAGCCGCGCTATGGATGGCTTCAAATGCAAGGCTTTTGAATTTACTTTTTGTGGTCATGATAAATCTCCACCAGTTCTTTACTCTTAACTAATGCCGTAATTTTTTCATCTGCAAGAGCGGCGTAGTGCTTTGCCAATTCGCGGAATGCGGCCAATTCGCGATCGTCAATGTTCGCTATATCTTGCTTGGCATAGAGGAACGTGTAAAACCAATGTATACCACCTTTGGCTAATATTATGGCTCTATCACGGTTCTCACTCAGGCGTTTTTTGTATACCCCGCCCCCTAGGTCGTCGGCCTTTCCTTCTAACACTGCATCAATTGCCTGACATCCTGTTACCTTAACTATAGCACTTAGTGCTACTTCACTCTCCTTTTTAGCCGATTCAAAGTGCTTCAAATCTGCAAAATGGGCCTGCTTTTTAATCAACTATCGTGAGATAGTTCGAGCGCAGCTATGGGCGTGGCAAAGAAGGTTCGCTAAACTCCGCTAAGGCCTGAGTTATAGGTTCAAGCGTTATATTTGATACGGTTTTTCTAATCACTAAGTTAATTTAAACATGCTGCTGTTGATCGATAACTACGACTCCTTTACCTATAACCTTTATCAGTATTTCTGCGAACTGGGTGCAGAAGTGCTGGTAAAGCGTAACGATGAACTGCAACTGGCCGATATTGAGCGGCTGGCTCCGCAGCGTTTAGTGATCTCCCCTGGCCCCTGCACGCCGAACGAGGCGGGTATTTCGCTGGCGGCGATCCGTCATTTTGCGGGCAAACTGCCGATCCTCGGAGTTTGCCTTGGGCATCAGGCGATTGGCCAGGCATTGGGTGCCGATGTGGTTCGTGCCCGTGAGGTGATGCACGGCAAAACCTCGGCCATTCGCCATAACCATCAGGGCGTGTTTAACGGCCTGAATAACCCGCTGACCGTCACTCGCTACCATTCGTTAGTGCTGGACGCCGCGACCTTGCCAAACTGTTTTGAGGTGACCGCCTGGAGCGAACGCAACGGTGAGCGGGATGAGATTATGGGTATTCGCCACCGGACGCTGGCGCTGGAAGGGGTACAATTCCACCCAGAAAGCATCCTGAGCGAACAAGGCCATCAATTGTTGAATAATTTCCTTAAAAATTAGCAGGTTAGGATTTTTTTTGCCGCTATTGGTGATTTTGGTTTGCCCTTGATTGATTTTTTATGCATATTTTGTGACTATATTTTCAATTATTCGCAACAATAATACTGAGCCAATTTCAGGATGGAGCCCATAATGACGGAAAAAATCGCAGTCGACCGCAGCACCTTTGATCAGGTTATCCTACCTATTTATGCACCGGCTCAATTTGTGCCGGTGAAGGGCAAGGGCAGCCGCGTATGGGATCAGCAGGGAAAAGAGTATATCGATTTCTCTGGCGGTATTGCCGTTACCGCGCTGGGGCACTGCCATCCTGCTCTGGTTGCCGCGTTGAAACAGCAGGGTGAAACCCTGTGGCATACCAGTAACGTCTTCACCAATGAACCGGCGCTGCGTTTGGCGACCAAGCTGATCAACGCCACGTTTGCCGATCGGGTGTTCTTCGCCAACTCGGGGGCGGAGGCTAACGAAGCCGCGTTCAAGCTGGCGCGCCATTATGCCATCAGCCGCCACAGCCCTTACAAAACCAAGATTATCGCGTTCAATAACGCTTTCCATGGGCGCACGCTGTTCACGGTTTCCGTCGGCGGCCAGGCGAAATACTCCGACGGTTTTGGGCCAAAACCGGCCGATATCGTGCATGTGCCGTTTAACGATCTGGCGGCGGTGAAAGCGGTGATGGACGATCACACCTGCGCCGTGGTGATGGAGCCGATCCAAGGCGAGGGCGGGATTACCTCCGCAGATGCGGCGTTCCTGCAAGGGGTGCGTGAACTGTGCGACAAACATCAGGCGCTGCTGGTGTTTGATGAGGTGCAAAGCGGCATGGGCCGCAGTGGCAAGCTGTTTACCTATATGCACTACGGCATTACGCCGGACATCCTCACCACCGCTAAAGCGTTGGGCGGCGGCTTTCCGGTGAGCGCAATGCTGACCACGGAAGAGATCGCCTCGGTGATGCATGTGGGCACCCACGGAACGACCTATGGCGGCAACCCGCTGGCCTGTGCGGTAGCCGAAGCGGCGCTGGACGTGATCAATACGCCAGAAGTGTTGAGCGGCATTGAGCAGCGCCATAAGCTGTATGTGCAGGCATTGCAGAAGATTGGTGAGAAGTACTCAGTTTTCAGCGATATTCGCGGCATGGGGTTGCTGATCGGCGCAGAGTTGACGCCGGAGTATCACGGCAAAGCGCGGGACTTCCTGACCGCGGCGGCAGCACGGGGCTTGATGATCCTCAACGCCGGGCCAAACGTGATTCGCTTGGCACCTTCGCTGGTGGTGGAATTGCAGGATATCGAAGAAGGTATGGCGCTGTTCGAATTGGCGGTACAGTATGTGATTAGCGCTTAAGTCATTTGCAGGGGTGTTGGCCCCTGCAACATCAGCCTTCCTGCAGTTTCCGTTTCAGCCAGATACCGTGATGTGGGCGCTGGCGCCAGGCCAGCGACGAAATGGTGTGCATCACGCTCAGGTGCGAAAGAATACGTAGCAGGTGGCGTTCCATCTCGCTTGGCGGCCGATCGTTATGCAGCGTTGGGGGCTGCATAACGATCTTGCTGGTGCTTGGGCCGTCATACTCCAGCCTTTGTTGGCAGCTTTGCAGGGCAATTTCGCAACTTTGCAGATACTCTTTCGCCATCTCTGGCGTTAAGGTGTCGTGCTCGCGCGCCAGAATGGTCAGCGCATTCAGATGCTCAACAATAAACTGGCTGTGCGTGATCCATAAGCGCATATCCGCCAGATAATCTGACTCAAACCCTGGTTCCTGCATCGCCTGATTAAGCGAGGTGAACAGCGCATTATGTGCCTGATTGACCTGCATTCGTGCGTAGGCCAGCGTAGCAGGATCCGCCTCCTGTTCTTGCAGCAGCAGGCGTAATGCCGTTTGATCCTGCTCCAGCGCCTGATGGGCGTTCTTACGCAGCAGACCGCTCTGCCATTGCGGCCACAGCCAGATACTCCCGCCAAACACCAGCACGCAGCCAATCAGCGTATCAAGCAGGCGCGGTACCAGAAAATGGGTGCCGTTAAGCGCCAACAATTGCAGGGTATACACCGCGGTGACGGTAAACCCCATCACCGCCAGCCCATAGTTTTTGCGCAAGATCAGGTAGGCAGCCAGCGTGATCGCCAGCATGATGCTCAGCGTCAGGTGCTCCGGCAGTTGCAGTTGCAAGAGTCCGGCGGCGATCGCTAACCCGGCCAGCGTGCCGAGGGCACGATGTTGGATCCTGACGCGCGTGGCGTTATAGCCGTTCTGGCTGACCAGCATAATGGTCAGCAGGATCCAATAGGGCTTCGGCAGGTTGAAAATCATACCCAGACTGCTACCCACCGCCAGTATGATGCCCAGCCGGGCGGCATTGCGCAGGGCGTTGGACTTCAACGACAGGTAGCTCACCACGGCGGGCCAGAACGGCAACCGCGCCTGGTTGGCCATCAGATCGCGCTGATACAGCGGGCGTTGGCTGCGTAACAGGCGGGCGATGCGGCTGAAGTGGTAAAAACAGAACTGGCCAACCGGGTTCTCGGCATGCTGCGTAGCCACCTTTTCCAGCGCCGCCAGCTCATTCTTCATACTGAAACGCGCTGAACGCCGGTGATAGAGAATATCGTTGGCCACGATGCGCAAACGCCCGGCGATCACTTGAGCGTTGCGGCGGATAATCGCTTCGGCCTGGCTCTGTTCCACCAGTTTTTGCACTTCTTCTGGCTGATGCAGGCTGACGGTAATGTGTTCCTGCAGATCGAGTGCCACCTGGAAAGTGCGTTGCAGGCGTTTTTGCTCTTGGTTATTGGCATGGGGCAGGAAGTTTAACTGCTGATATAACAGGCTGATCAGATCCATCACTTTCTGCTGGCGTTGCAGCAGCGGCGGCAGTGCGGTTTCTGGATCGATGTGCTGGGTCAGCAGCGAATATTTGGCTTCGAAATAGTCTGCCAACTGGATATAGAGCTGGCTCAGGGATTCGCGCATCGGTTGCTCTTTCCACAGTTTGAACCAGAACCAGGTGAACAGCCCGTACCAGGCGGTGCCGACCAGATACAGCAGCGGCGCATGCCAGATCGGCACGTGTCCGGCCATGCTGAGAGAAAAGATGGCAGCGACCAGCGCGGCGGGCAGCAGACGTGCGTGCAGCGGGCTGATTTCACCGCTGACGCCCAGCAACAGCGCCATCGCCAGCATCAGTAAGGGTAACGGGATATGCCACAGCAGCGCCTGTTGCAGCAGCAAACTGCTGAGAGCAAACAGGGAACCGCCAACGGCCAGACGTTTGAAAAAGCGTTTGTGCGGCGTATCCAACCCGGCGATGTTGCAGCAGGCAGGTACCAGAGAGAACAGCAGGCCGAGTTGCAGGTTGCCCATCAGCAGGAAGAAAACCACCGGCAGGCACAGCACCAGCGTTTGCCGCAGTGCATAGTTGACTTCCGGGTGGTAGATCAGGCGCCGCCACATGATGAATGGGGGAAGTTAAAAAAAACGGCGTATCGCTACGCCGTTTCTTCAATAATTAACGCGTGCCGTAAACGACAATAGTTTTGCCGTGGGCAGAAATCAGGTTTTGATCTTCGAGCATTTTCAGAATACGACCGACGGTTTCACGTGAGCAACCGACGATTTGACCAATTTCCTGGCGGGTAATCTTGATTTGCATGCCATCCGGGTGAGTCATGGCGTCGGGCTGTTTTGCCAGGTTCAGCAGGGTTTGTGCAATGCGGCCGGTAACGTCAAGGAAGGCGAGGTTACCCACTTTCTCTGAGGTGATTTGCAGGCGGTTTGCCATCTGCGCAGACAGGCGCATCAGGATATCCGGGTTAACCTGAATCAACTGGCGGAATTTCTTATAGGAAATTTCAGCCACTTCACAGGCTGTTTTCGCTCTAACCCAGGCACTGCGCTCCTGGCCTTCTTCAAATAATCCAAGCTCGCCGATGAAATCCCCCTGGTTGAGGTAGGACAGAATCATCTCTTTGCCTTCTTCATCCTTGATCAGCACCGCCACGGAGCCTTTCACGATGTAGTAGAGCGTTTCGGCCTTTTCACCTTGGTGAATCAGCGTACTCTTTGATGGATATTTGTGGATATGGCAATGAGACAGGAACCATTCGAGAGTCGGGTCTGTTTGCGGTTTGCCGAGAACCATTCGCTGTTATCCTCTGTTGTTATCGCTGCCTTGTATCACAGGGGTCAGAGTTCCCTGTAAAACGTGCTTATAGCCCGGTGTTTTATAGAGTGGCTATCAACAGGTTTTGAGGCATGTTATAGAAATACGCTTGTACCCTAGCATATTAACTTGCGCCAAGTGCTGCAAGCTACATTCTGTTAACATACCAATATAGGGTCCTTTCCTCGGACATTCCCTGAAATCGGTGACCTGGAAAGAGTTCTTGCGGCTCTGTTTGTAGCACAGAGTGAGGCGGGTGTCTTGTGTTGTCTCGCTTCAGTATGATTAGCATCAGGTTCCGTTGCCAGTTTCTATGCGAAAGCGTACCCTGATTTTGAGAAATTAACTGGAGTGTACAAAATGCAGGCAAGAGTTAAGTGGGTAGAAGGACTGACATTCTTGGGCGAGTCTGCGTCCGGCCATCAGGTATTAATGGACGGTAACGCGGGCGATAAAGCGCCAAGCCCGATGGAAATGGTCTTAATGTCGGTTGGCGGTTGTAGCGCCATTGATGTGATGTCGATTCTACTGAAGGGCCGTAACGATGTCCGTGACTGCGAGGTAAAACTGACCTCGGAGCGCCGTGAAGAAGCACCGCGTCTGTTTACCCATATCAACCTGCATTTTATCGTCACCGGCAAAGGGCTGAGCGACAAGATTGTTGAGCGTGCGGTTAACCTGTCTGCCGAGAAGTATTGCTCGGTCTCGCTGATGCTGAGCAAAGCTGCCAGCGTCACCCACAGCTTTGAAATCTGTGAAGTGGCCTGAAGCTACCAGCGGTAACTGTGGCAGTGGTTGCTCAATAAATGCAGAAATCGCCGCGCCGTGATGGTTAGCGGCGATTTTTGTAAGTGCAGCACACAGTACTGCGCCTGCGGCAGGTTGTCGATCGGCAACGTCACCAGTTTTTGCTGCAAATGGAAAGGCGTGTTCATCGCCCGCGCAACAATGGTCAAATAATCCGCCTCCAACACCATATTCAATCCACATACCGCCGAATCTGAACGAATGGGCTTATTGGTTAATTGCTGATAAAAGCTGCCGAGCACCGTTTGCAGTTGCTGGTAATAACCCATGTCGGTTTCTGGCAGCAGCCATTTGGCTCCGTGCAGTTGATCCAGTGATGTTGCCTGTGCCAGAGGGTGTCCTCGGCGCGCAATAATGCAAAACGGGGCTTTGAACAGCGGGGTACAGATCAAGTCTTGCAATGGCATGTCCGGGATCACCGTGCCGATGGCCAAATCCAACAGGCCCGTGTGCAACGCTGGCAACAGCGTGGAGATCTGTGCCTCACGGATCAGCAGATTGGCCTGCGGGGCGGAGGCCTTGAAGAGATCGACCAGTTCTGGGAGTACCGTCACGGCCAGTAGCGAGGAACAACCGATCGCCACGCTGCCCTGCGAATGCTGGTTCAACTGTTGGATCTCCTCGGTGGCGCGCTGTAATTCCTCAATCACTAATTGCATTCGCACAGCAAAAGTATGGCCGGTTTCGGTCAGCGTCATCCCCTTGCTGCTGCGCACGATCAACTGGGTTTTCAGCGTCTGTTCCAGTTCTTGGATAGAGCGGCTGACCGCCGGTTGAGACTGTGCCAAGGCGCGCGCAGCGCCACGAATACTGCCGCAGCGTATCACTTGCTGAAAGGCTTTTAGCTGCTGCAACTTTGGTAATTGGCGCATTTATGCCCCTCCTTCATCGCTTAAAACGATAATTTCACTTTGCCCACAGAAGGAATATCGGCGATGAGAAATCATTCATTAATGATTTTTTGTCGTTGGTGAGGGAGTGGCTGGTGCAGGATGACAGAGGGGGAAGCGCGGTGATTGGCCGCGCCCAAAAGAGTTATTCGATTTTTTTGCCTTCGAGCAGCCGTTGCACCAACGGTGCCATGATCAGCTCCATCGCCAGCCCCATTTTGCCGCCCGGCACCACCAGCGTATTGATGTGCGAGATAAACGAGCCTTGCAGCATGGCCAGCAGATAAGGGTAATCAATCTGATCCAGGCCGCGGAAGTGGATCACCACAAAGCTTTCATCCAGCGAGGGGATGGCTTTGGCGGCAAACGGATTGGAGGTATCGACCGTCGGTACCCGTTGGAAGTTGATATGGGTACGCGAGAACTGCGGTGTGATGTAGCTGATGTAATCTTCCATCGAACGTACGACGGAGTCCATCACCGCTTCACGCGAATGGCCGCGCTCGCCGGTATCGCGGACCAATTTCTGGATCCATTCCAGGTTGACGATCGGCACCACACCCACCAGCAGATCGACATGCTTGGCGACATCGACCTTATCGGCAACCACGCCGCCGTGCAGCCCTTCGTAGAACAACACATCGGTGGGGGCTGGCAGCGGCTCCCACGGCGTGAAGGTGCCCGGTACCTGATCGTAGGGTACGGCTTCATCGTAGGTGTGCAGATATTTGCGCGAGCGACCAGTGCCATTTTCGCCGTACTGGATAAAGCTTTGTTCCAGCAGGCCGAAGTTATTGGCTTCTGGGCCAAAATAGCTGATATGGCGGCCAAGATCGCGCGCCTTACGGATAGCCGCATCCATTTCCGGCCGGGTGAAGTTATGGAAACTGTCCCCTTCCAACTGGGCGGCGCGAATATTCAACTGCTGGAAAATCTTGCGAAACGCCAGGCTGGTGGTGGTGGTACCGGCACCGCTGGAGCCGGTCACCGCAATGACGGGATGTTTGGCAGACATAAGCGGAAAACTCCATTAAGTGTGCGAGGTAGACTTCAAGCTGCATGACGAGTATAGAAAACTTCGATTCGTCCTCGACGAAATATACCCCTATTTGTTGCGGTTGCAGATACCCAGTTTGCCATTAAGGCCAATTTCAAATAGAGGGGCGCAGGAATTTGCGGCCCCCGGCGATGCCTGCAACGATGACCATCGCACCAAGAAGCAGCGAGAGGCTAGAAAATGTTTCATCATATCCGAATGCGGAAATCAACGGGGTGCTGAACAAAGGGGAAAGGAACTGACCAAGAAATATTGATGTGGTCAAGACTCCCCCAGCGAAGCCTCTGCGCCGTTCTGGCACCAGGCCAAGCGCAATGGCGACGAAATTCGGCGAAACCGTGGCATAACCTGCACCGATTGCCGCTGTGCCGGCAAAGATGAGCCAGGGGGTTCCCCCAGTGCTGATGAGCGTAAACCCAAGGGCCATCATGGCATAGCCCAAGGCGTAATTGCCAAAAAAGCCGATCGCACGTTTCATCCGGGCATAGAACAAGGCTGTACAGCCACCCGTCAGCGTTAATACGCCCAAAGCCGAGCCGGTCATCACGGCGCTGTTGTCACCTTGTGCATTGAAGAAAAAGGGCAACTGCGTCGGCATAACAAAGAAGATCATGTTGGTCATCATTTGCAAACACGCTAACGCTAAAACGAGAGGTTTCCATGCGGGAGCCCCGTTATCCCCGGATATTTTGGCGCGTGGGGTGGGTCTGGCTGGCTCGGTAATGGCCACCCACATCAGCGGCAGGAAAAGGGCCGCCAGGCCGTAGATCGCGAAGGGCAGCCGGGGCGAGATGGCTGCCGCGTATCCCGCCAGAGAGATAAACAGAAAACCGCCGAAGTTTCGTGCCGATACCTGTAATCCCACAAAGTCGCTGCGTTGGCCGTCGGTGAAGTAGTCACCGATCAGGGCCGTTCCCGCTGTCATGATGATCGCCACGGCGACGCCCAGCGCCAGGCGGCTGGCAAAAATCGCAGGCAGGCTTGGAAGATAGAGACCGGCGCTACCTGTGATAACGAACAGGATCACGCCGACCAGCAGCATCCAGCGTCGCCCAAAACGGTCAGCGAAAATACCCGCCAGCGGGGCGCATAGCACCACGCTCAGGGAGGGGGCAGGCACCAGCAGGCGCGTCAACATGCCCGCGTTTGGGGTGTCTGAAAAGGCGGCCTCAAGCCCTGCCAGCGCAGGGCTGATCGTTGCATTCGCCATCACGGTTAAACTTGCCGCCATCAAAAGAGCGATGGCTCTTGGATCTCGCCAGACGGCTGTTTTGAGATGGGCCGGATCTTGTTTCATGCTCTGTATTCCTATTGCAAGAGTTTGTGTGTTGATGCATCTTACAAACTCAAGTCAACTTGAGGTCAAGCATGAAAATTCTGGATATCGGCGAGGTAGTGCAACAATCCGGCCTATCGCCTTCGACATTGCGCTATTACGAAGAAATAGGGTTGATCGCATCCGTCGGGCGGCATGGGTTGCGGCGGCAGTTTGAGACGGATGTCCTGCTGCGGCTCTCATTGGTGGCGCTCGGTAAGTCCGCAGGTTTCTCACTGGTCGAAATTTCGGCAATGTTTGGCAAAGATGGCCTGCCGGAACTACCGCGCGCAAACCTGCATCTCAAAGCAGACGAGTTAGAGCGCCAGATCGACAATCTCACGGTCTTGAAAAACGCTCTGCGTCATGTTGCCGACTGCCCGGCTCCGTCACATCTTGAATGTCCGAAATTCCGACGTTTACTCCTGACGGCAATCCGTCGCCAAAAGAGCAAAGCAAAGTAGGCGATCGCTTAGAGATTGTCGTCGTGACCCGCTGCCTTTCAAGATAGCGAAGAACCGTGTCGGCAGAATGGCAGCTACGTCTCTTCCTGCCCTGCGCGGATCTGCCCGCGTGGCATGATATTGATGGTCTCGTGCAGCTCCGACCACACCAGCACGATCTCGCCGCTTTTCAACTGGCGGCGTACGTCATCCACCTTCTGTTCCAGCGAGCGTTCGTGCTCACCGTAGTCGGTGCCTTCGCGCAGCACGAAGGATTCGATCAGGCTGCTCAGGGTTGCTGGTTCCAGCTCTTGCCAAGGGATAATCACGTTTTCGATTCCAGAAAAGGGGAAAGCCAAGCTGGAATACGGTATTCCAACCACATTTGCGGTTTTTTCAAAGTGCCGCCGACAAAGCCGACGTGGCCGCCACACTCAGTCAGTTGATATTCGATATTGGCGGGTAGCTGGGTGAGATCGGGGATCACTTCGTCGGTCATGAACGGATCGTCCTTGGCGTGGATGATCAGCAAGGGGGTGGTGATCTGCGGCAGCAGGGGCAGGGCGCTGCAACGGCGATAATAATCGATCGCGCCGTCGAAGCCGTGCAAGCGCGAGGTAATCACCTCGTCAAATTCACGGATACGGCGCAGGTTGTTCAACTGCGGCAGATTCAGCGGCAAGGTGCCGGGGTAATACAGCAGTTTGCGCATGGCGTTCTGTTTCAACTGGCCCAGCAGGTAGTGTTGATAAACGCGTGAAAAACCTTGTTCCATGCGCAGGGAGCAAGGCTCCAGCATCAGCGGGGCCGATACCACTACCGCCGCTTGCAGCAGGCTGTCATTGCCTTGCTGTGCCAGATAGTACGCCAGCATATTACCGCCCAGTGAAACGCCCACCGCCGCCGTGGGCACTTCGCCAAAGCTGCTACGCAGCCAGCGCAGAAAGAAGCGGGCATCTTCGGTTTCGCCGGAATGATAGATGCGGTGCTTGCGGTTGGGCACGCCGCTGCAACCACGAAAATGCATCACCACGCCCAGCCAGCCTTTCTCGCGCCAGGCGTTGAGCAGGCCGTGTGCGTAAGGGCTGTAGAAATTCCCCTCCAATCCGTGGAACAGCACCACGCGCGGTTTGTCGCGGGCTAGCTGCGGATCTTCACTCCAGGCGAGATCGACAAAATCGCCATCGGGCAACTCCAGCCGTTGCCAGTGGGGCTTCAGCAACACATGGCGACGTACCAGCCGTGGCAGCAGGGTTTGTAGGTGTGGATTACTGGCCCCGGTCAAAGGGCGAAAGGATTCATGCATAGTTGAATAAAAATCTTGTTGGCGGCTCTTGTGTGATCAGTACCGCACTGTTATACCCGTCATACTTCAAGTTGCATGTGCGTTGGCTTTGTTACTCGGCCCATCCGTGGGCCTCGCCCCTTCGGGGCCGCTGCAAGCAGCGTTCAAATCTGCTCCAGGCAGATTTGTCGCTCACCCCAGTCACTTACTTGAGTAAGCTCCTGGGGACTCGCTGCGTTGCCGCCTTCCTGCAACTCGAATTATTTAGGGTATAGCTTCAATACCCTATGTGAACAATCATACTGCAAAAAAGTCATTTGGGTGAGGAGCACCCGCTTCATGGAACTGAGTTTATTTCTTTCGATGTTAGGCTTCCTGTGGGTTGCCGCAATTACACCTGGCCCAAACAACATGCTGCTCACCACTTCTGGGGCCAATTTCGGCTTTATGCGCTCGTTGTGGCTGATGATCGGCATTATGCTCGGCATGCAAAGTATCATGCTGCTGGTGGCGTTTGGCGTGGGTGGTCTGATCCTGATTTATCCTTCGTTGCATCTGATCCTGAAAATCCTCGGTAGCCTGTATCTGCTGTGGCTGGCGTGGAAAGTCGCCACCGCCGCTTATGAAAAACTGGAAACCGATGTGGCACCGCCCAAGCCGATTCGTCTGTATCAAGGCTGGCTGTTGCAGTTCCTCAACCCGAAGGCTTGGCTGATGGGCTTGGGTGCGGTAGCGAGCTTTAGCCTGGAAGGGGAAAAATACAATCATTCCATCCTGGCGATCGCTTTTGGCCTGTTCGTGGTGAATATGGTGGCTGGGGTGATTTGGCTGGGTTTCGGTACGGTGATTGGCCGCCTGCTACGCAGTAAGAAGGCCTGGGTTATTTTTAACGTTTCCATGGGGTTGTTAACCGCAGCCTGTGTGTTACTGATCTGGCACTAGAGGAAAGACGGATGAGCGAAAATTATTTCCATGTTGATGCGTTTATCGGCGCAGGCCTGCGTGGCAACCCGGCAGGCGTCTGCCTGCTGAAACATCCGCTAGAAACCGCACAGATGCAGGCTATCGCTAATGAGCTGTTCCTGCCAGAAACCAGTTTTGTTTGGGAAGATGGCGATATGCACGCAATTCGTTGGTTCACCCCTACGCGGGAAGTGGATCTGTGCGGGCATGCCACGTTGGCAACGGCACACGTGCTGTTAAGCGTGGTGAATCCGGCATTGCGTGATATTCGCTTTCGCTCGGCCAGCGGTGAACTGCATGTCACACGGGATGCTGGGGATCGCGAACGCCTGATTCTGGATTTCCCATCCCGGCCGCCGCAGAAAGTGGCTGAACCTGCGCAACTGGCGGCGTTGCTGGGCGCTCAACCGCTGGAAGTTTGGCAGGCCACGGCAATGATGGTGGTGCTGGAGAATGAAGCACAGGTGCGGGCATTGCTGCCGGATATTCCGGCGCTGATCGATCGGCTCGGCCGTGGTGTGATTGTCACTGCACCGGGCGATGAGGTGGATTTTGTCTCGCGCTATTTCTCGCTGGATCGCAGCGAAGATCCAGTCACCGGCTCCGCTCATTGCACGCTGATGCCTTACTGGACGGCGCGCCTTGGCCGCCATGTGCTGCATGCCAAACAGATTTCATCGCGCGGCGGCGAGCTGTTTTGCGAACTGAAAGGAGAACGCACGCTGCTGGGTGGTTATGCACGTATTTTCCTGCGGGGTGAAATTAACCTCTAGTCTGAATTTATATTCACATAAGGAATGAAGAATACTTTTTTATTCCTTTTACGCCAATTCAGATTATCTGCCGCAGCGGCGCATCATGCACCGTGCGACCATCTTGGGGGATAAGCCGTTTTATTGGGAGGATAACGGTACAGGCGGGCACAATGCCCGCCTGAGGTTGATGACAAAGTCGCCTTCTAGCCCGAGATACCCGGGTCTAGCGCACCGAGGGGCACTCCGACGGCTTACGCCGTTACGACCCCTTCGGCACGCTCCCCCTAATAACCAGCTTTGTCAGCCGTCTGAGGCGCACACAAAGCGCGCTTGTTGCTACTTTGTGGATCAACGTATGAATACATTAATCGCAGCTTGATTTACCTGTTTTATGGTTGATCGCCCCTTTTTCTATCAGCAGGTTTGCCACATCGGTAAAGCCGTGTTCGCAGGCACCGCTGAGAGGGCTGGCGTTAATTTTAGGGTTCTCGTTTATCGCGACGACATTTAAATCTGGGTTAAATTGCAGAATGTATTTGACGGTGTCTAGTCTGCCATCCACAGCGGCGACCATAAATAGTGTTTCACCATCTTTTTCTTTGGCGTTCCAGTCTACTTCGTTCTTTAAACGCTCATGCAGATATTTAACCACCTCCACATTGTTACCCATAACGGCAGATTTAACCGTATTGTAAACATCGGCTCTATCGGTGGCGCGAATATCAGCACCTTGTTCTGTCAGATATTGAACGATATCAAAATAACCAATGAACGCAGCCCAGCCTAACGCGGTTTGCCCTAAGGAAGCTTCATCTTTTGCCTCAAGATTTTGCCCCGCTTCGACCATTTTTTTAACCGTGGCTAAATTGCCTTGCTTGACCGCATCAAACCAGGCGGCATCTGGGCCTACAGAGGGTTTTTCATAGAAAATACGGTGTGATAGCAACTTAGGGTTGGCAATCTGCTGCATTTCTGCGTAGCTAAATCTGAATTTTGATAAATCCACATTTCCTTTATTTTCTTGGGCGTATAAATTAAAAGAACTCGCGGCGACAATGCCGGCAAGAAATATTATTTTTGTTAATTTCATCATGTTATTTACCCAGAGGTGAATGAAAAAGTGTTTTTAGACTATTTTCACTGATAACACCAGTAGTTATATTGAGCATGATATTCAAAAAAATTGAGCATTAAAAACGTACAGTAAAACGTCAAATATGCGGAATATCCAACTCGTATACCCCCTAAAGTACGACGGGAATACACGGCAAGTTTTGGTGTGGGGTTTTTATGAGGGGATTTAAGCGTGTCTGCGGGGGTATTGGGTTGGCTCAACTTAAATCATGGGTTCACCCTGCTCTGCAAGGTGAACCCCAGTGACTGACGTAACGGGATGACTAACTCTCTGATTCAAATACCTGAGTCAGATTCTCCAGCTGTTCTTGCGCGTCCAGCCAGGTCATTTCGGTCTCTTCCAACGCGGATTTAGCCTGGCTCTGCTTTTGCAGGCATTCGGTCAAATCGGCTTTACGGCTGATGTCATACAGCGCTGAGTCTGCCAGTTGTTCTTCCACCGCCGCCAATTCGGCCCCCAATTTTTCCATTTGCTGTTCCAGCTTGGCGATCTGCTTGCGCAGCGGCTGGGTTTGCGTGCGGAATTCGGCTTCACGGCGCTTTTGGTCTTTACGCGCCTGCGCGCTGTTGCCGTTATCCTGTTTGGGTGTGGCATCCTGCTGGGCCTGCTGCTTTTGCAGATCACTCAGCCACTGCTGGTAATCGTCCAAGTCCCCGGCGAATTGCTCCACTTGGCCATCGTGCACCAGATACAGATCGTCCGTGGTGGAGCGCAGCAGGTGGCGATCGTGCGAAACCACCACTAATGCGCCTTCGAAATCGATCAGCGCTTCGGTCAGCGCCTGGCGCATATCCAGATCCAGGTGGTTGGTCGGTTCATCGAGCAGCAGCAGATTAGGGCGCTGCCAGACGATCAACGCCAGTACCAGCCGTGCCTTTTCGCCACCGGAAAAACGCTCGGTCACTTCGGTGACTTTGTCGCCCTGGAAGCCGAAGCCGCCGAGGTAATCACGCAACTGCTGTTCCAGCACGCGTGGTGCAATGCGGCTCAGATGTTGCAGCGGTGATTCATCGGCGCGCAGGAATTCCAGCTGATGCTGGGCGAAATACCCGAGCTTGATGCCTTTTGCCAAGCCAATTTCACCGCTCAGCGGTTCGAGCGTGCCAGCCAGCAGCTTGATCAGCGTCGACTTACCCGCGCCGTTACGCCCCAGCAGGCCAATGCGTGAGCCGGGAACCAGATTGAGCTTGATCGATTGCAGGATCACTTTATCGCCATAACCTGCGCTGATTTTTTCCATCCGCAGCAGCGGATTCGGCAGGCTTTCGGGCTGACGGAAGCTGAAGCTGAACGGGTTATCGACGTGCGCCGGGGCAATCAGCTCCATGCGTTCCAGCATTTTGATGCGGCTCTGCGCCTGTTTGGCTTTGGTGGCCTGGGCGCGGAAGCGATCAATGTAGCTTTGCAGATGCGCCACTTTCTCTTGCTGGCTCTGATAAAGCGACTGCTGTTGTGCCAGCTTGGTGACGCGTTGGCGCTCGAACGAGGAGTAGTTACCGGTGTATTCGTTGATGGTCTGATTTTCGATATGCAGAATTTTATCGACGATCGGATCGAGGAAGTCGCGGTCATGCGAAATCAGCACCAAGGTGCCTGAATAGCTTTTCAGCCAGCGTTCCAGCCAGATCACAGCGTCCAAATCCAGGTGGTTGGTCGGCTCGTCGAGCAGCAGCAGATCGGAGCGGCAAACCAGGGCCTGCGCCAGGTTAAGGCGCATGCGCCAGCCGCCCGAAAAGGCACGTACTGGGCTTTGCAACTGTTCGTTGGAGAAGCCCAAACCGTGCAGCAGGCTGGCGGCGCGGGAACGGATGGTCCAGGCATCGATGGCATCGAGCTTGCCGTGCAGCGTGGCAATGGCATGGCCGTCATTGACATCGTTTGCCAACTGTAATTCGGCTTCGAGCTGACGAAACTCCCGGTCACCATCGATCACATACTCAAGAGCGGGGACATCCAGCGCTGGCGTTTCCTGATTCACCCAGGCCAGCGCCCAGTTGCCAGGGAAGGTGTAGCTGCCACCGTCTGCGGCGAGCTCGCCCTTCAGCATGGCCAGCAGCGTGGATTTTCCACAGCCGTTTTTACCCACCAAGCCGACTTTCTGACCGGGATTAACCGTCGCCGTGGCGTTGTCCAACAGGACGCGAGTGCCGCGTCGGATTTGTAGCGAGGAGAAAACAATCATAAAGCGCCGTATGTTCAGAGTATGTTAAATTGAGATGATTGTAAGTTAATAGGACGCTTGCTGTCCTATTATTAGCCTTTTTGGTCTTTGCGCTGCATGGTAACGGAAATCCGCTACCCTGACGACGCTTTGGAGGGGAATGATGTCGCAGCCGCCTAAGGTTTTGCTGCTGTATGCCCATCCGGAATCCCAGGACTCGGTAGCAAACCGGGTTTTGTTACAACCGGCACAGCAGTTGGAACATGTCACCGTGCACGATCTCTACGCGCACTATCCCGATTTTTTTATTGATATCCACCATGAACAACAACTGCTGCGCGAACATCAGGTTATTGTTTTTCAACATCCTATCTACACTTATAGCTGCCCGGCCTTGCTGAAAGAGTGGCTGGATCGCGTACTGTCGCGCGGCTTTGCCAGCGGCGTGGGCGGTAATGCGCTGGCAGGTAAATACTGGCGTTCAGTGGTCACCACCGGCGAACCGGAAGGTGCTTATCGTACCGAGGGTTATAACCGTTATTCGATCGAAGATATTCTGCGCCCGTTTGAGCTGACTGCTGCCATGTGCCATATGCACTGGTTGACACCGATGGTTGTCTATTGGGCACGTCGGCAAAAACCCGAAGTATTGAAAAGTCATGCCAACGCTTACGGTGATTGGCTGCGTAACCCGTTACCGCATACAGGGAGAGTGTGATGGAGGGGTCGTCCTTATTGACAGCGATATTGCTGTTCCTGTTCGCTGCCGTAGTGACCGTGCCCATTGCCCGCCGTTTGGGGATCGGTGCGGTATTGGGCTATCTGATCGCCGGTATCGCGATTGGCCCGTGGGGATTAGGTTTTATCCGTGATGTGGCTGAGATCCTGCACTTCTCTGAGCTTGGCGTAGTATTTCTGATGTTTATCATCGGGCTGGAGTTGAACCCGTCCAAGCTGTGGGAATTGCGCCGTTCGATCTTCGGGGTGGGTGCCGGGCAGGTGTTGCTCACCGCAGCGATATTGGGCGCGCTGCTGTATTTCAGCCATTTTGCCTGGCAGGCAGCGGTGATCGGCGGGATTGGTCTGGCGATGTCCTCCACCGCGATGGCACTGCAACTGATGCGTGAAAAAGGCATGAATCGCAACGAAGGGGGGCAATTGGGGTTCTCGGTGCTGCTGTTCCAGGATATGGCGGTGATCCCCGCGTTGGCTCTGATCCCGATTCTTGCCGGTGGCGGTGGCACCAGCGATGACTGGGCGGAAATCGCTCTTAAGGTGGCGGCGTTTGGCGGCATGTTGATTGGTGGCCGCTTTCTGCTGCGCCCGTTGTTCCGCTATATCGCCTCTTCTGGCGTGCGTGAAATCTTCACTGCCGCAGCGTTGTTGGTGGTGCTGGGGGCGGCGCTGTTCATGGAAACGCTGGGCCTTTCCATGGCGCTCGGGACCTTTATCGCCGGTGTATTGCTGGCCGAAAGCGAATATCGCCACGAACTGGAAATCGCTATTGAGCCGTTCAAGGGGCTGTTGCTTGGGCTGTTCTTTATCTCGGTGGGGATGGTTCTTAATATTGGCGTGCTGTATACCCACCTGGCGGAAGTGCTGCTGGGCGTGCTGATGTTGGTTATGGTGAAATCAGGTGTGTTGTATGGATTGGCGCGTATTTTCGGTTTACGCAGTTCGGTCCGCCTGCAGTTTGCCGGCGTGTTGAGCCAAGGGGGGGAATTTGCCTTCGTGCTGTTTTCTGCCGCCTCGGCCCTGCATGTGTTAGATAGCGAGCAACTTGCGTTGTTGATGGTGGTGGTGACGATATCGATGATGACTACGCCGATGCTGATGCAGGTTATTGACCACATTCTGGTGCGCCGCTACAACGCCAGAAAAGATGAGGGTGAAGAAGCACCGTACGTTGCAGATGACAATCCGCAGGTGATCATCGTCGGTTTCGGGCGTTTTGGTCAGGTGATCGGCCGTTTGCTGATGGCCAACAAGATGCGCATCACCGTGCTGGAGCGCGATGTTAGCGCGGTGGGTGTGCTGCGCCGCTATGGCTATAAGGTCTATTACGGTGATGCGACGGAGCTGGAACTGCTGCGTGCTGCCGGGGCAGAGAAAGCCAAATCTATCGTGATTACCTGTAATGAACCGGAAGACACGATGGCGATTGTTCATCTGTGCCAGAAACATTTCCCTAATCTCACCCTGTTGGCGCGCGCTCGTGGCCGTGTGGAAGCGCATGAGCTGTTACAGGCTGGGGTGAAGCAATTCAGCCGCGAAACCTTCTCCAGCGCCTTGGAGTTGGGGCGCAAAGCGTTGACGGAACTCGGCATGCATCCGCATCAGGCTTACCGTGCGCAGCAGCATTTTCGCCGCTTGGACATGCGAATGCTGCGTGAGCTGATGCCGCCTCACCAGGGCGACGTGGCGCAGATTTCCCGCGTGAAGGAAGCCCGGCGTGAACTGGAAGAGCTGTTCCATCGCGAAATGCAAAAAGAAAAACGGCAGTATGATGGTTGGGATGAACACGAATAACTTGGAGCGCAATGATGTCTGCAACACGTAAAAGATTTATCGCTGGGGCGGTGTGCCCAAGCTGTAACGCAATGGATACGCTGGCGGTCTGGCGTGAAGATCAGGTTGAAGCGGTGGAGTGCGTCAAATGTGGCCACCATCAGCGCCAGACCGAACAGCAGGTGGAAAAGCACGTTCGTCCGCAGGAACAGGTGATTGGTATTTTTCACCCCGAGTAACGTTATACCCGTCATACTTCAAGTTGCAGGTGTGTTGACTGCGTTCGCTCACCCCAGTCACATAGTGATCTATGCTCTTGGGGATTCGATGCGTCGCCGCCTTCATGCCACTCGAATTATTTAGGGTATATCTGCCGTGATTTTTTATGCTGAAGGGTACAGCGGTGCAGATTTCCTATACAATCTTCACCGATTTAGTTTCCAACGGTAGGAGATATCATGAAAGTAGCAAAAGACTTGGTGGTCAGCCTGGCTTACCAAGTACGTACAGAAGACGGTGTTTTGGTTGATGAGTCTCCGGTGAGTGCACCGCTGGACTATCTGCATGGGCATGGTTCTCTGATTGCAGGTCTGGAAAAAGCACTCGAAGGCCACGATGCGGGCGATAGTTTTGATGTACATGTCGGCGCTAACGAAGCTTACGGTGACTATGACGAAAACCTGGTGCAGCGCGTGCCGAAAGACGTCTTTATGGGCGTTGACGAACTGCAGGTAGGCATGCGCTTCCTGGCTGATACCGATCAGGGCCCGGTCCCGGTTGAGATCACCGAAGTGGATGGCGATCACGTGGTGGTTGATGGCAACCATATGCTGGCTGGCCAGAACCTGAACTTCCATGTAGAAGTGGTTGCGATCCGCGAAGCCACTGAAGAAGAACTGGCTCACGGGCACGTGCATGGCGAACATGACCATCACCACGAACACGGTGACGGTTGCTGCGGTGGTCACGGTCATGACCATGAAGGTCATGACCATGGTAAGAAAGGCGGTTGTGGTGGTAACGGTGGTTGCGGCTGCCATTAATCCCGGCATCGTCACTGCAAAGAAAGGTCGCTTCGGT